>CANNRR010000070.1 GCA_947508055.1 Burkholderiales bacterium
ATGGGCATCCTGTTTGGCCTGGGCCTTGTCTGGCTGGTCGGTGATCTGGTTCACCGCAAAGAAGAAGACCTGCGCAAGCAGCGCCTGACGCTGGTGCGCGCGCTAACCCGCATCGACATGAGTTCGGTAGTATTCTTTATCGGCATCCTGCTGTCAGTCGCTGTTCTGGAGCACACCCACATCCTGTCCGGCATTGCCCAGTGGCTGGACAAAACCGTGGGCCGCCAGGACGTGATTGTGATGATCATCGGGCTGGTCAGTGCCGTGGTCGACAACGTCCCGTTGGTGGCGGCCTCCATGGGCATGTATAACTTGCAGCAATACCCGCCTGACAGCTTCCTGTGGGAATTCATTGCCTATTGCGCCGGCACCGGTGGCTCCATTCTGATCATCGGCTCAGCCGCCGGTGTGGCCGCCATGGGCCTGGAGAAGATTGACTTCATCTGGTACATGCGCAAGATCAGCGGGCTGGCACTGATGGGCTACCTGGGTGGGGCGGTGTACTACATTGCCGAGCACCAGCTCTTCCCCTGATCCTGATCGACAGCCGCACCGGGCTCCAAACTGCGGGTTTACCCGAGCGCAAAACAGCCTATACCGTCAGCTTTATTAAAGCCATGGTGCGCAAACGGCTATAGACTTTGCGCACGGCCCGAAGCACCTCTCGCGCCTGAGGAAAACCTATTCATTGTGGAGACAAAATGAACGCCCTATTGAAATTTTCAAAAGCAGTCGACTGGTTGAACAGCCAGATCGGCAAGCATGTGATCTGGCTGATCCTGGCCTCCACCGTTATCAGCGCCGTGAACGCCATAGTTCGCAAAGCATTCAATGTCGGCTCCAATGCTTTTCTGGAAGTACAGTGGTATCTGTTTGCTGCATCGTTCCTGATTGCGTCAGCCTACACCTTGCTTAACGGCGAGCATGTCAAGATTGACGTGGTCTCCAGCCGGCTGACCAAGCGCGCCCAAATCTGGATCGACGTGCTGGGTTTCACATTCTTCCTCACACCGGTGTGCCTTGCCATTCTGTACTACAGCATCCCGTTCTTCCTGCGGGGCTACCAAACCGGCGAAATGTCATCCAACGCAGGGGGGCTTATTCGCTGGCCGGTGTACGCCATGATGCCGCTGGGCTTCTCCCTTTTGTTGCTGCAAGGCTGGTCGGAGCTCATCAAGCGACTGGCTTTCTTGCAAGGCCTGATTGAGGACCCCACCCTCAAGAAAATCGAGAAGACGGCTGAAGAAGAGCTGGCAGAGGCCATTCGCCAACTTGCCGAATCCAAGAACAAAGCCGCCTGATAGGAGCATCAGTCATGCAAATCATTATCAATAATATGGCCCCCATCATGTTTGGCGGGCTGATCGTTTTTCTGCTGATGGGTTTTCCGGTGGCATTCAGTCTGGGTGCCTGTGGCCTGTTTTTCGGATTTGTCGGCGTGCAGTTGGGCATGTTGCCCGAAGCGTTGTTACAAGCCTTGCCGCTTCGCTTGTTCGGCATCATGCAAAACGACACGCTGCTGGCCATTCCGTTCTTCACCCTCATGGGGCTGATTCTAGAGCGAAGCGGCATGGCTGAGGATCTGCTGGAAACCATTGGCCAGCTCTTCGGTCCGGTGCGTGGTGGTTTGGCATTTGCTGTGATTTTTGTCGGGGCGCTGCTGGCCGCGACGACTGGCGTGGTGGCAGCATCGGTCATTTCCATGGGGCTGATCTCTCTGCCCATCATGTTGCGATACGGTTATGACCGGCGCGTCGCCTCGGGTGTGATCGCCGCCTCGGGCACCCTGGCACAGATCATTCCGCCGTCCCTGGTGCTCATCATTCTGGCCGACCAGCTGGGCCGCAGCGTGGGGCAGATGTACAAAGGCGCGTTCATTCCAGGGTTTGCACTCACCGCCATGTATGTGGGTTATGTCGTGCTGGTTGCCATCTTTCGTCCGGCCTGGGTACCGGCCCTGCCGCCTGAGGCGCGCACCATACGCGAAGACAACGGCAAGAGCGGCCTCATGTCGTTGCTGATCCTGACCATTATTTCCACTGCGGTAGCGGTGTATTTTGGTGAGCACTACGCCGACGTTCTCAGCTGGTTCAAGGGTGAGAAGGTGGAGAGCGTTGCCACCGACGAAACCATTGTGGTGTCGATGTGCGCCGGGGTCATGCTGGCCTTTGTTATTGCCTCCATCAACAAAGTCACCCGCATGGGACTGCTGTCTCGCATGGCCGAGCGCGTAACCTTTGTACTCATTCCCCCATTGCTGCTCATCTTTCTGGTGCTGGGCACCATCTTCCTGGGTATTGCCACACCGACCGAAGGCGGAGCCATGGGCGCACTGGGCGCATTCATCATGGCGATGGCGCGCGGTCGCCTGAGCATGAAGCTGCTCAAACAGGCACTGACCAGCACTACCAAACTGGCCAGCTTTGTGGTGTTCATCCTGATTGGCTCCACCATCTTCAGCCTGGTATTCCAGGGTGTGGATGGAGGCAAGTGGGTAGAGCATTTGCTCACCGGTCTGCCCGGCGGCCAGATTGGCTTCCTGATCGTGGTCAACTTGCTGATCTTCTTCCTGGCATTTTTCCTCGACTTCTTTGAGTTGTCGTTTATCGTGGTCCCGCTGCTCGCTCCGGTAGCAGAAAAACTCGGTATTGACCTGATCTGGTTTGGCGTGCTGCTGGGCGTGAACATGCAGACCTCGTTCATGCACCCACCCTTTGGCTTTGCGCTGTTTTACCTGCGCAGTGTGGCGCCAACGATTCCGTACCTTGACCGTATCACCAAGAAAGAAATCCCGCCAGTCACCACCATGCAGATCTACTGGGGTGCTGTCCCATTCGTCATCATCCAGGTCGTGATGGTGGGCCTGATCATCTTCTTCCCGGGCATTGTGTCGAGCGGCCTGGACAAGGAAGAGGTCTATGACATGGACAAGATCGGTGCCCAGATGGAAGCCGACATGTCATCTGCGCCAACACAGCAAACGCCGTCTCTGGATCCATCGGTACCGGCGACTAGCGACAACGACCCCATGAAGGCCATGCAGGACTCCATGGACAAGGAGGCCAAGAAGTAAATCGACACACATCCGACCCCTGCGGGGTCGGCATTGTCATGCTCTACTTTTTGGGCCTGCTGGCCTGGGCAGTGGTCTAGAGAAACGACGGCTGCGTTGTCTTGCTGCGGTGATACACCCGACTTTGAAGGCGATTCAGCGGACGCTCAACCCAGCGCTCAAAGATCACTGACAAACCCATACTCATGGCCCAGCAACCCATGATCGCGCAGGTCGCACCTGCGGTGCTATCCCATTCCAGCCTGGAATACACCGCATTGGCGAGCATGACCACCGAGAAATGCACCAGGAACAGTGCGTATGAGCGGTCTCCCCAGACGGCCAGAGCGCGCGCCAATGCGGGCGGCATCGAAAGAACTGCCAGTTGACTACGATCACGACTTTGAAACCACCCCAACAGCACGGCAATACACCCCGCCAGAGCAATGCGCCCCCGAAAGTCAACAACCAAAGTAACGACCACAATCAAACCCAGCAAGCCAAGTTGCACCATCGGGCGGCGATAGCTTGCAGCCCAATAAGCCAGCGCCCCCAGCCCATAAGCGCCGAAAAAGTAAATCCCCCAGTTGTCAAGATCAGATGACCGATTGAAGTGCAGCAAAGATGCCAGCATCACGCCTGCAACACCCCAGCGCAACAATCCCCCGCCCAGCCAGGCCAGCACCACAATCAGGATGTAGAGCTGAAAATCAATGGCGATGTACCACACACCGGCTGACAGGGACTTATCACCCGTGATCGTTTGAATCAAAAGCACATGGGACCAAAACTGTCCCCAGGTCGGCGCGGCCGGAAAGAACTGAAAGGTTGCCCAATACCTGGCCAGCATGCTGCTGGGTATCGCAATGGCCAGTGCCGCAAGCAGTGGAAGCGCGAGCCGAAAGTAGCGCCTGACCACCAAACTTGCGGCATCGGAGGCCTTCAGATACGCCTGGCGTGTCAGGGCCCTGGCAGCCAGAAAGCCCCCGATCACCAAAAAAAACTGGACCGCCATGCGGCCATACTCAAAGAACCAGTCGCTTGATAGCGTCGCCGAAACGTCCCAGACATCGGACAAGGGGCCGTAGGCAGACAGGTGATGCCAGACAATCAGTTGCGATGCAATGACTTTGAGTCCATCGATCAGCGAGTTGCGACGCATGCGAACTCAAGCTGCGGGCAAAACGAGATCCGTGGTGCCCGGGCACACCCAGCGCGCAAATTCACGGGTCGCATCCAGACATCCGCCAACCTCGGTGTAGACACCGCGAGGTTCCCGGAATCGCTCCATGCGTTTCAGGATGCGCGCCACTTCGGTGGGGTTCTGCAGGGTGCGCTCTACCAACTGTGCCACTTTGGCTTCGTCAATGCGTTCGTCACCATTCGCATCGCGGTAGAGCCCATCTCGCCAGTGGTAGATTTCCAGGCACTTGGCTTCCATCGTGTAGGGCTGATCGTGCTGCCAAAAATTCGAAAACAGCCCCCCACCCAGGTACATTACCCACGAGCCCTCAAACCCCGATGCATCGGCGGATGCTTCGTCAGGATTGCGAAACCAGGTCCGATCACCAGGCACAAAGAACCGCGGCGGCAGCGGGTCCGCCATAGACCCCTGTTCTCGCAGAAAAACGTCGTGAAACTCGCCCGACTTGATCGGCCGACGCGACCACAATTGCTGTAGTTGCGCATACAGATCGGGGTTGCAGCGCTCCATTTCCTGCGCCATGCCCAACAGAATCACATACTCGGACGCGCGATAGCAGGAGAATGAAAACAGCGCCCCCGAAAACGCAGGCTGTGTGGCCTTCATCAAAGCGGTGACCAATGAAACGCCCGGGCGCACAATAAACCCATAGTCCTCGTCATACGCCCAACAATCCTCCGGGCGCTCTGCCTCGCTGGTATGAAAGGCAAGACTCGTAATGCGCGCAGCCTGCACCACATTGCACCGGATGCGCACCGCACAAGCGAGCTCCTGAACGCTGGGAAATTCAAATGCGACTGGCCCCATCAGCATGGTCACGACCACCTCGCGCGTCAGGTCATCCGGACAGCCCATCGTGTCGAGGTGCAGAGTATGGGACAACTTCAGTGTGTCAAAGCCTGGGGCCCACTGCATGGCCCGAGATTCTTTCAACCAGATGCGAAAAGTGCGGATTCCGTCTTGCAAGCGGCTTTCCACTTGCACATCCGACGCCAGGTCCAGCGCTTTGAACAAACCAAGAATGTCATCGCGTTCGATGGGCGCAATGGACTCATCGTTGTCGCAAATTGCAATGCCGCGACATACGATAGCGGCTGTTCTTTCCAAACACGGCATCCCGAAGTCTCCTATTACTTGTTACGTTAAGGGGTACCACACAATATACAGAGCAGCACCCCGGTCTTTCAGTGGTCAGATGTCAGATCAAGCTGCCCATACCAGGCGCGCGTGACGGTGTGCGTGTTATCGGTATCCGTCATGATCCCGATGCCGACCAAGTCGCCCGGGGCCTCCCCGAAAGCCTGCTCAAAATCGGCTCGGATGTTGCGCTCATAGTCGAGCCAGCGGCTGAGACGGATTGGTCCTGATTCAACAACCAATTTGCGAATGCGGTCGGTGCGCGGATTAATGATGACGGTGCCCGCTGGTCGCGTGTTACACCAGACGTACATCAGCGTCGCGTAGGGCAGAGGCTCACCTGTGATGGCAAGAGAAAGCTCGGACAGCATCGAGTTTTTCATCGAAAACCGGCTGCGATCGCCGTCAAACGCCAGAAAAACCCTGACCGGCGAATCATCGACTTCACGCAAGGCCATATCTGCCTGTTGAATCAATTCCGGGACCATCCAGGAGAACTTGATTTTTCCGAGCTTATGGGTATTCACCCGCATGCGGTACCTCAGCATGCTGGCCGATGCGCTGGCTCTGGCTTCAACGGTATTGCGACCGTCCCGTCGAACAAAAGAGAATTCAGTCGCTTGTTTACCGGGCAGTGGATAGTGCTGCCAACCTTCAAAACCGGGAACTGTCGATGCAGACCGTTCGATTGGTAACGTCACAACCGGACCGGCGCCCGTGCAGGCGACCAGTTGGACCAAGGCACTAGCAAAAACGAATCGGAGCAAACAGCGCACCAAAAAAAACCCCGCAAGGCGGGGGTTTTTGGTGCAACACAAATAGCGTGGCAATTACAGCTTCTGTGAAGCCATGAAGCTATCGAAACGGGATTCTGCGAAACGGAACCACAGAACTTGGTCGCGTTGGAACTCGCGCAGATCGGCATAGATCTTCTTCCACTCCGGACTCTTGGCGTCATTCTCGGCAAACACCTGCATGGAGGCCTTGAACGAAGCTTCCAGCACCTGCTGGGAGAACGGCAGGATCTTGGTCTTGGCAGCAGCCAACTGCTTCAGTGCCTTTGGATTGAAGGCGTCGTACTTGGCCAGCATATCGACTGCCGCGAGCTGACTGGCCGCATCAATAATTGCCTTGTTTTCGGCCGACAAACCGTCCAGCGCCTTCTGATTGATAAAGAAGTCAACTTCTGGGCCGCCCTCCCACCAGCCGGGGTAGTAATAGAAGGGCGCAACCTTGTTGAAGCCAAGCTTTTGGTCGTCATACGGACCCACCCACTCGGCAGCATCAATGGTGCCTTTTTCCAGCGCCTGATAAACCTCACCGCCAGGAATGCTCTGCGGCACGGCACCCAGCTTGGTCATCACCTCACCCACCAAAGCACCACCCAAACGCATCTTCAGGCCCTTGAAGTCGGCAGTCGATTTGATTTCCTTGCGGAACCAGCCACCCATCTGCGTGCCGGTATTGCCGCCAGCAAAGCTGACCATGTTGTAGCCCGCGTACAGTTCGTTCATCAGTTTGCGGCCGTTGCCATGCAACATCCAGGCGGTCATCTGGCGGGCATTGAGGCCGAACGGAATCGCAGAACCCAACGCGAAGGCCGGATTTTTACCATAGAAGTAATAGGGAACCGTGTGGCACATTTCCACGGTGCCGTTCTGCACGCCGTCAACCACGCCAAACGGAGGCATCAGTTCGCCGCCCGCATGCACAGAAATTTCAAACTTGCCGCCCGACATAGCCTTAACAGCCTTGGCGAACACCTCGGCCCCGCCGTAAATCGTATCCAGCGACTTGGGGAAACTCGATGCCAAGCGCCAGCGAATGGCCGCCTGTGCATGCACAGCAGGCGCAGCACCGGCTGCAAGGACGCCGGCTATGCCGGCGTTTTTAAGAATTGAACGACGATCCATTGAGGTACTCCAACAAGGGTTAAACAATCTTATCGAACAGAAATTTCTGCGCGGCAAGGACTTCTATGAGTCGCCCATGATTGTAGAAACCCGTGGGATACCAAAGGTGGGGGTTTTCCCTCGAAATCAATTCAACGCCGAAGTCTTCAGCATTCTGTAAGCCGAGACCTTCTCACCCTCAGGCAGCACGCGCTACCGGCGTCAGCAGTGTGGCGTATCGGCGCGCAATGGACGCCTGTATACCCGCTGCATCCAGCCCCTGCATAGCGAGCAGACGCACGGGGTCACCATGCTCGATAAATGCATCGTCCAGCCCCAGTTGCAGCACCGGCAATTCAACTCCTGCCGCATGCAGCGCCTCGGCCACTGCACTGCCAGCGCCACCCATGATGCAGCCTTCCTCTACCGTCACCAGCGCCTGGTGGCTGCGTGCCACCTGCAAGAGCAGTTCCGTATCCAACGGTTTGGCCCAGCGCATATTGGCCACCGTCGCGCCCACTGCCTGTGCCGCTTCGAGCGCCGGGTAGAGCAAGGTTCCAAACACCAAAATGGCGATGCCACTGGTGCCCGAACGACGAATCTCGCCCTTGCCAAAAGGCAGGCCATCGAGGCCGGCCTGCACCGCAACCCCGGCACCGGCGCCACGCGGATAGCGCACGGCCACCGAATGGTCCTGTGCAAACGCCGTGCTCAACAGTTGTCTGCACTCATTTTCATCCGCCGGGCAGGCCACGCTGATGTTGGGAATGCAGCGCAGGTATGCAATGTCATACGCACCGGCATGGGTGGCACCATCGGCGCCCACCAGCCCGGCGCGGTCCAGCGCAAACACCACGGGCAGGTTCTGAATTGCCACGTCGTGAATTAGCTGGTCATAGGCACGCTGCAAAAAGGTGGAATAAATGGCCACCACCGGCTTGAGCCCCTCGGCAGCCAACCCTGCGGCAAAGGTCACGGCATGCTGCTCGGCAATACCGACATCAAAGTAACGCTGCGGGAAGCGCTGCTCAAACTCGACCATGCCGGAACCTTCTCGCATGGCGGGTGTGATGCCCACCAGGCGCTTGTCCTGCTCGGCCATGTCGCACAGCCACTGGCCAAAGACCTGGGTGAAAGTGGGCTTGAGCGCGACGCTGGGCTTTTGCAGACCCACACTGGGATCAAACTTGCCGGGACCATGGTAGGCCACCGGGTCGGCCTCGGCCAGTTTGTACCCTTGCCCCTTCTTGGTCACCACATGCAGAAATTGAGGACCCTTGAGCTGGCGAATGTTCTCGAGCGTAGGGATAAGCGAGTCGAGATCGTGGCCATCTATCGGGCCGATGTAGTTGAACCCGAACTTCTCGAACAACGTTGCGGGCACGACCATGCCTTTGGCCTGTTCTTCCAGCCGCTTGGCCAATTCAAAAAGAGGCGGCGCACCCTTGAGCACGCTTTTGCCCACGTTCTTGGCAGACGCGTAGAAACGCCCGCTCAAGAGCTTTGCGAAATAGCGGTTGAGCGCGCCCACGGGCGGGCTGATGCTCATGTCGTTGTCGTTGAGGATGACCAGCAGGTTGCACTCGGACACGCCGCCGTTGTTCAACGCCTCAAACGCCATGCCGGCGGTCATGGAGCCGTCCCCAATCACCGCGATGGAGTGCCGCTCGATACCCTGTATGCGCGCGGCCTGTGCCATTCCCAGTGCAGCAGAAATGGAGGTACTGGAGTGCGCCGTGCCAAAGGTGTCGTATTCACTCTCAGTGCGTTGAGGGAATCCGCTCAAACCACCCAATTGGCGCAACGTGGGCATGCTGTCGCGTCTACCAGTCAGGATCTTGTGCGAGTAGGTCTGGTGGCCCACGTCCCACACGATGCGGTCATGCGGTGTGTTGAACACGTAATGCAAGGCGACCGTCAACTCCACCGTACCCAGGTTGGAACTGAGGTGCCCACCGGTCTTGGCCACACTATCAAGAAGAAAGGCGCGCAATTCGTCGGTCAATTCGCGCAGCTGATCGCGCTCCAGCAGACGCAGGTCCGAGGGGCTGTCAATCGTGTGCAACAAAGGGAATTGGATTTTCGGCATATGCTATATTTTTAGTAGCGTCTTGCGCAGGTAATTCGGGGGCTAGTGGCCATTTTTATTCAATGCAATGGACTCAATGCGCACGGTTGACGACCATGTCGGCGAGGGCGCGCAGGGCCTGGGTGCGGGCCAGACCACTGCCATCCAGCGCGCACTGTGCCTGAGCCAGCAGTCGTTGCGCGTAGGCTTGACTGGCCTGCAAACCCATCAGCGCAACGTAGGTAGGCTTGTTGTTGTCGGCGTCCTTGCCAGCCGTTTTGCCCAGGGTGCTGGAGTCGGCAGTTACGTCCAGAATATCGTCCACCACCTGGAACGCCAGGCCAATGGCGGCCCCGAAGGTCTGCAATGCGGCCACGGCCTGTGCGCTGGGTCCTCCACACTGGGCACCCATTACCACGCTGGCCTGCAACAGGGCGCCAGTTTTGAGTTCATGCATTTCGCGCAACTGCGACTCTGTCAATGGCAGCCCCACGCTGGCCAGATCGATGGCCTGCCCGCCGGCCATCCCTGCGCTGCCCGCAGCACGGGCCAGCAACGCGCACAGGTGCGCTTGCGTGACCTCGGGCACCGAGCCGTCCTGGGGTGTCAGCAACTCGAATGCCAAAGCCTGCAATGCGTCTCCTGCCAGCAACGCACAGGCCTCGCCAAACTGCACGTGCACGGTGGGCTTGCCGCGGCGCAGGACGTCGTTGTCCATGCAGGGCATATCGTCGTGGACCAGGGAATAGGCATGGATCAACTCCACCGCACACGCGGCACGCATGGCGGCGTTGAGAGTTTGAACGCCATCCCCGTGGCACACCGCTTCGTGCGCGGCCAGCACCAGAAGTGGACGCAGACGCTTGCCACCGTCGAGCACGGCGTAGCGCATGGCATCCAACAGATGGGCGGGTGCACCGTGGTTCTGACCCTGCGGTGCATCAACCGTGACCCATTGCTGCAGCGCTTGCTCTACTTGCGCAAGCCGCACGCCGCTCCAGATATCGAGTTCAAATTCCGTCGACGTTGCAGCACACATCACAACAGCGCTCGTCATTGGGCTTTCCAGGGCTTGAGTGCGCCGCCGTCCAGCACCTTGATCTGGTCTTCCACCGTCTGTAGCTTGTCACGGCACAACTGAAGCAGCTGTGCACCCCGCTGATAGCCCGACAACATCTGCTCCAGAGGCATTTCCCCGGATTCGAGTCGCCCCACCAGTTGCTCGAGCTCACGCATGGCGTCCTCGTAGGTCGCTGGCAACACACCGGCTACAGTCGCTTCGTCAGCGGGAATGGGTTTGGCACTGGCCTTGGACATGAAAATGGGGAGAAAGCGGTAAACCCCGATTTTAGGCGCTCTGGTTAAGCGCCACCCCACGGCTACAATGCCCCCTCCCGGTTCCGGTCTATGCACTTGGCAAAGTCCGGTTTCTTTTTTTCACCCGCGCCATGGAGCGCATCCCCCTGTGGGGAGTCTTTAGGTCAGGACAACATGTCTGATTTAAGTCTTCAACTGCAGCCGGCATCTTGCCAACTACCAGTTTCAAGCTATTTTGACGAAGCGCTGTACCAGCGTGAACTGCAGAGTATCTTTCAGCACGGGCCCCGTTATGTGGGGCACACCTTGAGCGTTCCCCATATTGGGGACTACTACGCTCTGCCACAGGAGCAGGAGGGGCGCGCCTTGGTGCGCAACGCCAGCGGAGTGGAACTTATCTCCAACGTCTGCCGTCACCGCCAGGCACTGATGCTCAAGGGCCGCGATTCGCTGGTCAATCCGGTGACCGACTTCGGCCGCCAGGTGGCCAGCGCCGGTGGCAATATTGTGTGCCCGCTGCACCGCTGGACCTACAGCGGTGCCAACACCCAGGGCACGCCTCAGCCGGCTGGCACCCTGATTGGTGCACCGCACTTTAATCAGGACCCGTGCCTGAACCTCAAGAACTACCCGCTACAGGAGTGGAATGGCCTGCTGTTCGAGCAAAACGGGCGCGATGTAGCTGCCGATCTGGCAGGCATGGGCCCGCGCGCAGCGCTCGGCTTTGAAGGTTTTGTGCTCGACAAGGTGATCATGCACCAGTGCAACTACAACTGGAAAACCTTTATCGAGGTCTATCTGGAGGACTACCACGTTGGCCCCTTCCACCCCGGTCTGGGCAAGTTTGTCACCTGTGACGACCTGCGCTGGGAGTTTGCCGACAACTACTCGGTGCAAAGCGTGGGAGTGGCCACGCAACTGGCCAAGGCCGACCCAACCGGCGGCTCCCCGGTGTACGAGCGCTGGCAAAAGGCCCTGCTGGCCTACCGCAATGGAGTGGCACCCAAGCAGGGCGCCATCTGGCTGACCTACTACCCGCACATCATGGTGGAGTGGTACCCGCATGTGCTGACCGTATCCACCCTTCACCCCATGGGGCCGAACAAGACCATGAACATGGTCGAGTTCTATTACCCCGAAGAAATCGTCGCCTTTGAGCGTGAGTTTGTGGAGGCCCAGCAGGCCGCGTACAACGAAACCTGCATCGAGGACGACGAAATCGGCGAGCGCATGGACGCCGGGCGCGCCGCTCTACTCAAGCGCGGCGACAACGAAGTCGGCCCTTACCAAAGCCCCATGGAAGACGGCATGCCCCACTTCCACGCCTGGTACCGCCGGCAAATTGGCGCGATATGAGTTTGGGGGACGCAATTTTCCGCCGGGCCGCCCCAAGGAAAATTAGCCCCCTCGGGGGGCAGCGACCCGCGCAGCGGCGGAGCGTGGGGGCCTGATGCAAGCCCTGTGGATGGTGCTGGGCGCGTTTCTGTTTGCCACCATGGCGGTCGGGATCAAGTTCGCATCTGCCAGTTTTGGCACCCTGGAATTGGTGCTGTACCGTGGCGTCGTCAGCGTCATTTTCATGGCCGTAGTGCTGCGCATCAGCGCAACCCCGGTGCGCACGCCAGTTCCCATGATGCATGTCTGGCGCAGCGCCATAGGGGTGCTGTCTTTGAGCTCCTGGTTTTACGCCATTGCCAACCTGCCGCTGGCCACGGCCATGACACTGAACTACATGAGCGGCGTCTGGGTGGCGGCCTTCATCGTGGGCGGAGGCCTGCTCTATGGCCAGGCGCAGCGCCAGGGGCCGCTGTTGGGTACCGTGCTGCTGGGTTTCATTGGCGTGGTGCTGACGCTGCGCCCCACCATCGACCAGAACCAGTTGTTTGCAGGCGTCATCGGTCTGCTCTCGGGCATGGGCGCAGCGCTGGCTTATATGCAGGTCACGGCCTTGGGTAAGGTCGGCGAGCCTGAGGTACGCACTGTCTTTTACTTCTCGGTCGGCACGGTTGTCGTCGGGGCAATGGGCGCCTTGTTCACGGACTTCACGCCGTGGTCTGAGGTAAGCTTTACCGCGGCGGCCTGGGTCGTTCCCATTGGCGTGCTGGCATCGCTTGGCCAGTGGTGTATGACCCGCGCCTACAGCCAAGGTGCCACTCTGGTGGTGGCCAGCATGCAGTACAGCGGCATTGCATTTGCAGCCATCTACAGCCTGACCCTGTTTGGCGACCAGATCGCCCCCATTGGTTGGGCTGGCATTGGGGTTATCGTCACCAGCGGCATACTTGCCACTGCCTTGCGCGCCCGTGCCATGCCCAATACTCCAGCCGAAGACCACTGAGAAAAATGATGTACACCACCCTGATCTCCGCCACCCAACTCCAGACCCTGATGACCAGCGGCCAGCCTTTCATGGTGTTTGACTGCAGCTTTAACTTAGCCGATGTCCAGGCTGGCGAGGCAATGTATGCCGAGTCTCATTTGCCTGGTGCCCTCTACGCCCACTTGGACAAGCACCTCAGCGCCGCCAAGGACCCCGCCACCGGCAAGGCCGCCCCTGGCACAAGCGCATCAGGCGGACGCCACCCACTGCCCACGCGCGAAGCCTTCGCGGCCTGGCTGGGTTCAGTCGGTTTTGACAACACCACGCAAGCCGTGGTCTATGACCGCCAGAACGCCAACTACTGCGGCCGTCTGTGGTGGATGCTCAAATGGGTTGGCCATGCCAACGTGGCCGTGCTGGACGGTGGCATACAGGCCTGGCAGGCGACAGGCGGGACCACGGCCAGCGGCGCCCAACCGCAAACACGCAAATCAAACTTCGCGCTAGCGCCCGAAGTGATTGCGCTGGCAACTATCGAAACCGTAGCAAATCGACTGAGCAACACGACAGGTGACAACGCGCAGACACTGATCGACGCACGCGCTGCGCCGCGTTTTCGCGGTGAAGTCGAGCCGCTGGACCCGGTGGCCGGCCATATTCCCGGTGCGCTGAACCGACTATTCAGCCTCAACATCGGCCCGGATGGTCGCTTCAAATCCGCCGCAGATTTACGCGCAGAGTTTGATGCATTGCTTGCAGGTCGCGACCCTGCCACGGTGGTACACCACTGTGGCAGTGGCGTCAGTGCACTGCCCAATCTGATTGCCATGGAGATTGCCGGGCTGCACGGTTCAAGCCTGTTTGCCGGGAGTTGGAGCGAGTGGTGCGCGGATCCTGCACGCCCGGTCGCACAAGGCTGAGCACCGTTCGGTGCCTGGCAGACAGAGCGTTCTGCGCAGGTCAAGGAGGAGCCCGCGCAGCGGGCGGGGGACACGGAGCAGAACGCTCTGTCTGCCAGGCGCCTAATGCCCGCCGTGAGCCAGTCCGCTTAACAATGTGACCATGCCAATCCCCACAGCCAGCCAGCTCACCTGCGCGATGGTTTCCGAAAGGGTCAGCCGTTTTTGTAACTGCGGAATCAGGTCGGCCAGCGCCACATAGACGAAGCTGCTCGAAGCAACCACCAGAAAGTACGGCAGGTAGTCGTGCAACAAATCCACCAGCCAGTACCCCGCCATGCCCCCAATGGCCGTAACCGCACCGGCCAGCGACACCTTGACCAGCGCCATGCGTTTGTTGTTGGCGCCGGTGCGCAGCACCATCAGGTCACCCATGTGGTGGGGCACCTCGTGAGCCAACACCGCCAGAGACGCGATGGCGCCCAGGCGCATATCGGCCATGAAGGCCGATGCAATGAGGATCCCGTCGCCAAAGCAATGCACGCTATCGCCCGTCAAAACGGCCCAGCTGCCCGGCTGCGGGGGTGCGTGCTCGTGGGTGTGCACTGCGCCGTGTGCATGGCTGTGGTGGTGCTCATGCCCATGGTGCCAAAGTTCCGCCTTGTCCAGCAAAAAGAAGAACACCAGCCCGAGCAGCAGTGCCAGAAACAGGTCATGTGCACCGGCCTGGCTCTCAAAGGCTTCGGGCAGCAGGTGCATGAAAGCGGTGGCCATCAGGGCACCTGCGGCCAGGCTGAGCATGTGCTGGGTGTAGCGCGCCAATGCGCCAAAGCTCAACGCAGCCGCCAGCCAGACCGAACCAATTCCAGCGACCAGGGTTCCAAGCAAAATAGCTATCAATGTCATAGCGCGTTACGCATGTTCCACGGGGTCTACAACCCTATTCCATATAAAAATCAAAACCACACCGCAGGGCGGTCGGCAAGAAGGTAAGCGCCAAAATCAGCCGACACCATGTCCCTTAAACCACGCCAGCGCCCGCTTGAAGCCGTCCTCTGCCGCCTCCTTGCGGTAGCTGGGGCGGTAGTCGGCATGAAACGCATGGGGTGCCTGAGGGTACACCACAAACTTGGACTGCTTTGCAGCCACATTGCCCTTGGCTCCGGCTTTAGCCAGCGCATCCTTCATCTGCCTCACGGTGGTCAGGGGAATGCCGTCGTCCTGCCCGCCATACAGGCCCAATACCGGAGCCTTGATGCCGGCCGCCAAATCCACCGGGTGCTTTGGGGAAAGCTCAGAGGCGGTACCCACCAGGCGGCCATACCAGGCCACAGCCGCCTTGACGTTGCTGCTCTGCTCGGCATACAGCCAGGTGATGCGACCGCCCCAGCAAAAACCGGTGATTCCGACCCGCTGTACGTCGCCCCCGTTTTGACCAGCCCATTTGACGGCACCGTCCAGATCGCCCATGACCTGTGCATCGGACACCTTGGACACCAATTCGGCCATCAGCTTGGCCACTTCGCCATAGGTGGTGGGATCACCCTGGCGTGCATACAACTCGGGCGCAATCGCCAGGTAACCGGCCTTGGCAAAGCGGCGACAGACATCGGCAATGTAATCATGCACCCCAAAGATTTCCTGAATGACCAGAATCACCGGCAGGCTTTTCTTGCCCTCGGGGGCGGCGTAGAAGAGGGGCACCATGAAGCCGTCCACGGCATAAACGGCCTCACCACTGGCAAGCCCGGTTGACGGGGTCCTGATGGCAGTTTGGGCCATGATAGGCATGACCGATGCCGCATAACCCACGCCCAATGCCGTCTTGAGTGCGGTACGACGGGTAGCACCGGCTTCGGTGGTCTTGCCGGGAAGCAAGGCGTTGAAATCGTTTCTCTGATCGCTGTTAAGCATCTTTATGTCCGTAAGCAGAGGGGCCCCGCCATTTTTGCAGGTTCAGACAATTTTGACGCTGAGTTCGGGCAGGCCGTCAATATGGCACTCAATCACATCACCCTTGACCACCGGGCCCACGTTCTCGGGTGTGCCGGGGGTTGCGCACCCCACCACTGCGCCGGTTGCCATCAGGGCGCCGGATTGCAGGAATCCGCGTTTGCTTGTGTTGGTCATGTTGCTCCTCGTCGAAATCAGAAAGCGGCCTATTTTCGCGCGCCGCCGCTGTCATTTTGCATGTCGGAAGCGGTCAGAGGAGTGGGTCGGCTCAAGCTGCGAAGCTGGCGACTTCCCAGACGCCTTCAGGTTGAGGTCTCATCCAACACGCCACCCTGCCACCACGGAAAACAACAACGCTACTAAATC
>CANNRR010000071.1 GCA_947508055.1 Burkholderiales bacterium
AAACTGAATGTCAACAAAGCGTCTTCGGGCATCTACCCCCGGCCACAACGCAAATTTGGGGTCAGAGCACACGTCCGCTACGCTACCGGTGATCCGACCCCAAGTTCGCTTGTAGCGCTCGGTCTGCTCGAATGCACTTATCAGCCTAATTGGGGCCGGTGAAAAGTGAAGGTCATCGTTCCGTTTTGGTGTCGCCACGAAATCGCACCCCAATATAGGGGCCGGACATCCGATTCACATCGACATTCACATCGACCTGGCTGGGCGCCGCTGCGCATCCGTAAAATCACGCCATGAGCAAACAACGCGTGGTGGTGGGGCTGAGTGGTGGCGTCGATTCGGCGGTGACCGCACATCTCTTGAAGCAGCAAGGGCACGAAGTTATCGGCATCTTCATGAAAAACTGGGAGGACGATGACCGTACGGCGGACGCCGTCAATGACGACCCTGGATACTGCACGTCCAATATCGATTTTGTTGACGCTGCCGCCGTCGCCGATGTTCTTGGAATTGAAATTGAGCACGTCAATTTTGCGGCCGAGTACAAAGACCGCGTGTTTGCCGAGTTTCTGCGCGAGTACAAGGCCGGCCGAACCCCCAACCCTGACATTCTGTGCAACGCAGAAATCAAATTCAAGGCGTTTCTGGACCACGCCATGCGCCTTGGCGCCGAAAAAATTGCGACCGGTCACTACGCACGCGTGCACCAGAATCCTGAAACTGGATTGCACGAACTGCTCAAAGGGCTTGATCCATCCAAGGACCAGAGCTACTTTCTGCACCGCCTCAACCAGACACAGCTCTCAAAGACCCTGTTTCCCATTGGGGAGTTGCACAAAACCCAGGTTCGCCAGATCGCACAGGGCATTGGGCTTCCCAACGCCAAGAAAAAGGACTCCACAGGTATCTGCTTCATTGGGGAGCGCCCCTTTCGGGATTTTCTGAACCGCTACATCGCCAAAGAGCCAGGCCCCATTCGGGATGCGCGGGGTCACGTTCTGGGGGAGCACGTGGGTCTGAGTTTTTACACGCTGGGACAGCGCCAGGGCCTGGGCATTGGCGGCATCAAAGCGAAGGGCGCCCAAAAGGGCGGTGGCGAGCACGCGCCCTGGTTTGTGGCGCGCAAGGATATGCAGACCAACACGCTGTGGGTGGTCCAGGGGCATGAGCACCCCTGGTTACAGTCATCGTTGCTGACCGCACACGATGCGAATTGGGTTGCCGGTGTTGTTCCTACGAATTGCCCTTTGGCGGCAAAAACCCGCTACCGCCAAGGCGATGCACCGGCGCAACTGCAGGATGCAAGCCTTCAGCGCTTTACCCTGCAGTTCATCGAACCACAATGGGCCGTCACACCCGGGCAGTCTGCGGTGTTGTATGAAGGTGACGTCTGCCTCGGTGGCGGAGTCATCGCATCAGCGCAGACGCACGAATAGCGCCTCAACATGGAAAAAATCCATGCAGCTCAAACTGCTTAAAACACTACCCTAGTGCAGGGTGCTGAACACCGTCAATAGCCCGATGAGCAAGGGCTGGTGCAGCATGTACCAGGTCAGACTCCAGCGACCAACCCATGCAAGTTGCGCTGCGGGAACCAAAGTGCCGCTAACGGCCAGTTGGTCTATCCAGCCTTTGGAAAGGGCCAACTGTCCACCAGCCATTCCCCACCACATCACACCCAGCCAAGGTAAAACCGGAACGTAATCCTCGGTAACGGGCTTGTGGCTGACCATGCCGACCCAGTTCAGCAACTTGGCGTCCAGCTGATCGGGCAGGCGCCATGCCGCGTGCAGGTCGGATGCAAAGGCCCCCACCAGCACCGCACACAAGCCCGTCAACCACAACCACCGTCCCCAGGACGCAGTCGCCCGGCACACAATCAGCATCAGCGCGATGCCGTGCAGCACGCCGAAATAAATCCAGCTGTTGGGAAACATCAGCGCCGAACCGGCACTCACTGCAACAGCGCACAAGGCGATTTGCAGCCAGCGCCGCCAGAATCGCCCCCAGGTTTGCCCCGCCTGCACCGCCATGGCCTGACCAAAACCGGCACAAAACAGGAACAGGCTCAAGATGCAAGTTCGCTGAACAGTCCAGATCGGGTCGCGGTAAAAGTCCTGCTGGACGAAGCCCAAGTGGTTCAGGTCGAATGAAAAATGGAATGCCGTCATCCACACCACAGCGGCACCGCGCAGGATGTCGAGAAACGGTTGCCGGTCACGCCCCATTACTTGCTCAGCGCAGGCAGTTCAAGTGTGATTTGCGCAGGGTCGTTGACACCAGCAGCCAGCGTTGCCCGACGCGCGGAAACCGATTGCAACACCAGGTTGCCATCAACAGTCGCACCCACCGCATAGGGTTTGGCAGGTTTACCGTCTACCGATATCAGGGCCGCACCACCATGCGCGCCCTCAGCCAGCACGCCTGACAAGACAAATGGGGCACGACCAGAATTGGCCGACCCCGCGCTGGCTGCCGCCATGACTTTGCCGCCACCCAATGCACGCGCAACAGACTGCGGATCCAGCGGCACCAAAACAGACGAGGCTACCGGCGCTGCAATCGATACACTGTGGGCCTGCGTACTCTTCAGAACCCAATAGGTCGCACTGAGCGCCGCCAGCGCGGCCAGCGCGAAAGTGACCCCCCTGGTGCTCCAAGTTTGGATAGCGTTTTTTTGCATAGCGCGATTATGATTGACCCGACCATGAACCCTAGTCCCTTCAAAACCCCGGCACTGCGTCTTTCGGTACGTCAGGGCCTCGCGGCCGGCTTTACCCTGATCGAACTGATGGTGGTGCTGGTCATCATCGGCGTGCTGGCGGCACTGATCGTGCCCAACGTGCTGGACCGCGCCGACGATGCGCGCAGCACGGCCGCCCGAACGGACGTCAACAACCTGATGCAGGCACTCAAACTCTACAAGTTGGACAACCAGCGCTACCCCACATCGGCCCAGGGCCTGCAAGCGCTGCTGACCAAACCCGCCGAGGGCCCTGTTCCGATCAATTGGAAACATTACCTGGACAAACTGCCCAATGATCCCTGGGGTCGTGCTTACCAGTACCTCAACCCGGGTGTTCATAGCGAGGTCGACGTGCTTTCTTTTGGCGCAGACGGCCAACCCGGTGGCGAAGGCAAAAATGCGGACGTCGGCAGCTGGGAATAGTTTCAATAGAGGCTTCACGCTGCTGGAGTTGCTGGTCGTCATCACCATCATGGCGATTGCTACGGCGGGCGTCAGTCTGGCCCTGCGCGACTCTGCCCAAACCCTGCTGGAGCGCGAGGCACAGCGTCTGGCTGCGCTGCTGGAGTCGGCCCGCGCGCAATCGCGCATGACGGCAAACACGATCCGTTGGCATACTACTGAAACCGGGTTTGCCTTTGACGGTGCCACGCAGTCCTCCTTGCCCTCTGCCTGGCTGGGTCCCGATGTGCGTGCTGACACGAATGGCCCCATCGTGCTGGGGCCCGAACCCATCATCGGGCCGCAACGCATCCGTCTTGCATCCTTGTCCGACCCGGCGCGCAGCCTGACACTTGTCACCGACGGTCTTCGACCCTTCGCGGTGAGCCCGGATTCTGACGCGGCTCCCGCCTCACCATGAGCCTGCGTCCAAACCGACCGTCACAAGCGAAGGGGTTCACCCTCATCGAAGTACTGGTCGCACTGGGCATCGTGGCGGTGGCTCTGGCCGCCGGTATACGAACCTCTGCAGCACTGACACGCAATGCTGAACGCCAAACCGGTCTATTGCTGGCGCAGCTGTGCGCCGAGAACGCCCTGGTCAGCGTTCGACTGTCCAAGCAGATGCCCGCTGTGGGCGACAACACCACAGCGTGCGAGCAGGCCGGCCGCAGTCTAAGCGTTACCTTGTCCGTGCGCGCCACACCCAACCCCAATTTTTTGCGCGTCGAAGCCGGGGTTGCCGACCAGGATACCCCCCTGCTCGCGTTGTCAACAGTAATAGGGCGGTACTGATGGCCCCCAAGCTGGTCGCCTTGCGTACTGCGCTCCCCCCCAAGGGGGCTGTTTCGCCTTGGGGCGGCCCTGCGGCGAAACGGATGAAAATGCGCGGCTTCACGCTGATCGAGTTGCTGGTGGCCATCGGCGTGATGGCATTGATGACCGGGTTGAGCTGGCGTGGTCTGGACGGCATGGCCCGCACGCAGGCGCAATTGACGCAGCGTGCCGATCAGGTCATGACGCTGCAGGCCGGGCTAAGCCAATGGGCAGCGGATCTCGATGCTTTGGTACAACTCCCCAACACTGCCGCGCTGGATTGGGACGGCCGTGCCTTGCGCATTACGCGGCGCAGTACCGCTGAAAACGGTGACGGGCTTCTGGTCGTGGCCTGGACCCGCCGAAATGTGAATGGCACGGGCCAATGGCTGCGTTGGCAATCCCCCCCGGTCACCACACGTGGAGCGCTGCAGAATGCCTGGTCATCGGCAGCCCAATGGGCGCAAAACCCGAGCCAAGCGATGAAGCAATACGAGGTACCCATCACCGCGCTGGACGAGTGGAAGGTGTTCTATTTTCGAGTCGACGCCTGGACCAACCCATTGTCCAGCGACGGCGCACCGGCTTCACCCAGCGCTAACAAGTCAGCCGGCCCCGACCTCAACTTGCCCGATGGCGTTCGGCTGGTGCTGACCCTGCCGGTTGGCGATGCGGTCGGCGGAGCACTCACCCGCGATTGGGTGCGCCCCTCCTTGGGTGCAGGGAAGTCATGATGACTCGCCAGACCGGCGCTGCGCTTCTCGCCGCCATGCTGACGGTGGCGCTGGTAGCCAGCATGGCCTCTGCAGCGCTATGGAAACAGTGGCGCAGCGTGGAAGTGGAAACCGCAGAACGCACGCGCACGCAGTCGCTCTGGGTGCTGACCGGCGCGCTCGACTGGGCCCGCCTGATCCTGCGCGAAGACGCCCGTTCCGGGGGCGCCGACCATCTGGGTGAGCCTTGGGCTGTGCCGCTTGAGGAGGCCCGACTATCCACTTTTCTGGCAGCCGATAAATACAACACAACCGACAGTGCAGAGTCGGCGGCGCAGATATTTCTGTCCGGCCACATCACCGACCTGCAGGGGCGCATGAACGTGCTGAACCTGGTAGAAAACGGCAAGGTATCTGGCCCCTGGCTGAAGGCGTTTGCCCGATTGTTTGAGCATCTGGGGCTCCCCGCCGCTGAACTTGCGGTAGTCGCGGAGAATCTGCGCTTTGCTCAGGACAACGCGGCTGAGAATGGCTCATCGCGCTTGGCCCCGCTGGTACCCCAGCGTGTCGGCCAGTTGCGCTGGCTGGGATTGTCCGAGAACAGCCTTGCCAAACTGGGCACCTACATCACGGTGCTGCCGGTGCGCACGCCCGTCAACCTCAATACTGCCAGCGTCACCGTGCTGCACGCCTGCATCCCCACCCTGGATCTGGCGCAAGCCCAGCGCTTGGCCAGCACTCGCCAGACCGGGCACTTCCGTACGCTGAACGATGCCGGTAAGGTGGTGACGGAAGTTGCAGGTGAACTGGACGACGCGCAGCACAGCGTGAGCTCACGCTTCTTTGAGGTGCAGGGACGCCTGCGACTGGAACAAACCGTGGTCGAAGAACGGTCTGTCGTCCAGCGTGAGGGCCTCATTGTCAAGACACTGTGGCGCGACCGCGGGGCGGGGCCGTGAAACTGGCCCCCCTACAATGACACTGCTCAAAAAATCCGCATGTCCACCCTGATCGTCACACTTTCCAGCAGCCTGCCAACGGCTACGACGCCTTGCAGCACGGTGCTGACCGAGGACGGCCGCACAGTCACGCAACATACAGATGCGCCACTGTCGCTCTGGCCAGACGTGGCAGGCGGAGAAATTGTGGCCATCGTGCCGGCAGCCCAACTGTCCTGGCACCGCCTGAATTTACCCAAGGGCACACTGGATCGTGGGGTTTTTCAGGACGGCAGTCCCGCACGTTTGCGCTCGGTCATTGACGGGTTGATCGAAGACCGCTTGCTGGACGAACCCGAGCAACTGCACTTTGCGATTGAGCCCCAAGCCCACGCGGGCGCACCGATCTGGGTGGCCGCCTGCAACCGCGCCTGGCTGAATGCCTGGCTGCTGGCCCTGGAGCAGGCCGGTAAGACTGTGACCCGCATCGTGCCGGAACTGGAGCCTGCTGCAACCGATGCGGCTGAGACCACAGCGCTGCACATCGTCGGCACGCCAGACCACGCGCATGTGCTGTGGAGCCATAGCACCGGCGCCAGTGTGCTGCCGCTATCGGGTGTATCGGTGAGCCTCGTTAACAGCGCAGCGAATGGGGCAGCCCCGACCAAAGTGGTGGCAGAGCCCGCCGTGGCCGCACTCGCGGAGCAATATTTCACCGGCGGCGTGGCCTTGCAAACCCCAGCACAGCGCGCACTCGCCGCGGCAGGGTCGGCGTGGGACCTGGCGCAATTCGAGCTGTTGCGCAGTCGTCGCGCGCGCACCCGGAAACGCTTGGCCAGTTGGAGCACCGACCTGATGCAGGCGCACCAGTGGAAACCCGCGCGCTGGGCTGTTGTTGCCCTGGTGGTGATCAATCTGGGTGGCCTGCAGGCCTGGGCCTGGAAAGCGCAATCTGCACTCAGCGCCAAACGCGGCGCCATCCGTGAAATCCTGGTCAGCACCTTCCCGGATGTACGGGTCGTGATCGACGCGCCACTGCAAATGCAGCGTTCGCTGGCCAATTTGCAACGCCAGAACGGTGTTGCATCCGGCGCGGACATGGAGGAAATGTTGGGGAGATTTCAGGCTGTAGCCCCCGAGATACCAGCGCCAGCAGCTATTGAATTTATAGCAGATGAATTGCGCTTGAAGTTGCCATCCGCTGACGCAGTGGAACTGGCCGGCGTCAACGCACGCATGCAGGCCTATGGGTACTCCGTTCAAATGCGAGGCGACAACCTGGTTATGAAACAGGAGCGCCAGCCATGATGCGTGCGACTGGCAACCCGGACTCAACACGCCTTGGGTCGCTGCAAGCCCGCTGGAAACAGTTGGCCTCCCGCGAAAGATCGATGTTGTTGATTGCCACAACCGTCGTGTTGGCATCACTGCTGTGGCAACTGCTGTTGGCGCCGTCTTTGCACACCTTGCGCACCGCCTCGGCACAGGCACAAGCACTGGATACGCAACTGCAGCACATGCAGTCGTTGCAGGCGCAGGCAAAAGCTTTACGACAGCAAGCGCCACTGGGCTACGACGACGCCGTGCGCGCCCTGAGCCTGGCGACCAAACAGACCTTGGGCGCCTCAACGCAGATCAGCCTCAGTGGCGAGCGGGCCAATGTGATGCTACAGGCCACCAGCGCCGACGCACTGGCGCAATGGCTGACGCAGGTACGACTGAACGCGCGCTCGACCCCGGTCGAAGCCCGGCTGAACCGCATCGCGACGCCGGCTGGTGTCACCTGGTCCGGCGTGCTGGTCATGGGCCTGCCCCCACGGTAATGGACATGGTACGCACTCCTTTTGGCGCGACACGGTCATCGGCCCCCTGGCGCACGGCAGTGACTGGTGCCTTGCTGGGTCTGGCCATGGGCAGCGTTGTTTTTGCACCTGCCCACTGGCTGGCAACAGCCATCAGCGCGGCCAGTGGTCAGCAGATCAGTCTGACGGGGGTGCAGGGCAGCATCTGGCAAGGCTCGTCGCAGCTGGTACTGTCTGGCGGCGTCGGTAGCGGTCAGGCGGTTGCCCTGCCGGGTCAAATTCATTGGCAGGTTCGTCCTATTTGGGCCGGCCTGCGCATTTTTGTCAGCGCCGACTGCTGTACCCAGCAGCCTCTGGAGTTGCAGGCGACGGTGACAGGCTTCAACACGATGCGGCTGCAGTTGGGCAACGGCCGGTCCCAATGGCCTGCTGGTTTGCTGGCCGGGCTGGGTACGCCCTGGAATACCGTCCAACCCCAAGGCCAACTGGTCGCCACCAGCCAGGATGTGGCGATCGAGTGGGTGCCGGGGCGCATAAACTTGTCCGGGCGTGTACAGGTGGATGCACTGCAGGTGTCCTCGCGTCTGTCGACCCTGTCTCCCATGGGAAGCTACCGCGTCACGCTTCAGGGCGGGCCTGAACCCAGCCTCCAACTGGCAACACTGGATGGCAGCTTGCAGCTGTCAGGCGAAGGGCAATGGATCGCACAGCGCTTGCGCTTCAAGGGGCTAGCCAGCGCTGAACCTGAGCGCGTGGAAGCATTGTCGAATCTTCTGAACATTGTGGGACGGCGCGACGGCGCGCGTTCCATCATCACCGTGGGCTAATTGTGAGACCTCGTCCTATGAACACACCACCCTTTTCACGCCAGCGAAGTGCTACAGTTTTAATAGCTTCTTGCGCATTATTGACGGCCTCTACAGGCCTTTTTTCAATAAATTCATGGGCCCAGGCCATTCCCACCCCTGCCCCTGCTGGCGGCGTCAAGCGTGGCGACCCGATCACGCTGAACTTCACCAACGCAGAGATCGACGCCGTGGCCCGCACCATGGCCACACTGACCGGTCGCAACGTGGTGGTGGACCCGCGCGTCAAGGGAACCATCACGCTAACCACCGACAAACCCGTCAGTCCGTCCCAGGCCTACAGCCAGTTCCTGGCCATGCTGCGCCTGCAGGGCTTCACCGTGGTAGACGCCGCCGGACTGGACAAGATCGTGCCCGAGGCCGACGCCAAGTTGCAGGGCGGCGCGGTATTTGAGGGCAACCAGTTGACCGGCAGCCAGATCGCAACACAAATTTTCAAACTCAACTTTGAGAACGCCAACAACCTGCTGCCCATTCTGCGACCGCTGATCAGCCCCAATAACACCATCAACGTCAACCCGGGCAACAACTCACTGGTGATCACCGACTATGGCGACAACTTGCGGCGCATTGGTCAGATCATCGCCGCGATGGACGTCTCCAACGCTACCGACGTGGAGGTGATTTCCCTCAAGCACGCCATTGCGGTCGATCTGGCGCCACTGGTGCTGCGGCTGATCGAATCCGGCGGCGGCGTTTCCGGTGTTTCGGGCGGGCAGGCCGACGGGTCGTTCAAGACTACGCTGGTGGCCGAGCCCCGCTCCAACACCCTGATCCTGCGCGCAGCCAACCCGGCCCGCCTGGCGCTGGCCAAGTCGTTGATCGACAAACTGGACCAGCCTGGTACACAAAGCGCCAGCGGCAACATTTACGTGGTGTATCTAAAAAACGCAGAGGCCGCCAAGCTTGCAACCACACTGCGCGCGGCTATTTCCGGCGAAGCCCGTAGCACGCCCGCGACTCCCGCCGGGGCCGGTGGTGCTGCGGTTACTGCAAACCAGCCGTCAACCGGTGGACAAATCCAGGCCGATGCGGCCACCAATTCGCTCATCATCACCGCGCCCGAACCACAGTACCGCCAATTGCGCGCCGTCATCGACAAGCTCGATGCCCGCAGGGCCCAGGTTTATGTGGAAAGCCTGATTGCCGAGGTCAATGCCGACAAGGCGGCCGAGTTTGGCATTCAGTGGCAGGGGGCACTGGGGCAAAACGGGGATGCCAACGTGGGTATTCTGGGCACCAATTTCAAAATCGGCGGCACCAACATCATCAACCTGGCGCTGACCGGTGCAACCGGCACGCCAACCCTGGCAACTGGCGCCAACTTTGGCGTGGCCCACCAAACCAATGGCGTGTATGTACTGGGCTTTCTGGCCCGCTACCTGCAGTCCAATGGCGACGGCAACATTCTGTCAACACCCAACCTGCTGACGCTTGACAACGAGGAAGCGAAGATCGTCATCGCCCAGAATGTGCCCTTTGTGACCGGCCAGTTCACCAACACTGGCGCCAGCGGTACTTCGGGCTCGGTCAATCCATTCCAGACCATCGAGCGCAAGGATGTCGGCATTACCCTCAAGGTGAAACCACAAATCAGCGAAAACGGCACCGTCAAACTCACCATCTACCAGGAGGTGTCCACGATTCAGGCCAGCACTATCAACTCAGCCAACGGCCCCACTACCAACAAGCGCTCGATTGAGTCCAACGTTCTGGTGGCCGACGGCTCCATTGTGGTGCTGGGCGGATTGCTGCAGGACGAGTACTCTGGCAACCAGGAAAAAGTCCCCGGTCTGGGCGATGTGCCGCTGTTTGGGAATCTGTTCAAGTCTGAAACCCGCAGCCGCAAGAAAACCAATTTGATGGTGTTCCTGCGACCGGTGGTGGTGCGCGATGCTGCCGCGACCGACACGCTTTCGATGGACCGCTACGAAATGATGCGCGCCTCGCAGCAAGGCATACAACCGCCAAGCAGCAGCACGGTGCCGGCCAACGAAGCAGCCATCCTGCCCCTGGTGGCGCCCCAACCCAGGAAGTAGCGATGGGCAGCCCTGTGCAATACCCCCTGCCCTACGCCTTTGCCCGCAGCCATGAGTTGCTGCTCGAAGAACAGGATGGGACCCTGACGCTGTGGCTGCACGGCCTGCAGTCCGAGGCGACTAGCAGCGCGGTGGGTGAGGTGATGCGCAAATTTGGCGTGCAGCATGTGCAAACCGAAGCCGCCGAACTGCTGCGCCAGCGCATCAGCGCGGCCTACGCCCAAAGCGAGTCCAGCGCGGCTACCGTGATCAGCGAGGTGGAGGCCGATGTCGACCTCTCACGCATGATGCAAGCACTGCCGGCCATTGAGGACCTGCTGGAAACGTCCGACGACGCACCCATCATCCGCATGCTCAATGCGCTGCTGACGCAAGCCGCGCGCGATGGTGCCAGCGACATCCACATCGAGCCGTATGAGCGCCACTCCAGCGTGCGCTTTCGCGTCGACGGTTCGCTGCGCGATGTGGTGCAGCCCAACCGCGCGCTGCACGCCGCCCTGATCTCGCGTCTCAAAATCATGGCCGATCTCGACATTGCCGAGAAGCGCCTGCCGCAGGACGGGCGCATCTCCTTGCGCATTGGCACACGCGGGGTCGATGTGCGTGTCAGCACCCTGCCCAGTGCGCACGGCGAGCGCGCCGTACTGCGTCTGCTGGACAAGAGCGGCGGCAAGCTCAGTCTGGAGTCAGTTGGCATGCAGGGCGACGTGCTGGACCGCTTTGAGCAACTGGTGGCCCAGCCGCACGGCATCATTCTGGTGACCGGACCCACGGGGTCAGGCAAGACCACGACGCTCTATGCCGCGCTGCAAAAGCTCGACACCCGGCGCCAGAACATCATGACGGTGGAAGACCCCATCGAGTACGAACTGGCCGGCGTCGGGCAAACCCAGGTCAATGCCAAGATCGACCTGGACTTTGCCAAGGCCCTGCGCGCCATCCTGCGCCAGGATCCGGACGTCATCATGATCGGCGAGATCCGTGACTTTGAGACCGCGCAGATTGCCATTCAGGCCTCCCTCACCGGCCATCTGGTACTGGCAACGCTGCACACCAACGATGCCGCCAGTGCGGTCACACGCCTGACCGACATGGGCATTGAGCCCTTCCTGCTCAGCTCGTCGCTGTTGGGTGTACTGGCCCAGCGACTCTTGCGCAAACTATGCACTGCCTGTCACGGCGCTGGTTGCACAGCATGCGGCCAAACCGGCTACCTCGGACGCACGGGCGTGTTTGAGTTGCTCGTAACCAACGACGCCATCCGCGCGCAAATTCACCACCAGGCGTCCGAGGCCGACATCCGTGCGGCCGCCGTCGCCAGTGGCATGACCCTGATGCGTGAAGACGGGGAACGCTTGGTGAATGGCGGCATCACTTCACGCGAAGAGTTGGTCCGGGTGACCCGGGACTGAGTGCTCTTTTCGCGGCACGGACCATTAACCTGTAATTGACGGGTGCGATTCAAACTGACGTAGAGTTGAGAAGTAGCGGCCAGCAGTTTTTGGGGTCGGATTCCAATCTTCAAGATACGCCACGGTCGCGACAGCATGTGATGGACGATCAATCCTTTTGCGCTCAAACTGAGCGATGACGCGTTTGAGTGCTTCATTTTCGCTCTCGAGTCTACCAAGTTGTTCCTGGCGATCACTTTCAGATATTCCTTGGGATTTTCTGCGCTTGAAAAGGATTTTTCTAATCGGTTTTGATAGTAACTGTGGATTGTGCAGCCCGTAAGTTGCCTGTCGTGTGCGGCTCCTTTGGGTCGGTTGCGGTTATAGACCTGGAAATATTTCGGCCCAACCACCATCGTCAAGAGCAGGCGGGATGAATCAGACCGCACGCGTTGGGTTACTTGCTGCAGGGTTCATCAGGCCCGGTAGCCCATGCTTTGGGAATGTCTCCATTGAACAACTCATAGCAAGCGAACATATTCAATGGCGACTTTATTCCGATCTTGATCGCAGCGTCTGGGTAGGTATGCAATTTGTCATTGAAGATTGGAATCATGGGGCTTGCATATGCAGTCCGGTAATTGGCGATCATCCCTTCCACGTCTTTGAACGAAACCGCGTTCAGATTCCTAGGCGAACATAAGACGAGATAGGTCGACTTACTGCTTGACATTGAGAAATCGCCGGTGGACTTGCAGTCGATTTCAAGTTTGCGCGATACCTCTGACACGAAGGGTTGAACCCGACGTTCACCTTCCTGGGCTACGTTGTAAAGGTGAATCGCTGGAAACAGCGTGGCCAAAAAGTACAGCGGCGCAATGACTTTGCGGTTGCCGCGGTAGTGCCTGATCACAAAGTAATAAGTGGGCACGAAGGTGAACAGGCCAACCAAGCCCCACCAGACCTTTCGTCGGAACATGTCCACGAGAACAAGCAGGAACAAGACCAGTGCAGTTACTACACACAATGCGTCAAGTAGGTACATGATTCATCACATCGATTGATCGACCACAGGTCATTACCGTTTCGATGGGGCACGAATACTGTCGTCAGGAACTCCCATCTTTTCCTTGCCCTTGGCGGCGCCCGTATTGTCGGTAGCGACTACCTTCGGTTTATCGCTACTTGATGTGACTTTGGGCGTAACGACGGCAGCTTTTTGCAAATTCGTGTTTTCTTTGACATCGGCAGCATTGGCCAACGAGATAGTGGTCAAACCGCAAAACAAGATAGCAGTGAAAACAGTTTGTGATGCCATGTATCCGCTCATTTCGCTCTCCCTCGACAAGAAATTTGTTCGCATAGCATTTTCGATGTCTAATAGTTGCAAGTCAACTTCTGCGGTGCATCTGTTTAAAGATCCCATATGGCATACCCACCAGAATTCCTTAAACTTGTTGATGAGTTCATCCACCTTGCCAATGCATTGGCTGAAGATGGCAAAGATGGCGAGGTCAGCGCGGCGATTCTGTTTGCGGCTGGTCGCTACAACGCTTTCAATTTCCTGTCGCATAGTGATGGGGAGCAGGATCAGGACAAGGCGGTGGAATTTTATGTGTCGGAATACCGCAAGGCGATCACTTCGAATCTGGAGGGCGTTGTCGGGCCAGTGCTGAAAGCGCAAGGGTAGCTGTAGAAGCGGGTGGGGATCGGGTCGCGAAAAATGAAACCCCTCACCGTGCTTCGGTCGCCTCTACTACAGTCGATTGCGCATCAAAGACAAACCAAAAAGCCATTAGAACGACGGGTATTGCGATCACCAATGTCGGGAGAAGAATCTTTCTGACGGGGCTGACGCCATTGTTGAACCATGGAATCAAAGAAAATGAAAAGTGAGCCCCCGTCTCCGCGCGCCAAGCTTGCCACAGCCCGGTAATGATGGTCCCCATTTAGGGTGACGTGCATAGAATGCGCCTAAGCATGTAATCATAAGACTTGTTGAACATGGGGACAAATAGATGGATTCCATCAAACGATGGTTTGGGACAGTACTCGGTTTGCACTCTTTGGCGCAAGTGGTATTGCTGTGCGGGTTGGTCTTTACCACCGCCATCGCGCAGGAAACGCCCCAATCAAATCGGGAATCGGCTGAAAAGAATATCCTGTTGCTGTATTCCTATGGCCACGGCGGAAAAGGCGTAGGGGTTTTTGATGAAGGGCTTCTTGCCACCCTAAGTGATGGCGGAATACAGACTACCAATCTATTCTTTGAGTATCTGGACCTTGAGAGACAAAGCTTTGATCCGTTGTATCCGGCGCGGCTCCACGAATTGTTTCAGAAGAAATATGCTTCGCATCAAATCGACCTCGTACTCACGGTTCAGCAACCGGCCAGGAATTGGATACTCAGCGAGGCGGGACGAGATATTGCTCCGAATGCGCCGGTCATAGCAGTCCAGGCACCGATGCCAACTGCGAAAGAGGTTGGTGGCCGTCGGGTCGTTAGCGTGCTGGCAAACTTTGATATCAAGGGAACTGTGAGCAAAGCCCTTGACCTGCTGCCCAGTACGCGGCGAGTCTTTCTTGTCGCAGGCCGCAGCGACGCAGATAAGAAGGTGGCTACCTCCGCGCTTCAAATTCTCGAGCCGTTCAAAGAAAAAGTTGAAATTGAGGAAGCTGGCGACATGCCACTCGATACGTTGCTCAAGCACGTCGCCAATCTGCCGCCACAGACCATCATTCTCTTCACCCAGTACAACCGAGACTCTGCTGGCAAGGTTACGATTGCTTATGAAGTCGAGCGGATGCTGGTCAAAGCGGCAAATGCTCCAGTCTTCGGTCTCTATGACTTCAATCTGCGCAATGGAGGAATTGGTGGCTCCGTTGTAAGTGTCAAGGGCTTAGGTGAGAAAACCGGGCAGCTAATGCTCGACCTGCTATCCGGCAAATTCCAAGCTAGCCAGCCAGTGACCCGCTTAGACATGAACGCAGCAGCCATGTTTGACTGGAAACAAATCCGCCGATGGGGTGCCGATCCGAGTCGACTGCCGCCGGACACAATATTTGTCAATCGTGAACTGACCTTCTGGGAGCAGTACGGTTGGTACCTTGTCATCGGGATAGTCTTCATTGCTGCCCAATCCTTATTGATTGCCGCCTTGTTGGTCAACAGACAACGCCGCAGGCTGACAGAGAAAACTTTGGAAGAAAGCGAGCAACGCTATCGCACCGCCTTCATGGTGAGTCCAGATGCGATCAACATTACGCGCTTGCGCGATGGACTCTACCTAAACGTGAACGAAGGCTTTACCCGCACGATGGGTTGGACCAGTGAGGAGGCCGTAGGAAAGACGTCCATAGAACTAAATCTGTGGGCCAACACAGAAGATCGCCAGCGCATTGTTGCTGCTGTCAACCGCGATGGATATTGCAAAAACATGGAAGCGCATTTTGTTGCAAAGGACGGACACGTTTCTACGGGATTGATGTCTGCACAATTGATGACCGTCAATGGGGAGCAATGCCTTTTATCGGTAACTCGGGACATTACCGAGCGCAAGCAAGCAGAGAAAGCGTTGAGACAAAGCGAGACCCATTACCGCACCATGTTCGACAGTGCGCCCGAGGGAGTGTGGATGATCGGCGCGGATCGGCGCACTACAGAGGTGAACCCGAGGATGTGTGACCTGGTCGGCTACACCCCTGAAGAAATGCTCGGACGCAACCCGGTCGAGTTTGCGGATGAGGAGAATGGCAGGATTTTTGAGGAGCGCGCGCGCATCGTACCCAACCGTGAAACGCGTACTTACGAGATTGCACTGCGCCACCACGATGGGCACAATATCCAGACCGAGTTTAGAGCCACCAACCTGTTCAATGAGGATGGCTCGGTCATGGGAGTGATGGCTTTCGTGGTTGACCTCACTGTGCGCAAACAGGCTGAGGAAAGACTTCAACTCGCCGCCAGCGTCTTTGGCCATGCCCGCGAAGGCATCAGCATCACCGACGCCAAGGGCATCATCGTCGATGTTAACGAAGCCTTTACCCGCATTACCGGCTATAGCCGCGAGGAAGCCATTGGACAGAACCCGCGCATCCTGAATTCTGGTCGGCAAGGGCCGGAGTTTTACGCCGATCTGTGGCGCAACCTGGAAGTCAAGGGTCACTGGAGCGGCGAAATATGGAACCGGCGCAAGAACGGCGAGGTCTATGCCGAAATGCTGACGATCAGCGCGGTGCGCGATCCCCATGGCGTCACACAGAATTATGTAGCTTTGTTCTCCGACATCACCGCCATCAAAGCCCACCAAAGCCAGCTCGAGCACATTGCCCACTTCGATGCGCTGACCAATCTGCCGAATCGATTGCTACTTGCCGACCGGCT
>CANNRR010000072.1 GCA_947508055.1 Burkholderiales bacterium
AGCGGTTGAGCACCGCTTGCCCTCTTGAGCAATACCGGCGGAAAGATGCCAATGACCAACATCAACGAACTGAAAAGCACCGGTCTCAAGGCCACGATTCCTCGACTGAAAATACTGGAGATCTTTCAGCGCAGTGGCCAGCGCCATCTGACGGCTGAAGATGTTTTCAGGGTGCTGCTGCTGGAGCGCTCGGATGTCGGACTGGCAACCGTATACCGGGTGCTGACACAGTTTGAGCAAGCAGGCATCCTGAGTCGCAGTCACTTTGAAAGCGGCAAAGCGGTCTACGAACTCAACGAAGGTCAGCACCACGATCACCTGGTTTGCCTTGACTGCGGGAAAGTGGAGGAGTTTTATGACGCGGAAATCGAAAAACGCCAGAATGCCGTAGCCAAGGCCAAGGGTTTTGCCATCGCCGACCACGCGTTGAGCCTGTACGCCAACTGCACCAAAGACAACTGCCCGAACAGCAACTAATTTCCCTGCGCCATGGCCTTGCGGTGGCGCTCGACAAACTCCTGGTAGGTGTCGATACCACGCAGTTGCAAAATCGTGTTGCGAACAGCCGCCTCAACCAGCACCGCGATATTGCGACCCGCCACCACCTGAATGACCACTTTGCGCACCGGAATGCCAAGTATGTCCTGGGTCAACGGCTCATAGGGAATGCGTTCGTACTCACGCTCGAGCGTCTCCCGCCGCACCAAATGCACGATAAGTTTGAGCCGCATTTTGCGACGCACCGCGGTCTCGCCAAAAATGCCCCGGATATCGAGCAGCCCAATGCCCCGAACTTCGAGCAGGTTTTGAAGCAGTTCCGGGCACCGCCCTTCAATGGTGGTCTGGTTGATACGGTAGAGGTCGACGGCGTCATCGGCCACCAGCCCGTTGCCACGGGAAATCAACTCCAGCCCCAACTCGCTCTTTCCCAATCCCGACTCACCGGTAATGAGCACCCCAAGACCCAGAATGTCCATGAACACGCCGTGCATCGAAGATCGGTCGGCAAAATGCTTGGACAGGTAAGCGCGCAGCACGTCGATCACAAAAGATGACGGCTCCTGGGTGGAAAACATCGGAATTTGGGCCCGCTCACACATCGATAGCAAGGCCTGTGGCGCCACTTGAGCGTCAGCCAGCACCAACACAGGGGGCTCCAGTGTGACGATGCGGGCAATTCTGCGGGCACAGTCTTCTAATGTGGCGCTGGTGATGTAAGCAATCTCACGCTGACCCAAAATCTGTACTCGGTAGGGGTGGATATAGTTGAGATAGCCAACCAGGTCTGCACCCGAGCGGGCCGCACGAACCGCCACCTCGTCAAAGCGCCGCTCTGAGGCGCCCAAGCCCGCCACCCACTCCCAGTGCAAGCGGGAGCGAAACTCCTCAAACAAAACGTCAGCGCTGACAACGGTTGGTTTCACAGCGTTTGTCTGGTTGAGCCTGAATCAGGCCAATTGAGCCGATTGCCAGCCTGCAATCAGGGTGTGCAATTGACTGGCATCCGTGCAGGTGAGCAGCTTTTCGCGCAAGTCTGCATCACTGAGCAGTTCGGCAATCTCGGACAGGATTTCAAGGTGTTTTTGCGTGGCCGCTTCCGGAACCAGCAAGAATATCAGCAGGCGGACGGCCTGCTCATCGGGTGCATCAAAGGCAATGGGGCTGGCCAACTGGAATACAGCCGCCATGGGTGCCCTCAGTCCCTTGATTCGTCCGTGTGGAATGGCAACGCCATGTCCCAATCCAGTCGAACCTAATCGCTCACGCGAAAACAGGCTGTCGGTCACCAGCGCACGGCTCAGGCCATACAGATTCTCAAACAGCAAACCGGCTTCTTCGAAGGCCCGCTTCTTACTGGTTACTTCAACTTGCGCCAGCACTTGTGCAGGCGGCAGGATACGGGCTATTCGGTTCATGGTGTGAGCGGATTATGCACAAAAAAAACGCCCGATAGTCGGGCGGTTTTCTATAGGCAATGCCAGGGTTTGGTTACATCAGTCGTTTGGGGGCACCATGATGGTGGTCCTGCAATCGGTCTTTGTGGCGCACCACCTGGCGGTCCAGTTTGTCTACCAGTTCATCCACCGCCGCATACAAATCCTCGTGGGAGCTTTCGGCAAACATATCGCTGCCCTTAACGTGGATGTTGCACTCGGCACGCTGCCGTCGTTCTTTTTCCTTCTGTTTCTCTACGGTGAGGAGTACCTTGACATCGACCACCTGGTCAAAATGTCGCATGATTCGATCTAGCTTGGTCGTGACATAACTACGCAGGGCAGGGGTAACTTCAAGATGGTGACCGCTGATCGTCAAATTCATAAATAGCCTCCAATTGCTCTCGGGTTAAAAATCTTGCCGTCAGTGATGGGCAAGAACAGGAACCAAAAATTAACAATATTTTTTGACTGCTGTGAATTTACTATGCGCCCGAATGTACCGAATTGCAATCCCTATTTGCTGCCGCACTGCAATATATTGACACCCAACAGGTAGACGCTACGGTGCGCGCCAAGAAGCCGGCTCCGGTGCGATAATTTGCGAGGCACCACTTTTGGAGAGCATTCTTTGGACAATTTCCCTCAACGGTAGCCTTTCTGTTTAATTGGGGTCAGATTCCAATTACTTAAAAGTTTCCGCAATTCACAATTGTTCGCCAAGAACAGTTGAAATCTGCCCCGATTGAATCGCCATGCTGAATATTTTTACGCTTGCCAACGGCCGCCTCTTCCAGGAAGAGATCGAGTCGCTGGAGGAGCTCTCACAATTTCACCCGATCTGGGTTGACCTCGAATCGCCAACAGTTGAAGAGAAACGCTGGGTCAAGCAGTACTACGGGCTGTCTATTCCTGAAGACGCCATGGACGAGGACATTGAGGAGTCGGCGCGCTTTTACGAAGAAGACAACGGCGAACTGCACATTCGCAGCGACTTTTTGGTAGCGGATGATGACGAACCCCGCACGGTTCGGGTGGCCTTTATCCTCAACCAGGTCAACGACGAGCTCAAGAGCAAAGGTGTGCTGTTTTCGATCCACGATGAAGATGTACCGGTTTTCCGCCTGTTGCGTATGCGTGCACGCCGCGCACCAGGACTCATCGAAGACGCCAAAGAGGTGTTACTCAAATTGTTTGACGCTGACGCCGAATATTCAGCCGACACGCTGGAAGGCATTTACGACGAGCTGGAGAAAGTCAGTACCAAGGTGCTGTCCGGTAATGTGACCGATGCCTTGGCCACGGAAGTGCTGGGCGCCATTGCACGCCACGAAGACATGAATGGACGCATCAGGCGCAACGTTATGGACACACGCCGCGCCGTGAGTTTCATGATGCGCAGCAAAATGCTCAATGGCGAACAGTTTGAAGAGGCGCGCCAGATTCTGCGCGATATCGACTCGTTGGACTCCCACACCGCTTTTCTGTTCGACAAGATCAATTTCTTGATGGACGCCACTGTCGGCTTCATCAACATCAACCAGAACAAGATCATCAAAATATTCTCGGTTGCCAGCGTGGCGCTGTTGCCACCCACGCTGATTGCAAGCATCTACGGCATGAACTTTCAACATATGCCCGAACTGGCCCAGACATGGGGATACCCTTATGCACTGCTACTCATGATTGCCAGCGCACTGGTGCCCATGTGGTATTTCCGCCGGCGTGGCTGGCTGAAGTGAGTGCCTGACGGCAGCAACACGCAGATGAACGTCAACGGGCATCCCTATCGAACAATCTGGCTGAAGCCGGGCGATGAGCGAATCGTGCAAGTGATCAACCAGGTCCGGCTTCCCCACATTTTTGAAATCACTGACCTTGCCAGTGTCGAGGACGCTTGCCATGCAATTCGTGATATGACCGTGCGCGGTGCGGGCCTTATTGGCGCCAGTGCCGCCTACGGCATGTATTTGGCCAGCCTGGAGGCGCCAGAATCGGGCTTCGAAGATGCCCTGCAATGTGCGGGCGAAGCCCTCAAGGCGACGCGCCCGACAGCTGCCAATCTGGCCTGGGCGGTAAACAGAATGCTGGGCGCCATGGGCACCGGAACATCGCATAGCGAGCGGCGCGCGATAGCCCGGCGAGAGGCCATAGCCATCGCTGACGAGGACGCCGATCATTGCCGCCGGATTGGTGTCCATGCAATGCCCCTCATATCAGCCATTGCGCTGCGCAAACCGAGGCAAGCCGTCAACATTCTGACCCACTGCAACGCGGGGTGGCTGGCGTTTGTCGACGTCGGCTCCGCCACCGCACCGATCTATGCCGCGCACGACGCGGGCATTCCCGTGCACGTGTGGGTCGACGAGACCCGACCGCGCAACCAGGGTGCCAGCCTGACCGCCTGGGAGTTGGGCCAGCACGGTGTGCCCCACACCTTGATTGCCGACAACGCCGGCGGGCACCTGATGCAGCATGGTCTGGTTGACATGGTCATCACCGGGGCCGACCGCGTAACGGGTAATGGCGATGTTGCCAACAAGATTGGGACCTACCTCAAGGCCCTGGCTGCTCACGACAACCGCATCCCGATGTACGTTGCGCTACCGTCGTCGACATTCGACTTTGGGCTGCGCGACGGGGTGAACAGCATCCCGATCGAGGAGCGCGATGGTGCCGAACTGCGCTACGTCGCGGGTGTAACCGAGCAGGGAGACATAGCATCCGTGCGCATTTGCCCGCAAGCAACGCCTGCGCGCAACTGGGGCTTCGATGTGACGCCGGCGCGGCTGATCACCCAACTGATCTGCGAGCGCGGCATCTGCGATGCCACACAAGACGGCATCCTGTCGCTGTTCCCCGAGCGGCGCTGAACGATTGGCACGCATGGACGACGGCTATATCAAATACAGCAGCGAGCGACGCGATGGCATCGTCCCGGAGTCCGCGCAGCTCGACGCCCTCAATCAAGCCCGAACCAGCCTGTTTGATCTGGGGCTGATTGGTGTCTACCCGGACGGCGTTGGCTACGGCAACCTGAGTGTTCGCGCTGGCGGAGACCAATTCATCGTGACCGCCAGCGCCACGGGTGGTACTCGTATCTTGCACAGTGGGCAGTATTGTCTGGTTGAAACGTTTTTTGCGGATCAGAATCGTGTGCAATCACGAGGGCCACTGCCGGCCTCCTCGGAAGCCATGACCCACGGCGCCATCTACGCCGGCAACCCGGCGGTGCAGTGTGTGGTGCACGTCCACTGCCGTAAACTGTTTGACTACTGGTTGGTCAACAATCAATTGGCAACGCCCGCAGACATTCCGTACGGAACTCCTGCCATGGCGCGCGCGGTAGCCCAACTGGTTTTGGCACAGTCCATACTTCCGGTACTGTTTGCGATGGCCGGGCATGAAGAAGGCATCGTGGCCTACGGCTCAGACGTTGCCACAACACACGCGTTATTGCTCACTGAACTACAAAAATCACAAGCACCATGACAAAAATTGGAATCATCGGCGGAAGTGGCCTGGACAACCCGGACATTTTGGAACAAGCTGTCGATCAGGCAATCACTACCCGCTGGGGCCTGCCCTCAACCCCCCTCAAGCACGGAAAAATCGGTGGTATCGACGTCATCCTGCTGGGACGCCATGGCCGGGAACACACGATCACACCGACCCACGTCAATTACCGGGCCAACGTGCAGGCGCTGAAAGACTGCGGTTGCACGCACATTCTGGCCACCACGGCGGTGGGCTCTTTGCGCGAGGGTATCGGACGGGGCGATTTGGTGATTCTTGACCAGTTTATCGACTTCACCAAACAGCGCGCCACGAGCTTTCATGAAACTTTTGCGCCACACCAGCCGGTACACACGCCCATGGCGAACCCATTTGACCCAGGTCTGCGCGCAATCTTGGTCGGTCTGTGCGAGCAGCACCACATCCCATTTCACCGCAGCGGCACCGTGGTCACTATCGAAGGGCCGCGCTTCTCAACGCGAGCAGAGTCAGGCATGTTTCGAACCTGGGGTGCCGATGTCGTTAACATGTCCGTCGCTACCGAAGCGGCTCTCGCCAACGAGGCTGGCATACCCTATGCGGCGGTGGCCATGAGTACGGACTACGATTGCTGGAAGACTGACGAAGAACCGGTCAGTTGGGATGCGATTTTGAGCGTGTTCAACGGCAATGCAAAGAAGGTCACCAGGCTGCTGATAGAAGCCATCCCACTGGTCGCCCAAGGCAAGCTCTAAACTACGACAATCGGTAGCAACGACTACTTGTCACGCAGTTCGCGGCGCAGAATCTTGCCCACCGGTGTTTTTGGCAATTCGGCCCGGAACTCTATGACCTTAGGCTGCTTGTAACCCGTAAGGTTTTCCTTGCAGAAAGCGCGCACATCCCCATCGCTCAAATTCGGGTCCTTCTTGACAATGACCAACTTGACGGCCTCACCTGTCTTGGCATCGGCAACACCTACACAGGCACACTCCATGACTCCAGGCATTTGGGCAACTACATCCTCCAACTCAGTAGGAAAGACGTTGAAGCCGCTAACCAATATCATGTCTTTCTTGCGGTCCACAATTTTGAAGAATCCGCGCTCGTCCACCACGCCCACGTCTCCGGTCTTGAAGTAGCCGTCAGGTGTCATAACCTTGGCAGTCTCATCGGGGCGCTGCCAGTAACCAGCCATCACCTGCGGACCTTTGATGGCAATTTCGCCAGGCTGACCGGCTGCCACCTCATTACCATCATCGTCCAGCAACTTCATATAGGTGTTGGGCAACGGAATGCCAATCGTGCCGGTGTACTCCGTGGCGGTAACCACGTTGCAACTCGCCGAGGGCGATGTCTCGCTCAAACCATAACCTTCGCAAATAGGGCAACCGGTCTTCTCAAACCACAGCTTTGCGACGCCACTCTGCACCGCCGTCCCTCCACCCACTGACACCATGAGGTGGCTCCAGTCGACGGTGTTGAAGTCAGGGTGATTCGCCAAGCCATTGAACAGCGTATTGACAGCGGGGAATGAGTGAATGACATGCTTGCTGAGTTCCTTGAGCACAGCAGGAATATCGCGCGGATTGGGAATCAGGATCAACTTGCCGCCCATGCGCATGGACAGCATCATGCCCACGGTGAAAGCAAAAATATGGTAGAGCGGCAGGGCGCAAACGCCCGTAGGTTGTTCGCCCGCCGGTATTTTGCCCATCACCGGGTTGTTCCAGGCTTCAGATTGCAAGACGTTGGCAACTACGTTGCGGTGCAACAAGACCGCACCTTTGGACACACCGGTTGTGCCACCGGTGTATTGCAGCACAGCAACATCGTCTGCTTTGATTTCCGGTTTCTTGAAAGGAGCCTTGGTTCCCGCTGCGACAGCAGCATTGAAGCGCACCGCATCGGGAAGACTGTAGGCAGGCACCATTTTCTTGACATTGCGCACCACGTAGTTGACCAGGGTGCCCTTGAGCAAACCCAATTGATCTCCCATCGAACACAACACCACATGTTTGACCGGTGTCGCCGAAATACACTTTTCCAACGTCGTGGCAAAGTTCTCAATGATGACGATGGCCTTGGCGCCAGAATCCTTCAATTGGTGCTGCAACTCGCGCGGCGTGTACAACGGATTAACGTTCACGACGACATATCCGGCACGCAAAATTCCGGCGACGGCCACCGGGTATTGGGGCACGTTGGGCATCATGATGGCGACCCGGTCGCCTTTGGCCAAGCCCAAGCTTTGCAAATAGGCAGCAAACGCCTGGCTCAAGCTGTCCGTCTGGGCATAGGTCACGTCCTTGCCCATAAAGTTGTACGCCACCCGTTTGGCGTACTTCTTGAAGCTTTCCTCCATTAACGCCACCAACGACGAGTATGCAGACACATCGATATCGGCTGCCACGCCCTTGGGGTAACTATTAAGCCAAATGCGGTCTGTCATGCTTGCCTATCTCAACGTTGGTGTAACCGCCTATTCTGCCTTTGAACGCCCAAGGAAAGAACCCCAGACTTCCTTGGTGTTTTCCCTAGTCAAAGAAGGCCGTCAGGCTTTCAACGCCGTCAACACTTCATCGAGCATCTTCTTGGCATCACCAAACAGCATGCGGTTGTTTTCTTTGTAGAACAGCGGGTTGTCAACGCCTGCGTAGCCCGAGGCCATGCTGCGCTTCATCACAATGGACGTCTTGGCTTTCCAGACTTCCAGCACCGGCATTCCGGCAATGGGGCTGGTCGGGTCGTCCTGGGCACCGGGGTTCACGATGTCGTTGGCACCAATCACCATGACCACGTCGGTTTTGGGAAAGTCGTCGTTCAGTTCGTCCATTTCCATCACGATGTCGTAGGGCACCTTGGCTTCGGCCAATAACACGTTCATGTGGCCTGGCATGCGACCGGCAACGGGGTGAATGCCAAAACGGATGTTGACACCTTTCGCACGCAGGAACTTGGTGATTTCATACACCGTGTGCTGCGCCTGTGCCACTGCCATCCCGTAGCCGGGAACGATAACGACACTTTTTGCTTCGCGTAGCAATTCAGCGGTCTCCAGCGCATTCACCGGGATCACCTCGCCCGCTGGCTGGGCCGCACCGCCGGCTGGCTTGGGAGCGGCACTGGCGGTGCCAAATCCACCGGCAATCACGCTAATAAAGCTGCGCGCCATGGCCTTGCACATGATGTAGGACAGGATCGCGCCGCTGGAGCCCACCAGCGCGCCGGTCACGATCAGCAAGTCGTTGGACAACATAAAGCCGGTCGCAGCAGCGGCCCAACCCGAATAACTGTTGAGCATCGACACAACGACTGGCATGTCCGCACCACCAATGGCCATCACCATGTGGATGCCAAACAGCAGCGCAATCACCGTCATCACGATCAGCGGTGTCATGCCGTCGGCAATGCTGTGGGCGTTCATGAACTCACGTCCAAACCAGATCACCACCAGCAGTCCCAGTAAATTCATCCAATGGCGACCCGGTAACAACAGTGGGTTGCCACCGATACGACCGGACAACTTGCCAAAAGCGATGATCGAGCCAGAGAAGGTCACTGCACCAATCAATATACCGACATAAATTTCAATCTTGTGGATGGACTCTTCGGCGTTGGTCAGGGCAGTGCTCACGCCATCGACCACATGAAAGGACGCTGTGGGGTCGATGAAGGTCGCAATTCCGACCAGCATGGCGGCAAGACCCACCATGCTGTGCATCAGCGCCACCAACTCGGGCATCTGCGTCATCTGCACCGTACGCGCCGCGTAAAGGCCGATGCTGCCGCCGATTACCATGGCACCAATGATCCAGGGCAGGCCGGACATCGTCACCTGGGGACCAAACACGGTGGCTAGCACGGCCAGTGTCATGCCGATCATGCCGTAGAGGTTTCCGCGCAAAGCGGTTTGCTGGTTGGATAAACCGCCCAGGCTCAGGATAAATAGAATCGTGGCTCCAATATAGGAGACCGTTGCCAAACTTGCAGACATGAGTCGTCTCCCTTATTTACGGAACATGGCCAGCATGCGCTGGGTAACGGCAAAGCCGCCGAACATATTGATGGCGGTTAGCACAATGCCCGCCGCTGCCACCCAGCTAATCCAGTCATTAGGACGCCCGGCCGCGCCAGCAATCGGTGAGATCTGCACCAGAGCGCCGATGGCGATGATGCTGCTGATGGCATTGGTCACGCTCATCAGTGGGGTGTGCAAGGCCGGCTTGACGTTCCACACCACCATGTAACCGACGAAGCAAGCCAGCACAAATACCGTAAAGTGGCCTAAAAATGCCGGGGGAGCGCTGGCTCCAATCAGCCAGAACAGTGCCGCAGCTACGCCGAAAACAATAGCCAGCTTGCTGCCCGCCATGGGTTCACTGTCGCCGCCGCCATGACCATGGCCCTTTTTGGCCGCCGGTGCCGCCACAGCGGGCTTGGCTGCTGTAGGCGCTGCCGCCGCTTGCTTGGGGGCCGGTGCTGGCCAGGTGATGCTACCTGCCTTGGTGACGGTCAGGCCGCGAATGGCCTCGTCTTCCATGTTGACGTTGATGACGCCGTCCTTGGTCTTGCACAGTTCCTCGGTAAGGCGAAACAGGTTGCTGGCGTACAGCGTTGACGATTGCTTGGCCAAGCGCGAGACCAAGTCGGTGTAGCCAACAATGGTCACGCCGTGCTTCACCACCGCCTGGCCCGGCTCGGTCAGTTCGCAGTTGCCGCCCTGCTCGGCCGCCATGTCGACAATCACGCTGCCGGGCTTCATGCTCTTCACCATCTCAGCTGTGATGAGCTTGGGCGCAGGCTTGCCAGGAATCAGCGCAGTGGTGATGATGACGTCCACCTCCTTGGCCTGCTTGGCGTACATGTCGCGCTGGGCCTGCTGGAAACCTTCGCTCATCACCTTGGCGTAGCCGCCGCCGCCGCCGCCTTCTTCCTCAAAATCAACCTTGACGAATTCGCCACCCAGGGACACGACCTGGTCGGCCACTTCGGCACGCGTGTCATTGGCACGCACGATGGCGCCCAAGCTGGCGGCGGTACCAATCGCCGCCAATCCGGCAACGCCTGCACCAGCAATGAATACTTTGGCCGGTGCAACCTTGCCCGCGGCCGTGATCTGACCATTGAAAAAGCGGCCAAAAGCGTTGGCGGCCTCAATCACGGCACGGTAGCCAGCGACTCCGGCCTGTGAGGTCAACGCATCCATCTTCTGGGCCCGGCTCAGCGTGCGAGGCAGCGCGTCGATAGCCAGCACGGTCGCCTGTCTGGCGGAGAGTTGCTGCATCAATTCGGGGTTTTGGGCAGGCCAGATAAAGCTGATCAGCGTGCCGCCTTGGCGCAGCAGGCCGACCTCTTCGCTGCTGGGGCCGCGCACCTTGAAGACGATATCCGAAGCAGCCCACAAAGTGGCTGCCCCCTCGATGATTTCGGCTCCCGCGGCACGGTAAGTGTCGTCGCTGAAGTTAGCCAGATCACCAGCGCCAGACTCAACAGAGACCTTGAAACCAAGCTTGATCAGCTTTTCCACCACTTCCGGGACCGTCGCAACACGCTTCTCCCCGGGGAAAATCTCACGCGGAACGCCAATGCGTTGTGCCGTTCCTGCAGTTGCACCAGTTTCCATGAAGCGACTCCTCAGCTTGGTTATTTCAAGAGACAAAAACTTACCGCACCAGCACAAATAATGGGCGCGGGTAAACCACCGGAAAGCTTAACTGAAAATACCCCTGTTCTGATCGATGTCAAACATGATGTGTGTCAAACAGCATCAATTTAGGGGTGCGATTCAAAGCGATGTGGAGTTCAGAAGTGGCGGCTAGCAGTTTTTGGGGTCGGATTCCAATATGATCGCGAAGCGCCCGAAGGGATGCCCAAAGGGCAGGTCATTTAGGGCTCTGACCCCAATAGCTGCGGGTTCAAGGCTAGGTTGCGAGTTGCTTGTGATCAGCCAATTTATTGGACTGATTTTCATGATTGTCAATCGACACCGTTGGCAACAAATGCACGATTTGTAGTACTTCAACCAGAGCCATTGCTGACAAAATCAGTGACCGTTTCGAAGTCGAATCTACTTCGGCACTGGGGCGCAAGCGGGTACTGGCGAACGGCGGGTTACTGGAAGTCCATCTGGGTGCCTGTCAGCAGGTGGTCGTAGACTTCATGTTTGCCGCGGACGCTGACATTCAAATGGGACAGTCAAATCGGCATGCCACTGAACTCCGCGTTACGCAACGCAAGCATTGCATGGTCGCGCCAGGGGCTGCAGGCCGAGAAGGTAAATGACCGTGCTTTCGGGGGAAATGTGGATCAGCGGAGCCGACTGGGACTCGTGCCCCACGCCAACTTCCACGCTGAAACGGCTGGGCTGCGCGGTTTCCGCGAGGGCAGCGGTGCCTGCCAGGCCTGCCAGCGCCGCGAGCCAGACCCGCAGGGCCAACCGGCCCGTCAGGGACCGGTGCATATCAGGCGCCCTTGTAGCAAATGCGTTGGTATTTGACGGTTCCGTCCGCTTGCGGAACTGCGGCGGTGTAGCACTTCAGGCCATGGCCGACACCACTGGCGCTGTTACGCGCCATGGCAGCGGTGGGGGCCAGGGCGGCCAGTGCGGTGACGAAAGCGGTGGCGAGCAGGACGCGGGTGGTGATGGATTGGCGCATGGGGTTCTCCTTGAACATGGGTGGTTGGGTGAATATCGCGCCGGAAAGGGCTGCGACTGTCTACTCATTGCACAAGCTGTGCCAGGGATGGTTTCCCAATGAAATCAAGCACTTGCCGCGCTTTAGTCGATTCTGCCCCCATGAATTGGGGCAAATACCCCCATCGGGCGGGGCATTTACCCCGATTCCCGGCCGGACGTCAGCCATCCAGCCGCGCCCGCCAGTCTAAAGACACTCTGCATTTGGAAAGATTTGCATAAGGGGCGCAAGGAGTCATAGGATTTGACGCCGTCGATGACTCCAGCGGGCTGGAAGCCGACAGTCGATTCATAGAGCTGAAGCTCCCGTCTATTGTCTATTGCCCTTTGATCAGGCCTTGGTGGTCTTCTGTTTACGACGACGAGCAATGCCACCCGTCATTCCAAGACCTGCCAACATCATGGCGTAAGTTTCGGGTTCGGGAACGGGAACGGGGGTTATTGACAAGCGCTGGGGGTGCGATTGTCGCCCTACCCATTAAACTGACTGCTGCTGATTGGACGAAAGCAGGCGTACTGCGGCCCGCATGTTGGTGCGAATGGCGCCTTGCTCAAGGAGTGCCCACACAACCCACGGAAGAGGTCGGGGCATACCGATAGAAAACTGGATTTTGGGGAAGTCATGGTCTGACGGGCAGTGCTTTTGAGACTTTGCCGTTTGTGAATTTTGGCGAAATCACCCAGGAACCAAACCGTTTCTTTCTATCGAAACGGAACGAATATGATGAGCGTTGCCTTGGAAGATGGCGAGAAGGCGTTCAAAGCCAACCTGTAGAACATCAAGGCGACCCACATGAACACTGCCAAGCAAACCCTTCCCATCGCCATTACCGCCTCCTTGCTTGTCCAAATGGGGCATGAAGGCGTCCACGCACTTACCACTTGGTTGGTGGGCGCAGAAGTGGTTTGGTTTAACTTATTTGCGGTAAACGATGCGGGCGCATCTCCAACAGGGAGTCTGCTGATCTCCGGAAGTGCGGCGGTGGTTAATATTTTGCTGGCCCTCGCCTGCATAGCGCTCTTTTCAAATGCTTCGCTCAAAGCTCGTCCGAGCTTGCGCCTTTTCGTGTTCTATTTTGGGGCGTTCAACTTGTTTACAGGGTTTGGATACCTGATGACCAACGGATTGTTTTATTCTTCCGGACGGTTGGGTGATTGGAACTCCGTGATCGCTTACTTCGATGGAAGTTGGGCAGTGCGATTGCCGGTCATTTTGATCGGGGTCGCGGGGACGCTCTACGGTTTCTTTTGGGTTCCACAATCCGCCCAGCACTTCGTTGCCAATCCCACTGACAAAGCTGAACGGGTCACCTGGGGGCTTGGCGCTTTGCTCATCCCGTATCTCGTTATCAACAGTTTGATGACCATCCTCGCCATTTGGCACCCACTAGGAACCGGGAACGGCGTTTTGCTAGTTGGCCTGCACTACTGGTTCGGATATTTTGCCGTTGGATGGGGATTCCCCATGTGCGCCTTGTGGCTGACGCGGAATCTCCCTTCAAAAAACGATACCACCCCGCTCCCGAATAAATCGAACTCGATCTGGTTTGGTCTAGTGGTGATCCTCTTCATCATTTGTCTACTCGTCCTCTTCCCCGTTCCTCAAATCTAATTGCTCAGTTCCCGAATTACATCCGTCTCAGGTGAATTGAGGGCGCTCTCATGGTGTGAAACGTTGCATGATGAGGTTGAAACGCCTAAAGGTGCAATCACTTGACGCTAAGTGTTGGGCCGTGGTTTGGCCTTGCGCGGCCATTCCAGGTACAGCATCACCGCGCCACCTGCAAACGCTGCCAGAGCAAGCAGAAGGTTGCCGATCATCCCCGGAACTAGGCCGGGAAGAACTGCGCTGGCGGCATGGTCAGCAGGGTCATAACTGACGAGAGCGGGGCCTCCAGAGGTCCATTGCAACGCCAGCCGGTCAACCTCGCTTTCTGACATGCCCGAGAGTGTGGCTGGCGGCCACAGGCTGTGGCTCGCGTACCTGACGCCATTGACCTCATATGCGTAATGAACCGCCAGCCATTTGCCTGGCGTCGACCTGGGGCTGTTGTTATTCGCCTTTACCGTCTGGAAGACACCTTTGACCACTGGCCATGACGCGGAGGCATGGGCACGCTGCAGGATGCGCAACTCGTTCACTACACCCAGTCCTCCCAGTAGCAGTGCCACGAGCGCAAAGATGAGAAAAAGTGCCCGCTTCATGGCGTCAATGAAGTGCAGACATCACGGAGTACTTGGTCACAGGTTCCTTCAGAAAGCGGTGTTCAGCATGAGTGGTCGGGGCTGAGCATTAGCAAAAAGAGGGCTGTAACCGTTGCCATACCCGGCGTCAGCCCGGTCAGCACTATAGCTGCAGCCAGCCACTTTTTCGGCTGCTGTCGTTCAAAAATGAATGTCCCGTATGTGGCTTAGGCTGATGGTTTGAGACTGCCATTTGTAACAATCTAGCACAAGTTCCAAGGTAGCCAAGTCCCTCCTTGGTGTACGGATTTGCTTCAATCACATGTGGGCAAGGATCCCACTTTTGGGCATTGCGGCACCGACGGCTGGTTTGGAGAAGCAAATTCGCTGGTTGCTGCGTCAGCTATCCCCGTCAATTACGCTGACGCGGATGTTCTTATGAGCGTTCAGGCTGTATGTCTATTCGGTGGATGAAGACGATTGTGCCAATGCGCTAAGTCGCCTTGTTCACGCTCGCATCGCCACGGCTGTGGGGTTGGAGGCTTTGCGCAATGATCCGCAAAAAAATACGCGGTACCATGTTTAGCACCGCGCGCTAAAGCAGCCTCAATCCCAGTTGGAGTACTTGGTGCAGACCTTGTCGAGCTTTTTGCCACGCTCACTGTCGGCGAACTTGGACAGGTTGCCCTTGAAATCGTCTGGCGTCTCGTTCCATAGGCAGGTGCAATACGCCTGAGCCTTGTTCTGCTTTGGAATCGGGCTTTTCTCGTCTCCACCGGTATACAGCTTATTGACACGCACCAAACACTCCCTGTACTGCGCATCACCCGCAGGTACCGGGTTGTATTCTTCTTCCGCAATCGCAGAACCGGCAAAAACCAATAGTCCCGTGGCTGCAAGCGTTGTCAATAGGCGTTTCATATGTGGTCTCCTAAAGGTGGTGCGGCCAGTCGGCCTCATTCAGTATATCGCGACCCGACTTTTTTAACTCAGACCATGGCGGCGAGCACGCGCAGTGGAGTGCACGCTGCACTGCTTTTTCTGGACCTGGACAACTTCAAGCCACTCAATGACACATATGGGCATGAGGCTGGTGATTTGCTGTTGATCGAGGTTGCCGAACGACTGAAATGCAGCGTGCGAGAGAACGACACTGTCGCACGTTTTGGTGGCGATGAGTTTGCGGTCCTGCTCGGCGACTTGTCTATGGACAGAGTTGAATCAATGTCACAGGCCAAAATAGTTGCAGAAAAAATTCGTATCGCTTTGTCCAAGCCCTATCTGCTAAACATCAAGAAAGAAGGCAAAGGCGACAGCACGGTCGAGCATCGCTGTGCCGCAAGTATGGGTGTTGTCATCTTTATTAACCACGAAGCGAGTCAGGAAGACATCCTCAAATGGGCCGATGTGGCGATGTACCAGGCCAAGGATCAAGGGCGAAATACCATTGTGGTTCACGAGGCAGCAAGCTCGACTTGAACGACTGCAATTGGCGAAACTGAATGTCAACAAAGCGTCTTCGGGCATCTACCCCCGGCCACAACGCAAATTTGGGGTCAGAGCACACGTCCGCTACGCTACCGGTGATCCGACCCCAAGTTCGCTTGTAGCGCTCGGTCTGCTCGAATGCACTTA
>CANNRR010000073.1 GCA_947508055.1 Burkholderiales bacterium
AAGCGGGGCTGGGCAAGGCGGGGGCGCCGGATGCCTCATACGGCCCAAATGCGGCCGCCAAATCGGCAACCGACACCCCCGCCTCGCCCAGCCCCTCCGTGGCTCCTGCTACGTCAGAGGCCGAAGCCAAGACGCTCAAATTGCTTTTGGAAGAGGTTTGTACACGTTTGAAGTACCTGTGCGACGTCGGCATCGGCTACCTTACCCTGGACCGCCAGAGCCGCACGCTCAGCGGCGGTGAAGTACAGCGCATCAACCTGACCACCGCACTGGGCACCTCGCTGGTCAACACACTGTTCGTGCTGGACGAACCCAGTATTGGTTTGCACCCGAGTGACATGCACCGCATCATCGTGGCCATGCAGCGCCTGCGCGATGCGGGCAATACGCTGGTGGTGGTGGAGCACGACCCGGCGGTGATGCTGGCGGCCGATCGCATGATCGACATGGGCCCCGGCCCGGGCGAGAAGGGCGGGCAGATTGTGTTTGATGGCAGCACCGCGGCACTCAAGGGCGCCGACACGCTGACCGGTGCCTACCTGGGCGGGCGCAAGCAGGTCGGCATGGGCTTCAAACGCCTGGTGGCAGAGAACACGCCGCGCCTGATTTTGGAGGGTGCTACCGAGCACAACCTGAAAAACGTCACCATAGAAATTCCGTTACAGCGCCTGGTGTGCATCACGGGGGTGAGTGGTTCGGGCAAGTCCACGCTGGTGCAGGATGTGTTGGCCCCGGCTTTGCTGCGTCACTTTGGCAAGGCAACCGAAACTCCGGGTGTGCACAGTCGTCTACTGGGTGCCGAAATGCTTAGCGAAGTGGTGTTTGTGGACCAGTCGCCGATCGGCAAAACCGCCCGCTCCAACCCGGCGAGTTATGTAGGCGCATGGGACGCTGTACGCGAACTGTTTGCTGGTGCCGACCTGTCTCGCGAGCGCGGCTACACCGCCAGCAAGTTCAGTTTCAACGGCGGTGACGGTCGCTGCCCGACCTGCGGCGGCTCCGGTTTTGAGCACATCGAGATGCAGTTCCTGAGCGACGTCTACCTGCGCTGCCCGGATTGCGATGGAAAGCGTTACCGTCCCGAAATTCTGGAAGTGACGATTGAGAGAAAAGTGGCGGCAGGGACAATGGGGTCAGATCCCAATTCAGGACAACAAACTCAACGGAGTGGGCAGTTTCCAACGAAATTGGGCTCTGACCCCAGTGGCCCGGATCGGAGTGACGTCCTCCCCGCTATTCGACGCTTCAACGTCGCCGATGTCCTCAACTTAACCGTTAGCGAAGCGGCCGTCGTTTTTGCCAGCGACCGTGATGTCATCCGCGCCCTTCAACCCATCATCGACGTTGGGCTGGAATATGTCAGGTTGGGGCAACCCGTGCCCACTCTGTCGGGTGGCGAGGCACAGCGTTTGAAGTTGGCGGGTTTCCTGGCCGAAGCCGCCAGGAGTAGCACCGCCAGCCGTCAGGCGGTAGCGCGTCGTGGCACGCTGTTCATGCTGGATGAGCCCACCACAGGGCTGCACTTTGATGACATTGCCAAGCTGATGCGCGCGCTGCGCAAGCTGTTGGATGCGGGGCATTCGCTGCTGGTGATCGAGCACAACCTGGATGTGATTCGTGCCTCGGACTGGCTGATCGACTTGGGGCCTGAAGGCGGTGATGCGGGCGGCGAGGTGGTGGCGTACGGCACGCCGGAGGACGTGATGCTCCACGCCACATCACACACTGGGCAGGCGCTGCGGGAGTACGCGGCAGCTATGGGGGCCGTGCATGAGGTGGCGGAGCCTTCCGCTGCGTACTTGGCACGCGCTGCTGGATCGGCCGTTGCGCTCGCTGCCGGGGACGGGGTCACGCCGGGCTCCTCATACGGCCCAAATGCGGCCGTCAAATCGTCACCCGGCTCAACCCCATCCCCGGCGGATAACGCTATTCGTATCGTCAACGCCAAGGAGCACAATCTCAAATCGCTTTCGGTGGATATTCCGCGTGGCAAATTCAATGTAGTGACGGGCGTGTCTGGCTCTGGCAAGTCTACGCTGGCGTTTGACATTTTGTTTAACGAGGGGCAGCGCCGTTATCTGGAGTCGCTCAACGCCTATGCGCGTTCCATCGTGCAACCGGCAGGCCGACCCGAGGTCGATGCGGTCTACGGCATTCCGCCCACCGTCGCCATCGAGCAGCGGCTGTCACGCGGTGGCCGCAAATCTACCGTGGGCACCACCACCGAGGTCTGGCACTTCCTGCGCCTGCTCTATGTAAAGTTGGGCACGCAGCACTGCATCCACGACGGTGCGGCGGTGGAGCCGCAATCGGCAGACAGCATTGCGGCACAGTTGCTGAAAAACTTTCGCGGTCAACACATTGGCCTGCTGGCGCCCCTGGTATCAGGCCGCAAGGGCGTCTACACCGAACTGGCGGATTGGGCACGGCCACGCGGATTTACGCATTTGCGGGTGGATGGAAACTTCTTGCCCACCACTGGCTTCCCGCGCATTGACCGTTTCAAGGAACACAACATCGAGCTGCCCGTGGCCAGTTTGGACGTGAACCCCGCACAAGAGGCGCAGCTGCGCCAGGCGCTGGCCACGGCGCTGGTCCATGGCAAGGGCGTCGTGCACGTGATCTCGGGCATGGATGCCTTGCGTGAAGCCATGCTTGCCGGCACACCCGCTGCGGGCATTGGCACCGTGCAGGTGTTCTCCACCAAGCGGGCTTGCCCGGTGTGCTCCACCTCGTATGTGGAACTTGACCCGCGCCTGTTTAGCTACAACAGCAAACACGGCTGGTGCCCGGATTGCGTGGGTACCGGTGTAGCACTGACCCGGGACCAGCGCAAGGTGTTTGACGATTCGGTGAGGGACGACGACAACAAGGGACGCGAGCAGATCTTTGCCGAGGCCGACATTGAAAACCTGATTGATGCCAATTGCCCCACCTGTCAGGCCACACGTCTGAACGCCACGGCGCGTGCCGTGCAGTTCAATGGCGTGGGGATCACCGACATTGCACGCCTCTCCGTAACAGACGTGCGCAAGTGGGTGCAGACGCTGCAGGTCATTGGCGGCATGACGACGCGCGAGGGTGACATTGCGCGTGACCTGGTGCCTGAGATCAGGAGCCGGCTGGAGTTTCTGGAAGAGGTGGGGCTGGGCTATTTGACGCTGGACCGGGGTGCGCCGACCCTCAGCGGGGGTGAGGCGCAGCGCATACGGCTGGCCGCCCAGTTGGGCAGCAATTTGCAGGGCGTGTGTTACGTGCTGGACGAGCCCACCATTGGCCTGCATGCGCGGGACAACAAGATTCTGCTGGGCGCGCTCCGTTCATTGAGTGACAAGGGAAATACGCTGGTGGTGGTGGAACACGACGAGGAAACCATTCGCCATGCGGACCACATCATCGACATTGGGCCGAGTGCTGGAAAACGCGGTGGGCGCCTGGTTGCCGAAGGTTCGGTTGCGGATGTGCAGAACGCTGTGGAGTCTCAGACGGGACGGTATTTGTTGCACGCGATGCGGCATCCTCTGGCTTTGCGGCGGGCTATGGTTTCGTTTGCTGCGTCTTTTGAGCTCGCTGCAGAGGAGGCCGGTACGCCGGGCGCCTCATACGGCCCAAATGCGGCCGCCAAATCGGCACCCGGCGCACCGGCCTCCTCCGCGGCTCCTGGGCGCGCGAAGGGTTCAAAGCCACTGACGGGCACAGCAACAACGCAGAAGCCAAGAATTGACTGGCTAACCGTGCACAACGCCACCATGCACAACCTGCAAAACGTCACCGCCAACGTCCCGTTGCAACGCTTGGTCGCCATCACCGGCGTCAGTGGCTCCGGCAAATCAACCCTGGCCCGCGACGTACTGCTGACCAATGTGCAAACAGCCGTGCAAAAGCGCAGCACCAAGGCTGGCCGCGACGCGTTGGATGCTGGCGAACAAATCCCATGGACCGGCTGTGAAAGCGTGACCGGGTTTGAAACGGTTGACCGTGTGCTGGAAGTGGACCAGACCCCCATCGGCAAGACCCCACGCTCGTGCACCGCCACCTACATCGGCTTTTGGGACACCATCCGCAAACTCTTTGCCGACACACTGGAGGCCCGGGCGCGTGGTTATGCTGCCAACCGTTTTAGCTTCAACACTGGTGAGGGTCGCTGCCCCGGATGCGAGGGGCAGGGCATTCGCACCATTGGCATGAGCTTTTTGCCGGATGTGAAGGTGCTGTGCGAGACCTGCCGGGGCGCACGTTTCAACCCCGAAACGCAAGCCGTCACCTGGCGCGGCAAGAATATTGGCGACGTGCTGCAGATGGAAGTAGATGAAGCAGTTGAGTTCTTCGCCGCCATGCCAGTCATAGCGCATCCGCTGCAATTGCTGAAGGACGTGGGCCTGGGCTACCTCACGCTGGGCCAGCCGTCCCCCACGCTCAGCGGCGGCGAGGCGCAGCGCATCAAGCTGGTGACCGAGCTGAGCAAGGTGCGCGACGACATTGGCAAGCGCGGGCAAAAGGCGCCGCACACGCTGTATGTGCTGGACGAACCCACCGTGGGCCTGCACATGGCCGATGTGGAAAAGCTCATCCATGTGTTGCACCGGCTGGTCAACGCCGGCCATAGCGTGGTGGTCATCGAGCATGATCTGGATGTGATTGCCGAGGCCGACTGGATCATCGACCTGGGGCCGGACGGCGGCAACGCAGGCGGGTGCATAGTGGCAGCTGCGACGCCTGAATCGGTGGTCAAGCTGGGTACGCACACCGGCGTGGCGCTGGCTGCGGTGTTGGCGCGGTAGTGGTTCAGCGATTAATACGCTATAAATATGGTAGCGGGTTAGGCATATCGCACGGCCTCACAAGCGGCACCGGACCATGAGGTCGATCAGCGCATCAATTGTTTCAATCTACCGAATGTAAAAGCATCAATTATCCGGACTAAAAGTTTACAATTAACCGATGCAAAATTTGCCCGTTTTACCGATCACCCAAGTGTTGCCCCGCTTGGTGCAGGCCAGTCTGCAAGCAAGTTTGGCCGACACCCCAGTGGTGTTATTACAGGGGCCACGGCAATGCGGCAAGACCACGCTGGCGCGCAGAGTGGCCGAGCCGGCAGGTTTTGGCTACCTGAGCTTTGACGATGACAATTTGTTGCGTGCTGCGCGTGCCGACCCGCTGGGTTTTGTCGCCGATCTGCCCCCAAAAATGGTGCTCGACGAAGTGCAACGGGTGCCAGAAATATTCACAACACTCAAACTGGTGGTGGACCGCGACCGACAGCCCGGGCGATTTTTGCTCACCGGTTCTGCTGACGTGCTGCTATTGCCTAAGCTGGCTGACTCGCTGGCCGGACGTCTCGAGGTGATCCGCCTGCACCCTTTGGCGCAAGTTGAATTGCGTCAGCAATCAGCGGGGTTCTTGCGGCAGCTTTTCCGCGCTGAATTTGGCGTTGTTGTCGCCACGCGCATGGGGCTGAAGCTGGCCGAGCTTGTGGTGGCGGGCGGTTTTCCTGCGGCCTTGACGCGTCAGCCAGCACGGCGCAAGGCCTGGTATCAGGCTTATGTGCAAACCCTGGTGCAGCGTGACGTGCGCGATTTGGCACGCATCGCCGCGCTGGATGTGGTGCCACGTTTGCTGGAGTTGGCAGCAGGGCAAACGGCGCATCTGTTCAATGTGAGTGAGCTTGCCAGCCCATTTGGATTGAGCCGTCCAACGGTGCGTGACTACCTGAGCTTGCTGGAGCGGGTGTTTCTGGTGGATCTTTTACCGCCATGGCATGTGCGCCAGATCAACCGTCTGGTCAAGACACCCAAGCTCCACCTGGGCGACACCGGTGTGGCCAGCGCACTGTTGCGCCTGGACGCACCCGCGTTGCACGCCAATCGAGCACTTTTGGGGCAATTGCTGGAAACCTTCGTTTTTCAGGAGTTGCGCCGTCAGGCAAGTGGTCAGGCTGAGCCCATCTCGTTCTACCACTTTCGCCACCGCGACGACCATGAGGTTGACATCGTGCTGGAGCAAGGCGAGTTGCTTGTGGGGGTCGAGGTCAAAGCCTCTGGCACGGTGCGAACGGAAGATTTCCGGGGCCTGAGAAAGCTTCAGGAAATTGCCGGGGATCGGTTCGCCTGCGGGGTGGTTCTGTACGATGGCGAGGTCAGCCTGCCTTTTGGGCCACGGCTGTTTGCACTGCCGATTCAAACCCTGTGGGCTTAGGGGCTGCACAGGATTGGAGCAACAGGTTGTGATTGGCTTCGCACTGGCCTCCCAATCGTTACGGCTGCCGACACGCCCGAGGCTGTGGTACAACGGGGCAGCACATCGGTTTGGCGCTGGCGGCGGTGTTGGCGCGGTAGTCATTTACCGATTGAAGTGCTATAAATATGGTAGCTGGTTACGCATATCCAACGGGGGCTAGAGCATGATTTCATCATCAAATGGTTTGCAGCCCCTGGTGGATGCCCTGCGCGCCTTTGCCCAGGAGCGCGACTGGGAACAATTTCACACGCCGAAGAATCTGGCCTCTGCCCTGTCGGTGGAGGCGGCCGAACTGCTGGAGCATTTTCAGTGGCTGACTGAGGCGCAAAGCCAATCGCTTTCTGCCGACAAAAAAGCCCAGGTGGCAGCCGAGGCCGCCGACGTCTTTCTCTACCTGCTGCAACTGTGCGACAAGCTGGACATTGACCTGATGGCCGCAGCGCAGCGCAAGTTTGTGGCCAATGGTGAGAAGTATCCGGTAGACAAATCGCGCGGCACCAGCAAGAAATACTCTGAGCTGTAACGAAACAAATCGAAACAAACCGATACCGCGCAGAGATGACCTGCGCGGTGTGCCCCGGCACCATTGCAGTCTTGTTCAACACCTTTTTCTTTACAGGAACTACTGCCATGAAACGCTGGATCAAACGCTCCCTCTTCGCCCTCTTCGGTGTCACCGTGCTGGTGACCGGCTTGTCGGCCTGCGGCCACCGCAACCACGAGTTTGGCGCACAACTCAGCGCGGAGGAATATTCCCAGAAGCGCGACAAAATCGTCGACAAGGCCGCCAGCAAGCTGGACTTGAACGACGACCAGAAGAAGCGCCTGGCCACCCTGGGTGACAAGCTCTATGAGCAGCGCACTGCGCTAATCGGTCAGACCAAAGACCCCCGTGCCGAGATGAAAGCTCTGGTAGCGGGTGACAAGTTTGACAAGGCCCGCGCCCAAACCCTCGTCACCGAAAAGACGACTGCTTTGCAAACCAGGAGCCCTGAAGTCATCGCCGCACTGGCCGACTTTTACGACAGCCTTAACGCCGCGCAGCAACAGAAGGTGCGCGACTATATGGAAGGCCGTGGCCACTGGTTCCGTCGCGGGTAAAGTCGGGGTGCCATGCACCGCATACTTTTGATCGACGACGACGCGCAATTGGGTCCGCCACTGGCGGCCTACTTTGCGCGCTTTGACATGGTGCTGGAGTGCGCCCTGCGCCCCAGCACCGGCCTGGAGCGGCTGCGCCAGGGTGGGCTGGACGCCGCCATTCTGGATGTGATGCTGCCCGAGATGGATGGCTTTGCCCTGTGCCGTGCCATCCGCAAGGAAAGTGACATCCCCATCATCATGCTTACCGCGCGTGGTGACGTGATGGATCGGGTCGTTGGGCTGGAGCTGGGCGCAGACGACTACGTGCCCAAACCCTTCGAGCCGCGCGAACTGGTGGCCCGGTTGCAAACCGTGTTGCGTCGGCGGGTGGTGGCGCCGGTTGTGAGCGCAGAGATTTCTGCACCGGCTCGACTGGTGTTCGAGGGCCTGGTCATCGACGCCACCACGCGCAGCGTGCAGCGCCACGGCGAAACGCTGGAGTTGACCAGCACCGAGTTTGATCTGTTGCACCTGCTGGCTGCGCATGCGGGCAAGGTATTCAGCCGTGACGACATCCTGAACCAGCTGCGCGGGCACGAGGCCGAGCTGTACACCCGGGCGGTGGACATTGTGGTCAGCCGCTTGCGCAGGAAGCTGGAGCCGCTGGACTGCATCAAAACACTGCGCAACGCCGGTTATTCGCTGGCGCTGGCACGGGTGCGCACATGACCGCACCCGTGCCGCCCCAAGGCGCGAGGGCAAAGGTCCACTGGCACCGCCGCGCCCGCCACGCGCTGGCCCACTCCCTGCGTGTGCGACTGGTGGCCCTGTTCTTGCTGCTGGCACTGGCCATGGCGGCCACCTTTGTCATGGGCATGCAAAGGGCGTTGTCCATCGGTTGGCGTGATGCCGCCCGCCCGCTGGTGGTGGACTATGTGGACAAACTCGCCGCCGAAATTGGCAACCCGCCCCGCATTGAAGCTGCCCAGGCACTGGTGCAGCGTCTGCCGTTGAGCATTCGCATCAGCGGCCCGCAGGTCAACTGGCGCAGCAACCCCAATGAGCCAGATTACGATCACCGGTGGCGCGACAGCACTGCCGATGCGAATAGCTGGAGCAACGAGGCTCCGCGCTTTTTTGAGCGCACCACGTTGGATGGCCACCGCATCCGCTTTGGCCTGAGCGTGCAGGCCTGGCACGACCGCCCCCGCTTTATTGGCTGGATCACGCTGGGGCTGCTGCTGGCACTGACTGCTGTGGCCTACGCGCGCGTGCAGCGCATGCTGCACCCGCTGGACGATATTCGCGCCGGTGCACTGCGCTTTGGTGCGGGTGACTTTGCACAGGCTATTCCCGTGCGCCATGCGCACCGCCCGGATGAGTTGGGCGAGCTGGCCACCACCATCAACACCATGGGCGGCGATATCCATCAGATGCTCGAAGCCAAGCGCACCCTGCTGCTGGCCATCAGCCACGAACTGCGCAGCCCGCTCACCCGCGCCCGCCTCAACACCGAGCTGCTGCCCGAAACACCCGAGGTGCAGCCCAGCCGCGAAGCGCTGCTGCGCGACCTGGGCCAAATGCGCGACCTGGTGACCGACCTGCTGGAGAGCGAACGGCTGGCCAGCCCGCACGCCGCGCTGCACCGCGAGCCAACCGACCTGGTGGTGCTGGTGGCCGAGGTGGTGGCCGCCATCGATGGCACACCTATCAGTGCCCCCGCCATCGCGCAAACTTTGCAGCCCAATCTGCCCATGCTGCAACTCGATCGCACACGCATGCGCCTGTTGCTGCGCAACCTGCTGGACAACGCGTTGCGCCACAGTGCGGACGCGGCCCAACCGCCCCAAGTGCTGCTGGCGCAAACCGCAGAGGGCGCCGTGCAGATCACCGTGCGCGACTTCGGCCCCGGCGTGCCCGACGACCAGCTCCCCCACCTGGCCCAGCCCTTTTACCGGCCCGACACCGCCCGCACCCGCGAGGGTGGCGGCGTAGGGTTGGGGCTGTACCTGTGCAAGCTGGTGGCGCTTGCGCACGGCGGCAGCTTTGCGGTGCGCAATGCCCAGCCCGGGTTGGCCGTGTGTGTGACACTTCCGGCACCATGATCACCTTCTACAACCACTTGCACGCCCAGCACCAGGGCAAGGTCGAAATGTTTCGCGGCGCGCTGGTGCCGTGCTTTGAAGTGCCGGCACGCGCCGACCACGTGCTGGCCGAGTTGCAGCGCCGAAGCCTAGGCACCGTGCAGCCGCCCCATGCGTTTGATGACGCGGTGTTGGAGCGCATCCACAGCCCGCGTTACCTGCGCTTTCTGGCCACCGCGTGGGAGCAATGGGTGGCGCTGGATGCGACCAATGCGGACAAAGACATCCTGCCCTCCGTCTGGCCCACGCGCACTTTCCGCACGGACATAGAGCCCGACAACTTTGCCGCCAAGATGGGCTTGTATTCGTTTGATGCGGGCACGCCCTTCACCGCAGGCACCTGGGTGGCGGCGCGCGCCGGTGCCCATTGTGCGCTCAGTGCCGCAGAGCGGCTGGTGCAGGGCGACCGCGCTGCCTTTGCACTGAGCCGCCCGCCGGGCCACCATGCGGGTGCCGACTTTTTTGGCGGCTACTGCTTTTTGAACAATGCGGCTCTGGCCGCCCAGCATCTCCGCGACTCAGGCATCGCCAAAGTGGCCCTGCTCGATATCGACTACCACCACGGCAACGGTACGCAGGCCATCTTCTACGACCGACCGGACGTGTTCTTTGCCAGCATCCACGGCGACCCGCGCACCGAATACCCGTTCTACCTGGGCCATGCCGACGAGCGCGGCACAGGCGCTGGGTTGGGGACCAACCTCAACCTGCCGCTGCCGCGCGGTACAGGTTTTGACGTGTGGTCGCTGGCGCTGGACACCGCGCTGCAGGCCATCGAAAAGTCTGGAGTTGATGCGCTGGTGGTGTCCCTGGGTATGGACACCTTTGTCGGTGACCCCATCTCTGGCTTCACGCTGACTAGCGCAGACTATGCTGCCGTGGGGCAGCGCATTGCAGCGGCGGCACTACCAACTGCGTTCGTTTTCGAAGGCGGTTACGCCGTGGCCGAAGTGGGCATCAACGCTGCCAACGTGCTTGAAGGGTTTGCCGGGGCTTGACCCTGAGCCGCGGGCCGGGCGAGTCCACAACAACAGTTAGGCCGATCGTCAGAAATACACTTATTGAACGTTCAATACAGCGTGGGCTACCTCTGCAAACCCGGCACCGCGCTCGCTGGGCGCAATGTAGCGTGGCAAATGCGTCAGTTGGTTCTCAAACCGCCGGATATTGGCTACACCCACACTGTGGGTGAAGTGCTCGAACATGGCCTGGTCGTTGCCCGAGTCGCCCACAAACACCCAGCGATCCAGTTCCTGCCCAAGATCGCGACCCAGCAACTCGCGCACCATCCAGTTGGCGCCTTGCCATTTGTTGAAGTTGCCAAAGCAGCCGTGAATGTGGATGCTGCTCACCGTCGTTTCCATGCCTTCGCGTTGCAAGATGGCCAGCACGCGCTGCACGGTTGCAGGAGGCAAATGGGCGAATTCGTTGTAGTCGAAGGCGATGTCGGTCTCGCGGCCCACGCTGTCGCGGGTGAGAAATGCGCCGGGCACTTCGAATATCACCCGGGTGGCAATTTTCTGCATCCGCATCTGGTTGCTGGCGCGGATGGTTGCTTCTTGTTGATATAGTTTTGATAGCGGCTCACGGACGTCCAATGGGGGCTGCAGGCCGATTTGGCATGTGGTGCCGGCCGTGGGACCTCGCGCAAACGCGACTCCGCCGTTTTCAGCCACCATCGCGTCGACCGGCCAAGGTGTCGCACCGACCATGAAGGGCTCGCACCACCCAATGGGGCGCCCGGTGATGGGGATGACGATAAGCCCCGCCGCTTTCAAATCCGCCAGCGCCTGCAGCGCGTCGGGCGTGATGGCGCCATCGGTGGTGAGCGTGTCGTCAATGTCGGTGAACACGCCAACGATGGCGCGGCGCTCGGCGGCAGGCCAATCAGCTAAAGGCAACATCAAGAGTTTCCGCCGCAATCCGGATTAGCCTGCGGTTTGCAGTGCCAAGCCGGCATGCTCGCGCAGCGGATGGAAATGGATCTTGGGAAAACGTTCCTGCGCCAGCCGGACGTCGTAGGGGCTGGTGCATAGATAGGACAGCGTGTTGGCCGCGTCGCGCGCCATGCGCATCGGGTACGCCTCGCAAAACGCTTTCAGTTCCTGGGGCGTATCGGCGGTAATCCAGCGGGCGCCGGTGTACTGGCAGCCTTCCAGTCGGATGTCGGCGTCGTACTCACCTTTCAGGCGGTGCTGCACCACTTCAAATTGCAGCTGACCCACAGCACCCAGCAGCATGTTGCCACCGACCTCGGGGCGGAACACCTGGATGGCACCTTCTTCCCCCAACTGGGCCAGCCCCTGCTGCAACTGCTTGGTGCGCAGCGGGTTGCGCAGCACCACGGTCATGAACATTTCGGGCGCGAAAAAGGGCAGGCCGGTGTAGAGCAGATTGACGCTGCCGTCGGTAATGGTGTCGCCCAACTGCACGCCGCCGTGGGTGGTAAATCCAACGATGTCGCCGGCATAGGCTTCTTCCACCGCCTCGCGGCGCTGGCTCATGAAGGTCACCACCGACGTGGGGCGCAATTCCTTGCTGGTGCGCATGACTTTGAGCTTCATGCCCGGAGTGTATTTGCCCGAGGCCACGCGCACGAACGCGATGCGGTCGCGGTGGTTGGCATCCATATTGGCTTGCACCTTGAACACCACGCCGCTGAAAGCGTCGTCGTCGGGATGCACTTCCTTGACCACCGGCTGCTTGTTGACGACAAACGAACTGGTTCGTTTGCCTGGCGATGGCGCCAGATCGACGAGTGCGTCCAGCACTTCCATCACACCAAAGTTGTTGACGCCAGAGCCGAAGAACACCGGGGTTTGCTTGCCGGCCAGAAAGGCGGCATGGTCCCAGGCGGGGGATGCCCCGGTGGCCAGCTCCATGCTGTCCATGGCGCTGGTCCACTCGTGACCAAAGCGGGCCAACAAGGCGGCCGGATCACTCACGGGCATGGAGTCAAAGTCTTGCGGGCGGCGGTCTTTGCCACCGTCAAACACGGTCATCATCTGCGTGCGCAAATTGACGATGCCGCCGAACGATTTACCCTGGCCCACGGGCCAGGTCATGGGCACACAAGGCATGCCCAGTTCGCGTTCGATCTCGTCCAAGATGTCCAGCGGTTCGCGCACTTCGCGGTCCATCTTGTTGACGAAGGTGATGATGGGTGTGTCGCGCTGTCGGCAGACCTCAATCAGGCGGCGGGTCTGCGCTTCCACGCCGTTGGCGGCGTCGATCACCATCAGGGCCGAGTCGACGGCGGTCAGCACGCGGTAGGTGTCCTCGCTGAAGTCTTTGTGGCCGGGTGTGTCGAGCAGGTTGATGACATGGTCGCGGTAGACCATCTGCATCACGCTGGAGGCGACCGAGATGCCGCGCTGCTTCTCAATCTCCATCCAGTCGGACGTGGCGTGGCGTGTGGCCTTGCGGGCCTTCACTGACCCTGCGATCTGGATCGCGCCCGAGAACAGCAACAGCTTTTCAGTCAGCGTAGTTTTACCGGCGTCCGGGTGGGAAATGATGGCAAAGGTGCGGCGGCGGCGGGTTTCGTTGGCAAAAGACACGATGAGGTTCCGGGTTCAATGTTGCAGGTGTTGCGGGATGTCGGACGACTGGTGCAGTACGCGGACAATTTCGATGTGGGACGCGCGCTCGACGTAAAACACCGCATACGGAAAATCGGTGAGCAGCCAGAATCGCAAACCTTTTAAGCGGGGATTGTTGGCGTACTTCTTGGAACCCGTTCTCGGATGATGCGCGATGTGTGTTTTTGCAGTCAAAAAGGCATCGATAAATGGCGGCGTCATGTGAGCGGCATGCTCGTCGTAGTAGGCCGCCGCTGCGTCCAAGTCGTCCAGCGCCCGCTCACGCAGTCTTACGGGCAGCATCAGGTGTGTTGGGCGTGGCGTTGCTTGGATCGGGAGGCAAGGTGTTCACCGATGTCAAATTCGGCGGGAAGCAGGGGTGACTCCATGCCTTCTTCGATCAGGCGGTTGAACCGCTCCTCGCTGGCACGCTCTTCATCGCGCCGTACCAGGTCACGCACATACTCACTGGCCGAACTGTAGCCCCGCGCCTTGATGCGGCTGTCCACAAAGGCCTTCAAATCGTCGGTCAGGGAGATGTTCATGGTTACGGTGCTCATGTGGCAATTTTAGCTGCGCATGGCAAAGATTGCCAAGACGGTCGGAACTTCAGGCGGCGCCATCAAACGGATTCAAAATCTTCACTTCCAACGTTTTGAAGTCCGCCACATTGCGGGTCACGACTGTCAAATGGTGCTGAAGCGCAGTGGCTGCAATCATCGCGTCTTCATAGAGTGTGTTCGACTTGCCGTGCATCAGTTGCGCCCATCGTCTGAAAACGGCAGCATCCATAGGCAACACGTTATAGGCTTTGGCTACCTGGTCAAGCCAGGTTTCAATTTCCGCCGCTTTTGCGGGGTCTTGGGCGCGTGTCATTTCAATGCCCGCCTGTATCTCTCCCAGGGTGACTGCCGACAAGTAGAGATGCTTGTCCTCCACTGCTTGTAGCCAAGCTACCACCGCGCTGTGCGGGCGCGGTTTGCGCAATTCGGAAACCACGTTGGTGTCCAGTAAAAACATGGTGCTCACCCCAAGGCGTTGACTTTGCGCCGCAGCGCCCGGCCTCTGGCGGGCAGGGGGATGTCCATGCGTGCGGCATCGCTCAGCAGGAGCTGCTTGAGTGAGGGCTGTGCCACGGCCTGTAGTCTGCGCCACTCTTGCACTGGCACCAACACGGCCGCCTCAGTCCCGCGTCGGGTCACCATCTGCGCGCCCTCGGACAGACACGCGTCCAGAAACTCGCTGAATCGTGCTTTGGCATCTTGTACGGGCCATGTGTGCATTGCAAACCCCTTGTTCTGACTAGTTAGGTGACCAGTTTAAGCGAAATGCGAATGGGAGACAAATTTTGGGCCGGTCGGACTACTTTTCCGGGCCTCTTTGCAAGGTCTTCCGGTGACCCCAGTCAACTGACAATACCCAACAGGTTGGCTGCAGTCCAAGGATGGGTCAATGCACATTTCCGCCATTCAGCAAAGCACGCATTGGCCAGCGAAAAGTAGGAATGAATCGGGCTGCAGCAACGGTAGACCCCTCGCAAGGCGTGTAGCAATGCGGTTTGAAATTGAGGGGCTTGGCATTGGCTAAGACAGAGAAGCTCGGGGTGCAATGTAAGTCGGCACAGGGGCGTTACCAAGGAACAAGGATATCAAGGCCTCGGACGTGGCGCTGACCATCGCCCACGCCGATGGCAAGCAGCGTATTACGGTGGCTGCCGACGGCAGCTTTGAGCTCGCGCCCTCAGCCAAGGCGATCCAGGAAAACCCGATGGTGTTCACCAATATGCCCAAAGGCGAGAAGGCCGGATTGGGGATGAACATGTTCGCCAACCTGCCCGAGGCCACCCAGTTCAGCTACGCCGATCTCACTGCCGGCATCGGCCAGGCCAATGCCCTGATCAAGTCCCACGCCGGGGTACTCAGCCTGTTCATGCCCAAGCTCAACGGTGTGCTGCTGCGTTTTGCCAAGCCGGGCCAGCAAACCTTGAAGATCGCCACCAAGGCAGGAGTCCAAACCCTGGTGTCGGATGCGAACGGCCTGATCAAGCTGAAGCTGGATACGGCGCTGCTGGCCGAGAATCCGCCGGTCACCGCGTCGGAGCGGGTGCTCGAGGCCGAGATCGACGAGATTAAATAGGTGCCGACGGCGACTCGCTGGACTGCCGGTTACCTGCCGTTCGTGGTCGACAGCTTGCGCGGCACTGCGGGTTTACATCACGCTCGTTACCCGACATCCGATTTTGAATGCCTGCTTCGGTGAATCTTGTCTGGCGTCACAGGGCTGGAAGGAGTCGACTACTTCTTGGCAGGAGCCTTCTTATCGGTTTTCAACTCGTTGATAAAGCTCTTTTCGACCTTCTTGGCAGGAGCCTTCTTATCGGTTTTCAACTCGTGGATAAAGCTCTTTTCGACCTTCTTGGCCTCCTGGGCTAACGCGGAACAGACAACAG
>CANNRR010000074.1 GCA_947508055.1 Burkholderiales bacterium
CCAACAACAAGAAGATCGTATCGAAGCAGCCCGGCAACATCCAACGCGCGCAGGAGTTCGCCCTGCTTGTCCAGCATCACCGGCAACCGAAGAGCTCGATATTGAAGGGCGCGATGCTCTATGAGGTCATCGGCTTCGGCAGCCCGTTTTTTGACCAACTCCTTTTCAGCGACGAAGGAGTCGTACAGGGCCTCAGTCTCTGCAGAGCGCACGCCCTTCGTAGTAGCGCTGTCGTAGCCGCCTTTTTTGACTGCGAGATAGTCAACATCGCCTTTGGGCTGCCAGAACATCGAGGTGGGCAGAGACGCCAAGGTCCGTCGTGCCTCATGCCATTGGTCGTAAGCCGCTTCGAGGTTGGCAATGATTTGGCCCGAATCGGACCGAAAAGGGATGAAATCAGACTTGAGGTATGCCATACGATATTGATTATAGGAACATTCCACCGACTACAAGCAATTTTGTCCATAGTCGGTGGAAACAGAGCAACTACAAGGGCGGTCCCGCGTCCACGGCATCCTCGCGGACACCCAGAAAATGCTACCGCTTTAACGTTTTGCGTTGATTGCAAAGGCTGGGCCACGACCCTTTGTACGCAATAAATTTTCCTTCGGGACGAAGGGGTAGGAGGTTCGAATCCTCTCATTCGACCATTAGGTCTGACAAAGGCCTCCAAGAAGAGATTCTTGGAGGCCTTATTCATTGGTAAATCGACCGTCTTCATTGCAGCAGCGTACAAAGCCATACATTGACAGCCAAACCAAAACCGGGGAACAACCGGGTCTAAATTGCCTATTGGTGGCGATTGTTCCCCGGGTTCAGAGGGAAAACCTACGCCGACGGCAAAGAGGGGCGACTGGCGCTCGGCAGCTATCCGGCGGTGAACTTGACTGAATCTCCGGTTTTCGTTGTGATCTTACTGAGTCGATAGCCCATACAGAACTCCTAAATATGTTGCTTGAAAAGCATCATCGATAAATCTACTTTAGACAGGATCGGCGCCGAGGTATCAAATCCCAAATACCGTTGTAAACGCCTATGGCGTTCTTTTGCGCCATTCCTGTTCTAGGTCATCCCACGCCGCCACCGCTTGAAGTTCAGGGATCCATGCCAAACCCGAGCGACTATCAGATGATCGGGCGTTGGTGCTGACCGTAACATCAAGCAATGCGGGAAGGTTCTGCATTGCGGTTTTGATCGCCGCCTCAAGATCCTCAAATCGCTCCACCCTTTGTCCATGCATCCCAAATGCCCGCGCCATCGCCGCATGGTCAGCAAACTGTAGTCTTGTGCCAACTACCTTGCCGTAGCACTCATTCTGATCGTTTACTTCGATTTGCCAAGCTCCATTGTTAGCCACGACAATAAGTACTTTCGCGTGATGACGCACCGCAGTATCGATCTCCATTGCATTGAAACCAAACGCACCATCCCCGGTGGCAACAACTACCTGCCGCCCAGGATACGCGAGGCTTGCGGCGACACCAAACGCAGTGCCAACGCCGATGCAACCCAACGATCCTGGATCAAGATATGTCGAGGTCGATAGGCCGACACGTGCGAAGCTGAGAAAGTCGCCCCCATCTGCCACAAGGATGGCATCTTGCGCCAAATGTGGCTGCAACGATGCCAATAGACGATTCGGATGCATCCGACCCTGTTCGTCTGGCGCTTCGCTCTGCATCGTTTCTTGAAGCTTCGCCACGCGCTTTTCGTGTTTGCTGCGCAATGTTCTTGACCATTCGCGATCGGTCGCGGGTACCCGGTTTCCCGCAGCCATCGTGATTGCGGCAAGCGTTGCCCCTGGGCTGGAAAATAGTTCTATAACACCCCGGCGATTTTCGCGTAGCTCCGAGGCTGTGTCCGCAATTCTGATGAATTGGGCAGCGCCAAAGACCGCAGGCGAACCGTAGGCGAGTTGGAAGTCCAACCGGCGCCCCACCGTTACGACAACATCTGCTTCGCTCATGGCATTGCCACGCATGGCCGCTACAACCGAGGGATGTTCACTGGCTACCAGACCACGACTCTCGCCGGTATCAAGGTAGACTGCGCCGCAGCGATCCAGTAAGGTAGTGAGGACCGGTCCAGCGCCGCGCGCTCCACGCCCACTTATGATCAACGGCCGCTTAGCCGACCATAGCAACTCCATTGCCTGTACTACAGTGTCCAGGTCGGGACTCAAAAATGGCCGTGAACGCGACGCAAAGTATTCGGGCAATTGCAGCGCAAGCGGAACCTCTGCCCGAAGAACGTCAATTGGAAAGTCAAGGTACACCGGACCTGACTCCCCGCCCTGACCAAAGGCACGAGCTACTGCCTCAGATAGTTCCTGAGGTACGAGCGTTGAATCGCGCACCGTTCGCGCGTAACGAGTAATTGGCCGCACTAGCTCGGTATGCTGAAGGTCTTGCAGCGCACCTCGATTATCCTGTGCACGCGGCGGAGTTCCAGAGAGCACGAGAACCGATGCCCGTGCTACATGTGCGTTGGCAATACCGGTCATTGCATTGGTAACACCCGGACCAGCGGTCACCAACGCAACGCCCAATTCACCTGTCAATTCGGCATGTGCATGTGCCATGTACACCGCAGCACGTTCGTCACGCACATCCACGATCTGTATGCCTACTGCATCAACCTGCATCAAGATCGGCATGATGTGTCCACCGCAAAGCGTGAAAACACGTCTTATCCCCTGGGCTTTCAGAAAGCGCGCGATTACCGCGGCCGAACAATTTGCCGAAAGAACTGGCGGCGTCATGTTTTTGTTCCCCGCAGATGATTGCTAGTAGCCCTGTCAAATTCGACTTCTCTTCGCCACGCGCACCAGTTGTTGACTGTGAGACAAAGACTGTCGTGGAGTGAATTGCGGTTGCGATTTCTCACGATATGCCTCTCCTATTTATTGAACGGATAACTTATCAACTAACCGAAGGCGGCCAAATCTTTTCTGTTCCAACCCCTCGATAAACGCTTCCATCCGGGTTTGGACCGCTGCGTCGGAGACTGCACGCGAATCGGTATGATCACCGTCCAACATCAAGACAGATACACCGAATTGTTTCTCCACGTCTCGATGCAAATCAAGGGCACCCAGGGAATCCGATTTGCAGCTACGGTTGGAATGGATAATCAGCCCGTCGGCCTGATAGAGCTTGAGCAGCATGCCGATCTTTTCGATCTTGTGCGCAACACTTTGGTTCATGGTAATAGCGGTGCAATAGGCGCGACCCATCGACCGCAGAGGATCGGCAGGATCGACTTCGCGCACCCAGTGATAAAAGTAAGTTGCACCTACTAAAACGGCACCCAATTCGGATAGCCGCCGAACCACTGAGCCGAGCGCGAACCAAAATGGGATCCCATCCCACACCAACCTAAATCTCTCCGTGCCAGCCGCAACATAACCGATCCTGACACGCTGGGCTATCTCTTCATGAAGAGATTCATAAATATTGACTGCTTCCTGTGTGCCGCGCAAACAGACAATTGGCCCCATGTTGACCAATATGTCAGTCATTGTTATCGGCGACGGTTTTACAGCGCCGAGTTCCAAACACTTACGCCAGTAGTCGTGCGCTGTGTGGGAGAGCTCCATAATCTGAGTAAGCCGCTCATAATTGAATGTCTTACCAGTGAGCGTCTCTATCTGACCGATGCATTCTTCGAGCTGACTGACGATGTACTGCTCGGAGTGCGCAGTAATTTCGCCAGAAAAGTTATATGGCATGTCAACAATTGCCAACTCGCAGCCGTAATGACGGGCTATGTCTTCAAACCACTTCATTACTGTTGTACAACTTGATGTTGCGCAAAACACAATATCAGGGATCGGCAAGCCACCCCAGGGGCTCATACCACCGTGACGAACGCCAAGATCGCAGCGGGCATAGGAGCAAGTTTCCTGCGATAAACCCGCGTCTTCAGCCAATTCGCACAACTCTGCTCCGAGTCCCTTAGCCCCGCAAGTAGCAGAGTGATTTTCGGGAAACACGACATCAATGTCAGCGGCCAAAAGGATCTCCGTTGGCATCATGACGGTCGACCAGGCAACCTTTCTGCCTCGCGACCTTGCGTTGCGCGCTGTCTCATAATAGGCCTTCATCGCGCTCTGCGTAAGGGCCGTGGTTTCGAGTTTTTGCGATGCCTTCATTTTCATTGCCCCACGAGAGTTTCTGCGAACGCTTCCAATCGGGTTTGAACTTGACCCGATATTCCCGGACCTTCCTCAAAATCAATCACTAAACTGGGGATTGAGGCTTTCTTTGTCTCCGCTTGAAGGTAGCGCAGATCGAACCATTCAGGCTCGCAAAATTTTGGCACAAGAAATATGACGCCCTTGGCTTTTACGTGTCGGATGCGCTCCAGCAAAAGTTCATGCCGCTTAATCAGTCCATGATGGCGTGTTGCCATCGGTTTAGACTTGACAAAGCCTTGTGCCAAATTCATGTATGGATCGCCATCCGATATCACTGCGGGAGCGGCGCGCACACCCAGGAACAAGTCATCTTCAAGCACCCGCAGACCTGTAGTCTCAAACAGGGCCAGAAAGTCCGCATGCGGTAGCTGACATGCAAGTCCGGTAACAACTACCGGCACTCCCCCAAAGGTATTTTGATGTTCGTTGACGTTGCGAACCAGTTTTTCGATAAGCGGACAGTAATCGTCACAATGCATGATTGTGCCGGCCCTCAGGATGGTAGACGCTTCGACAAGAGTAACGGCAGCGCCAATCTTCGTAAGCCGCCAGGCACAAAAGGACTCATACGCAGCCCTCAACCGATTCCCAGAAATAATCGCGCCGCGCAGCGCATCTTCTGACACCATTACATCGAATCGCTGTTCAAGGGCACCGGTCACTCGGCGAAGTTCATCGGCTAAATAAGCAATTGAAGCGGGGCTGTCCAGTCGTTCAGGAAGGTTGACCATATCCACAAGAAACTTGTTCGATAGGTTCAGTTGCCAGATGCTCGCGACCAACTTGGCAGAATCGCAAATCGGCGGAAAGAGCACTGCATCCAAAATATCGTAGCTTCCGGCAAGTGCATATTCGGTCGTTGAGCGAACAATGGAACAGGTAAATTGCTGGATGTGAGCGTAGGCGTTATCTACGACGATGTCGCCGCCCCAAAGTCCGACTGGCAATCCGCCCATTGCGTAGACAATTTCGGTTGGGACATGAGTAGGGAAAAAACCTACGGCCTTGCCGCCAGGATTTCGCCTTTTCCAATCGGAGACATAGACCATTGGTCGGGAGGTCACGTCCCTGCAGACTTCGAGCAATTGGCAGTAATCCTGGCTCATTGTTGGCTCTTTCACTGTGTATCAATCATGGCGCGGTCGCGGCCTATCAATGCAGCCCCCAATGCACCAAATAGTTGTGCATCTGGATGAACGTTAAAGCTTGTTCCCAAAGTCACTTCCAAAGCTCGGCGCATTCCAATATTGCGGGATACCCCTCCACTCATCGTCAGTTCTGATTCCACTCCGACTCGTTTGAGCAGCCCAACTACCCGATGCGAAATCGCTTGATGCAGTCCAAGAGCGATATCTGCAACGACCGCGCCGTTTGCAACATGCGATATAACCTCGGTTTCGCCAAATACGGTGCAAAAGCTGCTGATAATCTGCGGCGTTGATGATTGAAGGGAAAGTGGGCCTAGGTCCTCCAAATCAATTTCCAGAGCTCGCGCCATCACTTCAAGAAATCGCCCTGTGCCGGCTGCACATTTGTCATTCATGGCAAAGTTTGTTACCTCGCCGCTGGCTCCAATGCGGATTGCTTTTGTGTCTTGGCCGCCAATGTCAAGTACCGTGCGAGTTCCAGGAAAATAGTGAATAGCTCCGCGCGCATGGCAAGTAATCTCAGTAATCTGCCAGTCGGCATTGGCACGTTTGCGGCCATAACCAGTAGCTGCTGAACGAGCCACCTGCGCTAAGTCAATGCCCCCGGCGCCTGCAGCAGCCGCCAAAGCGGTGTCAGCGGCCACGCTCACCCGTGCGCCAGTGGCCACAACTGCACTTGCAGCGACGTCTCCTGACGCGTTTACTATGACGCACTTGGTAGCCATGGAACCAATATCTACCCCGGCAAAATACGTCATTCGTCGCCCTTCATGGTGCTGAAAAATCTTGAGGACTGAATCCATTTGGAGTGCATGGAGGAACCTGAATCCTATTTTCCCTCGATGTATTCTAGAAAATACACTATTAACTCGCACGCTCGAATATTCTGCGCAGTTCAAATCCGTTCATACGTGTTGCAGTTCTTTGGCAAACCAACTCCAACGACGCAGACCGTTTTGCGTCTAGTCGCTCGAATAGATCGATGCGGCGTAGAAGCAACTTGCCGTGATTTTTCATAATGCTGTTCAAAACAAAACTCGGCTGCATCAGCATTGGCCCCCTATAGGACCTCTTTCTTCAGGCGTCGAATGTCAGTTCGCTTAAGTAGCGGTATCGTGGCTTGATTGGGCGTCGTGATCAGAACACTGCGACTTCACGATATGTTCCCCAAACCGTCTTTAAACGCTCTATGATGTCACCCATGCTGGCACCAGCTTTTACGAGCTCGATGGTCACCGGCATGATATTCTGTCCATCATCCTTGGCGACCTCAACCAGTCGGTCGAGCAATGCGGATAATTTTTCGTTGTCGCGTTCGCGACGGATTCTTTGTAATCGATCAATCTGCCGTCGCTCAGCAGTTGGATCGTGCGGGTGCGTCTCCAGGTCCTGCACCTCGTCAGGCTCGTTGTAGATATTGACGCCGATTACCGGTTTGTCGCCACTTTGCTTATTGAGTGCTTGCTCGTAAGCGAAGTCTGCAATATGGCGTTGGAACCATCCTTCTTCAATAAGTTTGATGGTGCCGCCGTTGGCTTCAACTTCAGCGATCACTTCAAATATTTTGCGCTCATATTCAGTAGTAAGGTGTTCGAGAAAGTATGAGCCTCCGAGCGGGTCCACGACTTCGGTGACGTGGACTTCCTCAGCGATAATTTGCTGAGTGCGCAGTGCTATCTTCATGGCCTCCTCGGTGGGAATCGAAAAGGCCTCGTCCATACCATTGGTGTGGAGACTTTGTGCGCCGCCAAGCACAGCAGAAAGTGCCTGAATTGCGGTGCGCACGATGTTAATCTGATACTGCGGTTTAGTCAGTGTGGCAGCAGCGGTCTGGCAATGGAAGCGTAGGCGCATCGACTCCGGGTTTTTTGCTCCGAAGCGATCGCGCATGATCTTGGCGTAGACTCGACGGGCTGCTCGAAACTTGGCGACCTCTTCGAAGAAATCGGCCTGGCAGACGAAAAAGAATGCCAACCGCGGTGCAAATTCATCCACCGCCATACCGGTTTTTTTCACCTCTTCCACGTAGGTGATGAGGTTACACATTGTGAATGCGATTTCATGCAGCGGCGAAGATCCTGCTTCCGAAATGTGGTAGCCCGAAATATTGATCGGGTTGTAGCGCTTCATATTCTGTGCGCTGTAAGTAATGCAATCACGCACAATACGAACCGATGGCGCGATCGGGAAGATATATTCCTTTTGCGCCATGTACTCCTTGAGAATGTCAGCCTGTATGGTGCCAGAGAGCTTGTTTAAGTCATATCCACGCTTCTGTGCCAGTGCCACATACATCGCCAATAGGATCCAGGCTGAAGGATTGATAGTTAGCGAGACTGAAATTTTCTCTAAATCGATGTCTTCGAACAGCGCTTCCATGTCAGCCATCGTGTCAATCGCTACACCTTCACGGCCGACCTCGCCTTCGGACATCGCATGGTCAGAGTCGTAGCCCATCAGCGTAGGCATGTCAAAATCGGTTGACAACCCGGTTTGCCCCTGAGAGATGAGGTATTTGAAGCGTTTGTTGGTATCCTCGCCGGTCCCGAAGCCAGCGATCTGACGCATCGTCCAGTTGCGGCTACGATACATTGTCGGGTAGGGACCACGGGTAAACGGATAGCGACCCGGTAGGCCTATTTCTTCAAACGGCGTCTCCTGAAGATCCGCTGGTGTGTAGGTTCGTTTGATCGGGAATCCGCCAAAGGTGTGAAACTGTGCCTTGCGCTCCTTCTGCTTGGCCAGGAAGCCGGCTACTTCGTTAGCCTCCCAGTCTCTTACCTGAGCTTCAATGGCATCTTGTTCGGCACTTGTTTTCTTTGTGTTCATGAGGTTTTTTCCAGGTTGACGCCGTCGAGCAAACGCTCGGCAGCCTGATACGGGGAGATGAGTCGTTGAGCAAGTTGTTCAGAGACATTCGCCAGCGTGCTCTGGCGTGCGGCCAGAAACCGCTGATGTAGCAGATCTTCTGCCGTCTTTAACATGCGAAACTCGGCGATGCGACGTACGCGCTGGCGTCCTGCGTCAGTGGTACGTATGTAGTGACCATGGCGATCCAGACATTCAATGAGTTTTTCGAAACCCTCCCCATTGGCAGAACTGGTAGGAACCACGGGTGCGTTCCAGCCACCACCTGGCACGAGAGACATGCCCATCGTGAGCATATTTTTTAGATCGCCAATGGTGCGATTGGCATCGGACCGATCACATTTGCTAACAACGTGAATGTCTGCAATCTCCAGAATTCCGGCCTTGATGGCCTGGATATCGTCGCCAAGTCCAGGGGCTGATACCACCACCACAGTATGAGCAGCTCGCGCGATCTCAACTTCGGCCTGACCCACGCCAACGGTCTCAATGATGACGTACTCAAAGCCGGCTGCATCAAGCACATCCACAGCTTCAAGCGAGGCCCTTGCCATGCCCCCTTGCGCACCGCGAGTTGCCATGCTGCGGATGAAGACGCCTTCGTCGTTAACCAACTCTGACATGCGGATGCGGTCCCCCATGATTGAACCGCCTGAGTACGGACTCGATGGATCCACCGCAATGATGCCCACGCGCTTGCCGCTAGCCCGCAGTTTGAGTGTCAGCGTAGAAACCAATGTCGATTTCCCGCTACCGGGCACACCGGTTATGCCGATTACATGCGCGCGTCCAGCCTTCGCGTAAAGTTGCGCCATGGCCTGTCTGCACTCGGATGAACTCGCTTCAGCGCGTGACATGAGGCGCGCCATTGCGGCGTTATCACTTGCCAGTGCGCGTGGCAAAAGTGAATCAGAAGAAACTGGCTGCGCCATCACACCGCTCCGGATTGCAGGCGTTGTACCATCTCCTTGAAGACTTCGCGATCGTCGATAACGCGACGCGCCTTGAAATCCGTGCGCGGGTAGGTGCCTGGGTCGACTACCTCGATCAAAGTCCGCAGACCAAGTAGGGTACGCACCGAGTTCGCAACTTGCTCGCGGAAAACTTCCAGCGCCTGGGCACCTTGCGCGCTGAGCGCCTCGGTTGCCTCAATGCGCACGAGCAGTTCGTCCATCAGCCCATCACGACTCACAACGATACGGTGCTCACCGCCGTAGTCTGGGAGACGGCTGAGGACTGCATCTATCTCGCTTGGATATACGTTCTCGCCGCGAATGGTAAACATGTCATCGATTCGCCCGAAAATTCCTTGCGGCAGACTAGGGTACGTGCGGCCGCAGGCTGTCTTATCGTTCGACCACAGTGCGAGGTCACCCGACACCAACCTGATCATCGGCTGCGAGGTCCGCTCCAGATGTGTATAAACCGGCGTGCCACGCTCACCGTAGGGTACGCGCTCAAATGTCTTCGGGTTACAGACCTCTGTGTAGCAGACATCCTGCCAGCACAACATTCCCATGGACGATTCTGCTGACGCTGCGACACTCATAAATGGCGTCATCTCGGCCATCGACCCGCAGTCAAAAACGTGCGATTTGTAAGCACTCATGATGCGGTCGCGCACACCGGGGACCGATGCGCCAGGTTCGCCAGAGAAGAACATGCGCTCCAGACCGAAGTCCGCTGGGTTGAGTCCCTCCTTGAGTGCGGTCTCTGCCAGATACAGAGCATAAGAAGGGGTTCCGTAAAAGGCTTTGGGCTTCATCATGTCGAGCCACTGAACTGCGCGCGAAGACATACCTGGTGCGCCAGCACCAAACGGAAAAGCCTTGGCTCCAAGACGCTCGGCGCCCGCTAGTGCCCCCCAACTGCCCATGTACAGGCTGAATATGGCGGCTACGAAAATGATATCTCCGGGCCGAATGCCCATCCCCCACATGATGCGGGCGTGAGCGTTTGCGATGTTGTTCCAATCCGTCCGACCGATGGCAAACGAGGTTGGACGTCCCGTGGTACCAGAGGTGCCGTGAATATGGAAGACCTCACTGTCTGGAATGCACAGATAGTCGCCAAAGGGTGGTGTGCGTTGCTGCGCGGCGCGCAAATCTGCTTTTATCACAACAGGACATCGGCGTTCAAAGTCTTCCAGCGATCGAATTTGGCTAGGATGGAAACTTGCTTCGTCCCACTTATTGCGATAGAAGGCGCAACTGCTGTAAGCGTAATCACAAACCTCACGAAGGCGCTTCACAATCTCTTTATCGCGATCGTTTGGATCCATGGTCTCTCGGTTCGGGAACCAGTACCGGCTATTGGCAGCCGGTTGATACGTGTTGTCATATTCCGGTGGCCACGTCCAAGATTCCATTTTGCTCATGTCGGTCTCCGTTACAGGATTACAGAATCGTTCAACGCTCGCCGCGTTCGGCAACGAGACGCCGAATCGTCGCGATGATTTGATTGGGTGGCGTATCTTGAAGAAGAACCTCGTGCACACCCATATTTTTCAGAGCGATAACATCCTCATCGGGCATCACACCGCCACCAAGCAGAATCATGTCATTGACTCCGCGTCCCTTCAGGCCAGCAATTATTTTCGGGAATATGGTCATATGTGCGCCGGAAAGTAGGCTGACACCCAGCACATCGACATCTTCTTGAACCGCGGCCGACACAACTTCTTCAGGTGAACGATGCAGCCCGGTATAGACGACATCCATCCCGGCGTCGCGAAGTGTGCGAGCGACGATCTTGACGCCACGATCATGGCCATCGAGGCCTACCTTGGCTAGTAGCACCCGGATATTCTTGCTCATGATGCATGCTCCTTTATTAAAAAATTCGGTACTTCGTATTCCGTATTTAATAGTAGCATGCAATTGTTGGCCGCGTTGCGCTTATTCTTCTTCCAGAACTGGACGACTTCGAGCCGCAATGGCCAACTGTAAGATCCGTCACGCATCACCTGAATCCTGCAAATGAACTTCTTCCCGAATCCTCCGCTGGTGTTGCCCTACATGGGCGTCTCTCCGATCCAAATGGGGCACGCGTTGCGCGGCGACGCAGGCAGTGCCATCCTCGGGCGCGTGACAATCGGCCGCGATGCCGTGCTTGGACCATTTGCCGTACTGCGTGCTGACGGTCACGTGATCAATGTTGGCAACCGGTTTTATATCGGTGAGCACAGCACCGTTCACATTGCGCACGCGGTTTACGGGACTTCAATCGGTGACGACGTCACCGTCGGGGCAAATGTTGTCGTGCATGGGTGTGTCGTGGGTGACGACTGTGTGATTCAGGATCACGTTTCGGTGCTAGATGGAGCCGTAATTGGAAACGGCTGCGTCATTGCCCATGACTCCATCGTTTTCCCAAGGACTGTCATGCGACCGGGTCAATGGTGTGAAGGGACACCGGCCGTTGCTGTCAGACCGGTGACTGCCGCTGAACGCAGCGAACTACACAACAGCACAAGGATGAGTACCACGAACAGTCAGATCATCGCACCTCACGCATCATGCGCCAGTACCACCGAGCCCGAAGCGGGCGCTTATGTCGCAGCGACAGTGACCGGAAATGGTGAGTTGCGCATGGGCGATATGAGCAGTCTTTGGCATGGCTGTGTTGTGGATGCTCCCGTATACGGCGTGACCCTCGGTGCCCGATCCAATGTGCAAGACAACAGCTTGCTGAGGGCCAGTAAACAAGCAATCATGATTGGGGAGGGGTGCACGGTTGGACATAACGTCCTGCTGAAGGACTGCACAATAGGGGCAAGGGCTCTAATTGGCATGGGGAGCACGTTGGCAGCCGGTACGGTTGTCATGGATGATGTGCTCGTTGCCGCCGGATCAATTACCACCTATGGTCAAGTGCTTGAGAGCGGTTGGTTGTGGGGCGGCCGTCCCGCCCGCCCGATGTCGCGTCTCGATGATCGAAAATACCAAATAATCCGTGAATCAGCGGTTATCTATTGCGAATACGCGAGGGAATTCGGAAAAGCTCACAAGTCTGCATTGCCGTCACCACCACAACAATAAAGAACAAAATCCTAATCGACCTTGAATTCTTGAACGTGTAGGGCGCTAGAGTCGGCAACGATGTCAAATGCTAGCGAGTAGGCGCACTGAGATCCCCGGAGCTGCGGCAGGAAATTATTCCGGAATACTCTGAATTACGCGTTTCGCAGCCGCCTGAATATGCTTTGTTGACAGGGTCACCGCCAGCTTCTCATTGCCACTGAGAATGGCTTCCACAATTTGTTCGTGTTGGCGCCAGACTAGGACGCGGCCGTCAGATTGATCAACCACCACCATCATGGCCCGACGCATATGGTGCCAGTACATCCTTAACATTTCAGTGAGTAGTGGATTTCCAGCTGCCTCGTAGATCCAAATGTGGAACGCCATGTCTGCACTTGTAAGGTCAGCTAAAGACCCGGTCTGCAGGGCAACGCGTCCACGTTCGAGCAACTCCAGACCGTCCGCACGAAAAAGCTTTGTGTTGTTACGAGCTGCGAGCCTGGCCGCCATTGGATCAAGTGATTCACGAAGCTGATATAACGCCACGAAAAAGCTTCTGCGTAAAGGAGCGATAACCAAACCTCTGCGTCCGGCGTCTTGCACAAAGTCCTGCGTCCTAAGTACAGTCAGTGCCTGCGTGACCGGTTGACGAGATACATTTAGCTTGGCTGCAAGCTCATCTTGATTGATCCGGTCACCTGGCCGGAGATCACCGCCACAAATAGCGTCAAGAATGGACGCATAAACTTGCTCGTACAGTGAGGGCGTTACTGGGGGAACTCTGATTTGAAACCCCTTATTTTCGATTTCAACTTTTTTAGTTTCGGATGACATTTCTAACCTGCACGAGGACTTCTTGGAATAGGCAAGCAATTTTTGCACCATTCTCAAATCACGAAGATCAAAACTGACTTCCCACTGATCGTATCATGCTGGCCTAAATAGCACAGAGCGTAGGTCTAGAAAAACACTAACTGCAAATGCACATTTCAGGCTTGCTCACGCCACCAAGCAACTGCAGATCATCGCCTTCGGGCCGCTCCGCCGTGTGCCTGGGGGGGTTGGATTTGACGATCATCTGGTCACCGATTCGCAGAGATAAAAATCAGTCTGAGATCGATTTGCAGGAGACTCATCCCGCTGAAATATCCCAAGCAAGGCACGCCAAGACATCGTAGTGCGTTCTTTAGCGTGGTGTAGCCTCGACGCTAAAGTTTCCACTTTCTTGACGCTTTCTTGCCTGCGGTAGTTTTGACTGGTTGCAGACTGCCTTTGATATTCGGTTTTCAAATCGATCCCGCATATCTTGGCGTAGTAGATTTCCCAAGCCAGGACCCATCTGTTTGCTTGCTGTCTTTCTGCGTCTGATTTGGCATGAACGAGACTTGAAATGGCAATGCACACGCGATTAGCGGAGTCGGCCTCGAGCTGTCGCTTGCTCCTTTTCACACAACCTCCTTTTGCATTTTCATATCGGCGAGAAGACGATTGCCCAGCAGTCAAACCAAACGCTTTCGCGCTCAATTTCAATGTAGCATCGTTTCGTTGGAGCAATTCGTTAAGTTTTGTTAAGCGCCAGTGCGCTCGACAACCCCGACAGCAGAGCTTCGCCCAGCGCCTCCATGTCGACCAATCTGCTTTAGCGGCACAGTCAATGCGTGGACAAGTTGGTCTCCTGCTCTTTGTGGGTAACTCTTGGCAGGGTGTCGCCGTTGATGCGCATCATGGCTTGGCGCTGCCCGTGGGGATGGGAGAGCTTCGCAGAAGCTAGAGTGCCGCTGGGTCAGCCAGTTTCATCTTCGCGGACGATCAGGACGTCTTCTTTCTTTTGCGCCAACGGAGCATGACGACCCGTGAACCGCAGCACTGCGGGCTGCTGCTGGTGAAGCGGGACTGAGCACAGGGTTGTGTCTTTGCCGCCCGACAGACTTGCTGCCATCCGACATTCCAAGTGAACGTCAGGGGAAAGTTGTGGACCCGCCGGGCGGCGCAACCTGACTTTCATCCAAGGCTCTCAAATTGGGCAAATTGCCAGTCAATGAACCTGGCGACAAACAAATACATTGCTATTTGCTGAATTCGGTATATCGTCACCCCTCTATCTCAGCGTATCAAAAGCACGTCCGACAGGCGACCAGTCAGTGGTCAGTCTTGAATAAATTGCTGGTATGACAGTGTCAAGGGAGGCACAAATGAATTGCAGTTCGCACCTGCGGCAGTCGCTCAAAATCCGACTGACGCTCTTCACACCGGTCACATTACTGATCAAACGGTCGGTGCCGATCCAACAGTTCGAGGCTCTCGTTACATGGACATTCCTGGACACACTGGGGGGGGGGCCTGAGAACGAGAAAGGCAAAATTGATGCGCGAATCGAATTGCCAGCCACGACAAAGTCGTCCCACGTCGTTTTGCGATGGGGCAGACCGCAGGGGATATTGATATGAACTTCAGCAGGTTTCAGCCGAAACGCTCACTGAAGACGCGGGTGACCCTGTTCACGCTCGCCATTTTCGTGTTCAGCATCTGGGCGCTGACGTTCTTTGCCAGCCGCATGTTGCAGGGTGATATGCAGCACCTGCTGGGCGAGCAGCAGTTCTCCACCGTTTCCGTGATCGCCCAAAATGTCAATGATCGACTGGCTGATCGTCTGCGATCCCTCGAAGCCATTGCCGCCCAATTCGACGCGAACCTGCTTGGCCATGCGGCAGCGCTGCAAAAAGGGCTGGAAGAACGCCCGATTCTCTCCATCATGTTCAACGGCGGCACCTTTGTCACCGGGTTTGATGGCACGGCCGTTGCCTCCGTCCCGGTCTCGGCTGGGCGGATCGGCGTCAGCTATCTGGATCGTGACTTCATCGTCGCAGCACTCCAAGAGGGCCGGACCTCCATCGGCCGGCCGGTAATCGGCAAGCAGCTTAAGTCCCCGGTGATCGTGATAGCCGCGCCGATCCGCGACAGGCAGGGCAAGGTCATCGGCGCGCTGGCCGGGGTGACCGACCTGGGCCAGCCCAATTTCTTGGACGAGATCGCCGAGATCCGCTACGGCAAGAGCGGCGGCTACCTGCTGAACGCGCCGAAAGAGCGGCTCATCATCACAGCCACCGACAAGACCCGCATCATGCAGCCGCTGCCCCCCCCGGGCGTGAACCGGATGCTCGCCCGCTACATCGAA
>CANNRR010000075.1 GCA_947508055.1 Burkholderiales bacterium
TCAATCAGAGTAGCCAGGTGGCCGTGCTCCCAGCGGGACTTTTGCACCTTGGCAACGCCGGTGTCTTGTGGGAAAGCACTGCTGACCCGAACCTGTGGCAAAAACTGGGGCGCATAACCTGCCACCGCCAGATCCACGCCCAGCTTCATATCTTCGGTAATGTGGCCGGTGGCCAACTTGGCAGTGGACATCAGCGCCCAAGGCAGCGCCATGCCAGTGCCCATCAAATGGCAGGCGTGCCCCAAATGAAATGTGCCCAGAGGACGCACCAGATTCTTCATCAGCATGGCAAATTCCAGCACCCGCAGCTTCAGGCTCGCGCCGTCACCGTTGCTCATCAAATTAAGCATCTGAACCGGTTTGCCCGCGGCATGGCAGTGTTGCGCTATGCAACTTACAGCGCCATCTGATACTACGCAGTCGGCGTCCACCACCAGCACCACATCGGGTGGGTCGGTGCGCAAGTAGTCAACCCCGAAAGCCAGCGCGTAGCCCTTGCCCCGCAGATGTGCATCCTGGCGCTCCACCACCTGTGCCCCCGCCGCACGGGCCAGCGCGGCCGTGTCATCACTGCAGTTGTCGGCAATGACCAGCAGACGGTCAGCGGGCCCAAGCTGGCGCTTCAGGCAATCAATGGTGGGGATCACGTTGACCGACTCGTTGTGCGCCGGCACCAGCACCGCAACCCGTACCGCCCGACCGTTGTCAATGGAAGCACCTGGGTCGGGGTTACCCCTCGCACGCAGTGCCGCCAAAGTCAAAACCAGCAGCGACATTGCAGGCAATGCGACCGGAAGGGTGACCAGCGCCAGCAGAAGTTCAATCATTTGTCAGAGTCCGTCATGTGCATAAAACTGCCACAGTCTGGTAACACTCATGGGCAGCACCCGCAGTGTAATTGACCACATGGATACCAGTCAGTTGCCAGGACGTGGCATTAAGCCAATTCTCAGCCTGCGCAAGCACTACCGGATCAGTGCGCTCATTTGGCTGGTTGTGGTGCTGGCGGGATTACCGGTGGCATGGATCAAGGGGCAGAGCTACTACGCCGCTGAGTCGGTGTTTCAGGTCGCGCCCAATTACATGAAAACGCTGTCAACCGACAAGGAAGTCGAGTTGCAGTCCAATTCGCAATACCGCGAATTTGTCAATCACCTCTCCAGCACGGTCAAACGCTACGATGTTTTACAGCGCGCCTTGAAGAAACTGCGCGATGGCAACGTGAATGTTCAGCCGAAGGCCCTGAGCGAGCGCAAATACATTGAACAACTGCAAAAGCAGATCATGGTGCGCGCCGTGCCAGACACCTACATGGTGCGTATCGCGCTGGAAGGTGCAAAGAGGGAAACCCTGTCCGAAATAGTCAACGCCGTCACCACCTCATTTTTAGAGACCACCAAAAGCGAACAAATTTTCGGTTCGATCGAACGCCTGGAAATGCTTCAGGCGAATGCCGAAAAGTTGGAGGGTGAAATAGTCGCGCTCGAAGGGCAGCGGGTGCAACTGTCCGAGTTGCTGGGGCTGACAACTTTTGGCGACAACGCCATCAACCCCTACGACAGCATGTTGTTTCAGGCGCGCGAAAAATTCACCGCCGCATCCATTGAGCGCGCCCACGCAGAGGCCACCCTGCAGGCATTTTTGAAGCAACGCGAAACGCCCACTTCTCTGGGTCGCTCGTTGATGGAAATGCGCCTGCAAGACAACGGTTTGCAGGCGCTCAGAAATGAGGTTGTCAAGCGGTCTGAAGAGCTGGAGCGCAACACGACCGGTCTTGAAGACAAGCACCCGGCAAAGCGGCCCGCGCTGGCGGAGTATGAATCCATCAATACCCGGCTGAAAGCCAAAGAAGCCGACTTTGACCAAGCTGCTTATGCCAATGTGAATACGCGCCTGGTGGCTTCGGTTGGCCAGACTCAGCAAGTGGAAGCAGAAATCAAGCTGCGCTTGAAAGAAATTGAAGGTCAATCAACCGAATATGCCCGCAATTTTCAAAAGGCCATGCGCCTGACCAGCGACATTCGCAAACGTGAGCAGGAGCAAAAAGAGGTTCGCGACCGGCTTAACTACTTGCAAAACGAGAGCAGTGCAATAGGCTTTGTGCGACTGGTCACACCGGCCCTTCCCGCCGAGATGCCCATGGGCGTCGGCAAAACCAAGCTGTTGCTCATCGTCTTTTTGCTCGCAACCGTGTTGGCGGTGGCGGCAGCAGTGGCACTGGACCTGGTTGATCGACGAATTTACACCGTTAACGAGGCCGAGAAGCTGATGGGTATTCCGGCCGCTGGCTGGCAATTGGAAGGGGTTGACCGGCCCTCACAGCTCTATGCAAAGGAGCAGACCCGCCGCTTTGCCTCCACGCTGATCCGCAACAAGACGCGATCCGCAAAGAACGTCTTTTCTTTCACTTCCGTAAAGACCGTGGGCGCGGCCACTACCGTCATATTGGATACCGCCGCAGTGCTCAAGCAGTTGGGCAACCGGGTGCTGGTGGTGGATGCAAACAGCTTCTTGCCAAGTTCGGCATTCAACGCCGGTGTGTTTGGCCTCTCAGACTTGCTGGCCGGTGGTACCGGTGTTGACAGCATCCTGCAAACCATCCGCCATCAGGAGGTTGATCTGGCTGGGGTCGGCTTTGGGACACAGGTTGGTGCTGGTGTGCAGCGGCTTGATCTGCTCAAGCAGGCGGTCAACAGCTGGGCACAGCAATACGACTTTGTCTTGATTGATCTGCCACCGGTGCTGCTCAGCGCGGACGCTGAGCTCTTGATTGATGCGCTGGGTCAGGTGTTCATGGTGCTGGAAGCCCAATCGGTCAGCAAGGGCGAGGTGACGCGCGCCAAGCGGGTACTCGAAAAGCTCGATCCCGAAGCGGTGGGCCTGTTTGTCAACAACGTCCCCATGTTCCAGGGTGCTGGTTATATGCGCGAGTTGATGGTCGAGACCTTGACCAAAGAAAAGTTCAGCGACTTCATGAGCTTGTCAGGCTTGCGGCTTCAAGTCGAGCTGCTGCGCGCCCAATGGCTGCAAAAGCGAATGAAAAGCCAGCCCCCACCCTAAGCTATGGATGCAACCCGCTATGTCGTATTTGTAGCCATGCTGATTTCCATCCGCGTGTTGACACAACGCGGTCTGGAAGCCGCCTTTTTGAAGGTATGGATTCCCTTCTTTCTGTTGATGCCCTTCATGTTTTGGGTCAACATACCCGGCCTGCCTGACCCCAACTTCATGCAGGCCGCCATTCTGCCGATTTTGTTTGTGCTACTGCGCGACAAACTGCCGCAAATGAAGTTTGGCGGGATGGAAGCCCTGTTGCTGATTTACGTCGTGGTGCGTGTGGTGGCGGACTACCTCAGCCGTGGCTATTCAGACGCCCAGAACTATGCCTTTTATGTGCTGTCATCGCTGATCGGCTGTTACCTGATGGGGCGCTACCTGATCAACAGCCGGCGTATGGACATCGAAACTGGGCGCACCTTCGTGCTGATATTCCTGATCTTGTTCCCGATGTTTTTATATGAGGCGAAATTTTGGGTGAGCCCGATCTACAAGATATTTGGCCCACTCTTTCCCAACTCATACAGCTCCATCTCGATTCGCTGGGGCATTGCGCGCACCGCCAGCACCTTTGAGCACCCGATTCTGGCCTGCATCATGATCATTGCGGTCTACCGCATGCACCGCTGGCTGTCGTGGCAAGGGGTTTGGGACCAGGCGCAAACCGGCTGGCTGGGCTGGATTCAGAAGCAATCCAAGCGCTTCCCCATCGCGTTCAAGTACCAGATCTCCATCGTCTTGATCACCATGGCCCTGATGACCATATCACGCGGGCCGTGGATTGGCGGCATTGCCGGTGCCGTGCTGGTGATGGTCGGCAACGCCAAAAACCGCAAACAGTGGCTGATGATTGTGGTCGCTCTCTTCCTGGTGGGGGGCATCACAGGTCAGCTTGCGCTGGACGCTTACATCACGCCCAAAGAAGGTGAAATACTCAGCGGCGAGGCACAGACCATGCTCTACCGCAAGGTCATGATCGAGCAGTACAAAGGCTTTTTATTCGAGAAAATGTGGACCGGTTGGGGCCTGACCACCGTGCCCACCATCCGGGGCATGGAGTCGATTGACAACGCCTTCTTCCTGATGGCGTTGCAACACGGCGTGTTTGCACCGGCTGTATTTGTGATCATATTTTTGTACGCCATTGTTTCGCAAGTGGCATTCGGCTTGAAGGTAGTACCCGGCGAGTCGCCCATCGGTTTTACCTTCTCAGGCATTTACCTCACCTGCTTCATCGCCTTCACCACCGTCTACATGGGCGCCCAGACCGAGCCCATGCTGTTCCTGTTGCTGGGTTGGGGCGAAGCCATCAAAAACCGCAAGCCTGAAGACAACCTTATGCCCGGAGCACAGATGGCGCCAATCGTTCCCAAGCCAACGTTCCGGCGGGTATTGGTTTGAACCCGAGTTGCGCCCGAGAGGACTGGCTTGCAGCGCAAAACCAGCGTTTCGAAGCGCGATGTCTATCCCTATGTGGTGGACGTGCAGAGCGACTTGCTTAGCGCGCTTGCCACGCACATGGTCGCACCGCTGGCAGTCACCACGCTCGCCGCCAACGACTTGCCGCACCGACTGTGTCAGGTTATCACCGTGAACGGCAAGTCATTGATGTTGGTTCCGTTTGAAGCGGCACCGTTGGACAAGCGATTGCTCAAAAGGGAAATTACCTCCGTCCGGGAAAGATCTCACGAGATCATCGCGGCGATGGATTCGGCGTTAAGCGGCATCTGATTGAGCTATTACCGTACTGCCCACAAAGCAATCCCTCGGACGATATGGCTTGCGTGCTTGGGTTGGGAGGTGACACGGCCGTGTAGCATGCGTGAGAAGCTATCAAAATGAGAGTGACGGCGCTTCATGCGCGCTGGATTCTTTTGGCCATTCGGTGCCCTACGGCAATCAGCGGCGTCTCGATCAGCAACATGCTGACGGCGGCACAGGCAAACACTGCGGCCAGATTGATCGGGAAGGTTTGCAGCAAGCCCAGGCCAGCCACCCGGTCTTCGGCCCAGACCAGAAACAACTGCTGCCACAGATACAAGCTGTAGGACAAGCGCCCGAGCCAGCGAAACACAGGTGTTTCCAGAACGCGCCCCGGCAGCTTGCTACTGTGGATGACCGTGCCAAGAATCAGCAGCGGCATCAGTATGGCTTTCACGGTGATCAGCACAAAGCTCAGCTTCCAGTTCATCTCTGGCAGAGCCTCCAGCACCAACAGCGCCAGGCAAAGCACAGGCCAGCTGGCCGGTGCGGCAAAGAGTTGGTGCAAACGCGCCTTCCACAGGGGGTCGGCGTACAGCAAGGCCACCCATACGCCCCACAGAATGCCATCGGCCTGAATATCGGTGCGGCCCCAAAAAGCGGCGGCCGACGCGCCGGTGAGCTGAAACTTGAAATCTACCGCGCGCCACAGAGCCACCCCTAGCGCCAGAAAGACCACCAGTGCGACCCTGCGCTGCCCCACACGCAACAACAAAAAGGCAGCCGGCCACAAGAAGTAGAAATGCTCCTCGACGGCCAAGGACCAGAAGTGCCCCACGTACCAACTGTGGTCGGCCGCGGTGTAGTTGGCCGCGAAAAGTAGCGTGCTAAGCCAGCGCCCCAGGCTGATGTCCAACAGCCCGGCAACTGAGAGCAGGCCAACCACCGACAGAAAGAAGACCGCCGCTGGCAATATCCGAAAGCTGCGCCGGATGTAAAACGAGGCCAGCGAAATCTGGCCGTGGCGCAGCTCTTCTTCAAGCAGCTTGCTGGTGATCAGGAAACCGCTCAAGCCAAAGAAGAGTTGCACACCGATCAGCCCCACCTTTTTCAAGCCCGACAGGTCGGTCAGCAGTGCGCCGGGGATTGCATTGAGCAGGGACTCAGACGCATGGGCAAACAGCACCAGTGCAATGGCCACTGTGCGCCAGCCGTCCAGGGTGGGTAGATAAGTGGCACTGCTTTTGCTCGCTTCTGAACGGGCCGACTGGAACTGCATCCTACCTGTACTTTGAGTGATGGCGGTCATGCTGCTTCTCCGGGTTGCTGCAAGGTGGTGAGCAGGCGGGTTGCTGCGTCATCCCACGAGTAACTGTGGGCTTTGGCATAGGCCCGCTCGGAGCGCGCCAGCCAGTCACCGGCCGTTTCCCGGCACATTGCCACAATGGCGGCGGCCATGGCTTCGGGCGACTCTTTTGCCACCAGAACGCCAGTGCCGTCGCCCAGCAAATCTTGCGCTGCCCCCACCGGCACGGCAATCACCGGGGTGTGGCAGGCCATGGCTTCCAGAATGGGCAGACCGAAGCTGTCCAGCCGCGAGCCAAACAACCAGGCATCGCAGCGCGCGTAAATCTCTTTGAGCTGAGTTTGCGGCGGGCGGTAGAAGTAATCGGTTCCGCTGGGCAAGGGCAAGGCAGCCGAGGGCTGATCGGCCCCAAACGCCACCACTTGCAGGTTCGGAATCTGCTGGCGCGCCAGTTCGCAAGCGCGCTTGCAGATGTCGGCCCCCTTGATGGCCGCATGGGCATAAATGAAACCGACTGTGGGCGCGTCCTGCATGGCCCGCGGGGGCGCCGTGAACTGGATCAGGTCAACCGCGTTGGGCACCACGTTGATGCCGATGGGCCCAAGCTTTTCTTCAATGGTGTGCTTCAGGTCAGAGGAGATGGCGATTTTCAGGTTGGGCAGTTGCAAGGCGCCATGCACGCGCGCCACCACCTGGGGGTCGAGCCAGATTTCGTAGCCTTGTATCAAATGCACTTTGCGCCCTTTGCTCTGGGGCATGGTGTGCATCCACAGCGCAGTTTCCCACCAAGTGGCAATGACGATGTCGGCGTCTGGCACATCGCCTGCTGTGATGGCTCGCGGGCGCTCCAAAATCTTGTGCGGCACGCCAGACAAGGCAATGTGCCCGGTTGGGGGCGTCAAATGGTTTTTGAGGCTTTGCCAATCCCGCTTGCGCAGGGCACGCAGCATCTCGCGGGGGCTCAGGCGATCTGGCGCGCAGGTGACCACCAGTACCTGATGGCCCAGTGCCATCAGTTGCTGCGCGTAGATGGCAACCACGCGGTTGCCACCAGTCAGGTTGTCCGCGGGCAACAGAAAGGTAATGCGCATGGTCGGCCCCTACTTGAAGAGGGCGCTCAGCGCTGCATCCAGCGCCCAACCGGCCAGCATGCCCAGAGCCAGGGCCGGGAACCAGACGCGCTCGGACTGCCAGGTCAAAAGACCATGCCGGTACTTGAACCACAACGCCACCGGCCAACTGACAAACTGGCTTAGCACTACGGCAGCAATGGCTCCGCGCTCACCGCCCCAGGCATAGCCGGCGGGCACCAGCAGCAGCAGGCTCAAGGCACGCAGCGCATTACTGGCACTGACCCAGGCCGGTTGGCCTTTGGCAAACATGAGTTGCTCCACCACCTGGTGGCGCACGGCCAGCATGCCCAAGCCGAGCCACTGAAACATCCAGCCGGCCTGCTGGTAGCGCGCGTCATAAAACAATTGCACCGCCCAGTGCCCTGACATAAAAATGCCGCCCGCCATGATGCCCAAGAAGACATCAGCGAGCTGCTGGACCCGGGTATAGACGCGCGCCGCAGTCTGACTGTCGGTGCGCAAGGACTCGCTCAAGGCCGAGAAGATGACATGGGCATTGAGGCTGCCATAGACCCCCATGATGGCCAGCAGCAAGGTGCTGGCGATGGAAAAAATGCCGAAACTCGCCGTACTCAGACTCGCCCCCAAAATGAGCTTTTCGCCATGAGCAGCCAAGAACCCGATCACCGAGGAGACAAATATCCACTTGCCAAAGCCCACAATCTCAACCGCGCAAGAAGAGTCCCAGCACGGCCTGGAGGTCTTGCCCGGCAAATACCAGTGGCTCAAAATCGTTTTGGTCGCGGTCGCCACCAGCGTGCCGGCCAGCAGGCTCCAAACCGAGTGCGTTGCCAGCGCCAGGGCGACTGTGACGACGGTTGCAAGTACCTGGGAGGCCACTTCCAGGCGGGTCAGATAGGCTACATGAAGTGCCCGCTGCGCACAGGCCAGCTTCATCGACTCGAGCCCTTGCAGCAGCGCACACAGGCCAAACACCGCAATCATTGGGGGCAAGCGGGCATCGGCATAGACCGTTCCTTGCTGAAAATAACCGGAGCCGGCGCTCAGGTGAAAACCGGCTGCAATCAGCAGCACCACGGCGCACAACAAAACCCCGCGCAACAGTTGCACGGTCCAGGCGGTACCCAAAAAGCGGGGCTGCAAGCCGCGCTCACTCTTGACCACACTTTGCCAAACGCCCAGGTCGGAGAACATGACCAGTGCAAAGTACAGCGTGTTGACAGCCGCCACCAGGCCAAAGGCTTCAGGCACCAGCAAGCGGGTCAGAATCAGGTTGCTCAGCAAGCGTAGTGCCTGCGAGGAAATATTGCCCCCCACCAGCCAGCCAGCGGCCCGAAACATGCGGCTGCGCAGCGACGCAAGGGCTAAAGCGGGTGGGATAGATTGCAATTTCATGAGGCCTGATGCTAGAGATCTCAGGAAAAATAGCATGGCAAAAGTGTGAACTGCCGCCCGGCGCGCAGCAACCCGGCGAAGGAAAAAGTTTCCGGAAATGGTCAAATCCCAAACTTGACAGACAGCATGGTTGCATCCATGCCATTCGTGCTACCCAAGCGTTGGGGGTACCAGGCGGCGCAGGAGTAGCGCGCTGAGGTCGCGCCGGGTGTCCACGATAACGTGCACGTACAACGTATCCCCGCGTACCTCATAAATGATGCGATTCATGCCGCAAATTAACTGCCGGTACTGGTGGATATGGATATCGGCGAGCTCCGGCGTGACGGCACCCAGGCATGGAAATGCACTCAGATTGCGGATGGATTCCTTCAGCTTTGCGTAAGTGGTTTGCCAGACATCTGGCGAAAAGTTCTTCAATAAATAGCTGCGCAGCTGGTGCAAATCATTTTTTGCCGAGGTCAGAATGACCGTTTTCATTGCGCATCGAGTCGATCGATTTGGGCAAAAACGTCCTCTGCATCCTGAAATGCGCCATGTTCGATCTCCCGCTGACCAAGCGCCAAGATTTTCAACAGTGCCAGAGTGTTTTCGCGCTGCTCAAAACTCTGCACATCCATGACAACCAGCGTAGCCTCCCCGTTTTGCGTAATCACCATGGGCTCCCGGCTCGCGGCTAGTTCCTTGACGATTTGGGCGGTGTGGCTTTTGAGATAGCTGATGGGTTTGATTTGGGTGGATAGGTTCATCGTGTTTGCCAGGCTCAAATTAAGACCAAGTTTAGTCTTAATTTGGTCTCTTGATAACTCTACTGCAACTCACTCCTGAATTGATAGCGGCCTACGCTTACCCTGCGCGCGCTGGCGGCCTATTTCGCTCAAAGTTGATGAGCCGCTGCGATCCTGCCGACAGGTTTGGCACAGTGGCCTGCCACTGGCTGCTCAAAGCCGGTGAATATCCGGCTGAGCTGCGCCACATTGCGATTGAGGTCAAAGTCGGCCAGCACCTTGATATGGGCCGCATGCGCCAACGACTGACGCAGGGCGGGCTGCTGAATCAACCGGCGCAACTGCTCGGTCAGACTGTCCACATCCCCCGGGGTGGCGAGCAAGCCGGTGCGCTCATGTTGAATCAGCTCGGGGATGCCGTTGACCGGCGTTGAAATGCAGGGTACACCGCTGGACATGGCTTCCATCAGCACCACCGGAATCCCCTCTGCCAAACTGGGCAGGACAAAGATGTCGGCACGCTCAAAATGCACGCGCACCGCAGCCTGGTTCAGGGCACCGGTCAGGTGAATGTGACGCCCCAAGCGCAGGCGTTCAATGGCCAGCTCAATGCGGGCGCGGTCCGGGCCATCGCCCACCAGAGTCAATGCGAAATCGAGCCCTTCATCGCGCAAGGTAGCGCAGGCCTGCACCAGCAGAATTTGCGCCTTGGCCGATGACAGGCGTCCTACGCACAACAGCTTGACTGTGGAAGCTCCCGCCTCACGCACCGCGAAGCTGAATTGCGCCGGGTCCACTCCCAGGCGACACACCTGCAGCTTGGCCCAGTGCTCGGGCTGGCTGATGCGCATCAACTGTCCTTTGGCAAACTGGCTGATACACACCACATCATTGGCGTGCTGCATCTTCAGCGGCAAATGCTGGCCCGGTACATCGTCAAACTCGTCAGGGCCGTGAATGGTGTAGGACAAGTGGCAGTCGGTCAGTTGCTTCACCAGCACGCCTACGGTGGCGCCGGCGTTGCCAAAGTGCACGTGCAAGCGCGCCAGGCCATGCTGTTGCATCCAGCGGGCCACCAATGCCGCTTCCACGGTGTAGGCCACGCCATACAACCAGTGACCGCCTTTGCCCAGACGCAGACCCAGGCGCAATGTGCCCATCAGTTTGGTGGGAGCCCGGCCCAGCCAATACAGCATGGCGCTCAATGCCCCAAGCCAGCCCTGCGCCTTGACGAAAAAGGTGTCATCGGCTTCCTGGCGTTCATAGCCTTCCATGGCGTCTGTTGCGCGATCAGGCGGGTTGATGGATGCCGTGAACAGGGTGTGACCCAAAGCCCGCAGACGCTGTATTTCACGCAGGATGAAGGTGTGTGAAATGGCAGGGTAGCGGCTTATCAAATAGGCCATTGGGGGGCAGGAGGTATTCATGCTAATTCAACTTTCAGACGGCCAGGTTGTAGAAAAGTGCGTTCTGGCGCAGTGCTTTGGCGGGCACGCCACCCACAATTTGCTGTGCTCCAATGGGCTTGGTTAGCACGGCATTGGCTGCAACCACGCTGTTGGCACCAATACAGGCGCCCATCAGCACACTGCTGCCACGGCCAATCCACACGTTGGCGCCGATGTCGATGGGTGCGCTGATGTGACCGCTGCTGCGAGTGGATGTTGCGTCCAGCTTGTGATTGGCGTCCCGAATGCTGGTGTACTCGCCCACCATACAACCCTGGCCCAGCACCACCCGCTCGAACGCCACAATATGCACACCGCGCGACAGCACAACACCGTCGCCCAGTGTGATCGAGCCTGCGCCCTGGGTTTCAAGATAAACGCCGGGATAAATCAGCGCGCCGCCCCCAAGGTGAATGTTGCGCGTGCCGTGTAACTCAATGCTGCCCATGATGACGTTGGAGGGGTCCACCCGCCGACCTATGCCCTCTTGCAAACGCGCCAGACTCCAGACCCGGCGCAAGCGCTGGCCCACCACACGCTGGCACCAGGCCAGCGGTGAAAGTGCCCTGACCAATAGCGCCTTGATGCTGATGCCACCAGTACGGATGGTGTCTTGCTTGTAGTCCACCAGCGCTATTTCAGAATGCTGGCGTGCCGCTTGGCGCCATTTGATCTGTCCGAACAGCGCGGGAATTTTCTGGAAATGGGCGTGCACCGCGTACTGCGCGCACAGCACGCGCTGGCCGGGGGCCTTCCAGGCGCAGCGTAGCGCAGTGCGAAGCAGGTAGAGCAAGGCCAATGCCACCAGCGTCATGGCCACAGCCGGCTCCAGCCACGCCGCTGCCAGCAACAACACCGGCGAGGCGGCGAACAGCAAACCGTGGTGAAAGTCGCGCCGCGACTCGTGCTGCCAAAGCACATCGCCACGAAGGCGCATGCGCTGCGCCACCTCGGCATAGGCAATACCGGAGCGGTAGGCGCGCAACCAGTAAGCCCTGAAGGAATTGACCGCCAGGTCGTGTTGTGTCATGGGTGCATCGATGTGCTCAATCTCCCAACCGGCGGCGCGCAGGCGGGCGCACAACTCAGGTTCCTCGCCCGCTTTGAGTGTGGGATCAAAACCATCCACCTGTTCCAACGCGGCGCGGCGCACCAGCACGTCGCCACCAAAATAAAGGGTGCGACCCGTGGGGTAAATCCAGTCCAGGTCGAGCAGTTTGGTATAGAGCGACTGTTGCGGCCTGGACTCGCGCCGGTGCCCCCAGGCGGCGCACAACTGCGGCTCGGACAGCGTGACCAGGGCACGTTGCACAAAGTCAGGGTGCAGTTCGGTGTCGCCGTCCAGAAACAATACATATTGGCCACGCGCTGCTTTCCAGCCCAGGTTACGCGCCTTGGAGGCACATGGACTGGCATCGTCAAGCACTAGCGCAGTTGCTCCCGATGCCCGCGCTAGGGCGACGCTGCTGTCGGTAGAGCGCGAGTCGACATAAATCAACTCATGGCGGCTACTGCCCCAGTTGGCCAGACCCACCGAGCGCAGACAGCGCTCCAGGCGCTGGCCCTCGTTGCGCCCAATGACCACCACAGAGACATCGACACTTGATAGTTTGGTTGAATTCACGACAAGAACTCCCTGTTGATTGGTGGGTTGACTACTTAAGCAGCGTATTGACAGTGGCACCGAAGGTCAGCACGGAGATGGCGGGCGACAGTTGGCGCATCAGGTAGCCCAATTCACCCAATTTGCTTTTTGGAATAAAGATGACATCGCCGTCTTCGAGCGCGTAGTTGGCTTTGCGCGATACATCGACCAGGTCTTTGAAGGCTATCACTTCAACCTGCTGTGCACCCGCCCGGTAGATCCCGATTTGCTCTGGCGAAGCGTCTTCATTGGGGCCGCCAGCCTGCGCCAACACATCCAGCAACGTCATGCGCGGTGTCAAGCGGTATGCACCCGGCTTGGACACCGAGCCCAGCACATAGACCGAGGTGTCGGATGAGTCCGGAATAAAGACGATGTCGCCCTTTTTCATGCGAATGTTGTAGCTCGGGTCACCGTTTAACAAGCCCTTGAGGTCGACCCAGATCAGCTTGTCGCGCCCGCGCATGATCGCGCAGCGCGTGAGAGACGCCTGCTTGTCCAGTAGCGGCATGGCCCCTGCACTGGCCAGCACTTCAGCCAGGGTCGGCGGATGGGGAAACTTTTGCATACCCGCCCGCTCCACCCGCCCCAGCACCGTGACCTGATTGGAGGTGTATTGGTCAACCGACAGCGACACACTGGGCAAAGTGAAATAGGACTTCAACTGCGCATCGATGATTTGCAGAGCTGCTTCCCGAGTCAAATCATTGAGCAGGACATCGCCAATCAGTGGCACGCTGATCTTTCCATCGGGTCCGACCACATGCGTGCCGCTGACCTCGGAGCGGCCATACACGCTGACTTTGACAATGTCACCGCTGCCTATGCGGTAAACCGGGTTAATGGACTCTTCCAGCAAAGCCAGGTCTTCTTTGGAGAGCAGTATCTCCGCGCTGGGCTTGACGATGGGCTTGAAATTTGGGTTCTCAATGGTCCCGTTGGCACCAGCGCGCACCCCACCCGAAGAACCGGCGCAGCCGACCGCGATTGCCGAGATGCAAAGCAACAGCAGGCGCGCGGCTGTATGGAGGGTGGATCGAGATTTCATGAGGCCCGATGCTACGGACCTCAACACAAATAGCGTGACAGAAGTGTGAACTCGGGCAAACGGCGTCAGCCCGCGTCGTCCTTCGTAAATGGGTGCTGGAAGTTCACAGTCTGGTCACATGTTTTGTGAACCGAACTCTAAGATTGCGCACAGCTTCAAGGAGAAAAGTACATGTGCGGCATTGTCGGATCCATATCCTCTCGCGATATCGTTGGCGTTCTGGTTCAAGGGCTGGAGCGGCTCGAATACCGTGGCTATGACTCGTGTGGAGTCGCAGTCCACCGGCAGCAGACTGCCTTGGCCGGGTCACCTTCGTCCAGTGGTCTGCAGCGCGTGCGCAGCAGCTCCCGCGTGTCAGAGTTGGCTCATCAAGTTGCAAAGGGCAGCTTGCAGGGACGCCTAGGCATTGCACACACCCGGTGGGCCACCCACGGCGCGCCGGTGGTTCACAACGCGCACCCGCATTTCAGCCATGGCCCCGGTGCCGATGCCAGTAGCAGGCCCGGTCGGGTGGCACTGGTGCACAACGGCATCATCGAAAATCATGACGAGTTGCGCACATCGCTCAAAGCCAAGGGCTATGTTTTTGAGAGTCAGACCGATACCGAGGTTCTGGCCCACCTGATTGACAGCCTGTATGACAACGACCTTTTTTCGGCCGTCAAGGAAGCCGTAGTGCAACTGCATGGTGCCTATGCCATTGCCGTGTTTTGCAACGACGAGCCGCACCGCCTGGTTGGCGCACGCGCGGGCTCGCCACTGATTCTGGGAATTGGCAAAGACGGGCAAGAGCACTTTCTTGCCAGCGATGCAATGGCCCTTGGCGGGGTTACCGACAAGATCGTCTATCTGGAAGAAGGAGACGTGGTCGACATAGCGCTTGGCCAATACACGCTACTCGACAAAACACATACCGCCGTCGCCCCGGGGAAACGTCCGGTAAAAACAGTGCAAGTCCACAGCGGAACGGCCGAGTTGGGCCCCTACCGGCACTACATGCAAAAGGAAATATTTGAGCAACCACGGGCCATTGCAGACACGCTAAGCGGTCTGAAATGCATCGCGCCTGAACTATTCGACCAGCAATTGAACCACCCACTTGGCGCCAGTGCAGCGCAGGTGTTTGGGCGCATCGATTCGGTATTGATACTGGCCTGCGGTACCAGCTACTACAGCGGCTGCGTTGCCAAGTACTGGCTGGAAAGTATTGCCAAAATTCCCACGCAAGTAGAAGTCGCAAGTGAGTACCGTTACCGCGAATCGGTGGCCAACCCCAACACACTGGTGGTGACCCTGTCCCAGTCTGGCGAGACCGCCGACACCCTGGCAGCGCTGCGCCATGCGCAAAGGCTTGGCATGCAGCACACGCTGACCATATGCAACGTGGCCACCAGCGCCATGGTGCGCGAGTGCAGCCTGGCGTTTGTGACGCGTGCCGGTGTCGAGATTGGTGTGGCATCTACCAAGGCTTTCACAACGCAGTTGGCCGCGCTATTTCTGCTCACCCTTAGTCTGGCCAAAACCAAGGGCCGCCTCAGCCCGTCGGAAGAGCAGCGCCACATCAAAAACTTGCGTCACTTACCCGTAGCGTTGGCTGCCGTCCTGGCGCTTGAGCCCCAGCTCATTGCGTGGGCCGAGGACTTTGCGAAGAAAGAAAACGCCTTGTTCCTGGGGCGCGGTCTGCATTACCCGATTGCGCTTGAGGGTGCCTTGAAGCTAAAGGAGATAAGCTACATCCACGCCGAGGCCTACCCGGCGGGTGAGTTGAAGCACGGCCCGCTGGCGCTGGTGACCTCGTCGATGCCGGTGGTGACGATCGCGCCCAACGACGCTTTGCTGGAGAAGCTCAAGAGCAACCTGCAGGAAGTGCGCGCCCGCGGCGGCGAGCTGTTCGTGTTTGCCGACAGCGACA
>CANNRR010000076.1 GCA_947508055.1 Burkholderiales bacterium
AATGCTGCAGCCATGCGCGCCCTGGTTGCCGATCTGAATGCACAGACTGACAAGGCAGCCATGGGAGGCGGCGATGCTGCACGGGCCAAGCACACGGCGCGTGGCAAACTGCTGCCCCGCGACCGGGTACACAATTTGCTGGACGCCGGGACGCCGTTTCTGGAACTCTCGCCGCTGGCGGCCATGGGCATGTACCCGGACCGCGACGGCACCGACAGTGCACCCAGCGCGGGCGTAATTACCGGCATTGGCCGTGTCAGCGGCGTCGACTGCGTGATTGTGTGCAACGATGCCACGGTGAAGGGCGGCACCTACTATCCGCTTACCGTCAAGAAGCATTTGCGTGCCCAGGAAATTGCCCAGCAAAATCGCCTGCCGTGCATCTACCTGGTGGATTCGGGCGGTGCCAACCTGCCCAACCAGGACGATGTGTTTCCCGACCGCGAGCACTTTGGACGCATCTTCTTCAACCAGGCCAATATGAGCGCCGAGGGTATCGCCCAGATCGCCGTCGTCATGGGCAGTTGCACGGCCGGCGGCGCCTATGTGCCGGCCATGAGCGACGAGACCATCATCGTCAAGAACCAGGGCACGATTTTTTTAGGCGGCCCACCGCTGGTGAAGGCCGCCACCGGCGAAGTGGTGACGGCCGAAGACCTGGGCGGTGGCGACGTGCATACGCGCCTGTCGGGCGTGGCGGACCACCTGGCGCAGAACGACCTGCATGCGCTGTCGATTGCCCGCACCGCAGTCGCCAACTTGAACCAAAAGAAGGCTCTAGCCCCCGCTCTGCGTGCGCCAGTAGCTCCTAAATTTGTAGCGGATGAGTTGTACGGGGTGATTCCGACCGACACCCGCAAGCCTTTTGATGTGCGCGAAATCATCGCCCGTATTGTCGACGGCAGCGAGTTTCACGAATTCAAGCCGCGCTTTGGTACCACGCTGGTCACTGGGTTTGCACATATTGAAGGCATGCCGGTGGGCATCATCGCCAATAACGGCATTTTGTTCAGTGAGTCCGCGCTCAAAGGGGCTCACTTCATCGAGCTGTGCTGCCACCGCAAAATCCCGCTGATATTCCTGCAGAACATCACCGGTTTCATGGTCGGGCGCAAGTACGAGAACGAAGGCATCGCCCGCAACGGCGCCAAGATGGTCACCGCCGTGGCGACGGCCAACGTGCCCAAGTTCACCGTCATCATTGGTGGCAGCTTTGGCGCTGGCAACTACGGGATGTGCGGTCGCGCTTACTCACCCCGCTTCCTCTGGATGTGGCCGAATGCACGCATCAGCGTCATGGGCGGCGAGCAAGCGGCCAGCGTGCTCGCTACGGTGCGCCGCGACGGCATCGAGGCCAAGGGTGGCGCCTGGACCATGGAAGAAGAAGAAACCTTCAAGGCTCCTATTCGTCGACAGTACGAAGAACAAGGCCACCCCTACTACGCCACGGCCCGCATCTGGGACGACGGCATCATCGATCCGGCCGACACGCGCCGCGTGCTGGCGTTGGGGCTTTCTGCGACGCTCAATGCGCCTATTCCCGATGTCAAGTTCGGCCTATTCAGGATGTAATGAGGACCACAACCATGTTCACAAAAATTCTCATTGCCAACCGTGGCGAAATCGCCTGCCGCGTGGCCGCCACCGCCCGTCGCATGGCCGTCAAAACCGTGGCCGTGTATTCCGACGCCGATGCGGGTGCAAAACATGTGACCGCCTGTGATGAGGCGATCCACATCGGTGCCAGTGCACCCAAGGAGAGCTACCTGCGTTGGGAAAAAATCATTGCTGCGGCCCAGGCCACCGGCGCGCAGGCCATCCATCCCGGCTACGGCTTCCTGAGCGAGAACGAAGAGTTCGCGAAGGCCTGCTCCAAGGCGGGGCTGGTCTTTATCGGGCCACCCGCGTCTGCCATCAAGGCCATGGGCTTGAAGGCTGAGTCCAAGCAGTTGATGGAAAAGGCCGGCGTGCCTCTCGTACCTGGCTACCACGGTGCAAACCAATCCCCGGAGCTGCTGCAGGCCGAGGCCGACCGCATTGGCTACCCCGTGCTGATCAAGGCCAGCGCCGGCGGCGGTGGCAAGGGCATGCGCGCGGTGGACAAGTCCGAGGACTTTGCCGCAGCGTTGGCATCGTGCAAGCGCGAAGCCATCAACAGCTTTGGCGATGACGCGGTGTTGATCGAAAAATACGTGCAGCGTCCTCGCCACATCGAGATTCAGGTGTTTGGCGACATGCACGGCAACTATGTCTACCTGTTCGAGCGCGATTGTTCGGTGCAGCGGCGTCACCAAAAGGTTCTGGAAGAAGCCCCTGCGCCCGGCATGACACCCGAGATGCGCGCCCAGATGGGTTTGGCGGCTGTGGCTGCGGCCCGCGCCGTGAACTATGTGGGTGCTGGCACGGTGGAGTTCATCGTGGAGCCCGCCCGCGAGGTGGTAGAGGGTGAGAGCTTGAACGCCGCAGGGCCGCCCCAAGGCGTGATGGCCCCCTCGGGGGGCAGCGCAGCACACCAAGTGGCAAGCGTGGGGGCGTTTTACTTCATGGAGATGAATACACGGCTGCAAGTGGAACATCCGGTGACTGAGGCCATCACCGGGCAGGACCTGGTCGAGTGGCAATTGCGCGTGGCCAGCGGCGAAAAACTGCCCAAGGCGCAGGATGAACTCAGAATCATGGGCCACGCCATCGAGGCGCGTATTTGTGCCGAAAATCCTGATAACAACTTCCTGCCCGCAACCGGCACGTTGCATGTATACGGTTTGCCCACCTGCACCACGTTTGAGCGTGCTGATGATGCGGTGCGCGTGGATTCTGGCGTGCGTGAAGGCGACACCATCAGCCCTTACTACGACTCCATGGTGGCCAAGCTCATCGTGCATGGCGCCACGCGTGAGCAGGCCCTGGCGCGCATGGACACGGCCTTGGCGCAGACGCACATCGTTGGGCTGGCGACCAACGTGCAGTTCCTGCGCCATGTGACCACCAGCCCATCGTTTGCCAACGCTCAACTGGATACGGCCTTGATTCCCCGCGAGTCCGCGGTCCTGTTCAAGCAGGAAAAGGTGGGGCTGCAAATGGCCACCGCCGCCATGGTGGCCGACATGCTGGTGCAGGAGCAGACATTGGCGTCGCAGGCCAATGTCAACGGATGGATAGACCCCTGGGCCCAGCGCGACGGCTGGCGTTCGCACGGCGCCTCCAACCGTGAATTTATGCTGGAGTTTCATGGTGAGCCCCACACCGCACTGTTCACCCGTCTGCATGATGGTGGTTTGCAGTTGAGTATTGATGGCAACACCGCGGCGCTGCGCTACACGCCGGTGGCCCATGGGGCGCTGGATGTGCGCTACGGCGAGCTGCGTTCTTCCGTGCATTTGTACAAAAATGGTGAGGTAGCCCACGTATTCAGTGCGCAGGGCGCTACACAAATAGTAGCGATTGACGCGCTGGCACACGCCGGTGAAGTGCATGCTGAAGTGGGTCGGCTGACTGCACCCATGCCCGGCAAGGTGGTGTCGTTCTCGGTCAAGGCGGGCGATGCCGTCAAGAAGGGTCAGCCTCTGGCCGTCATGGAAGCCATGAAGATGGAACACACCATTGCTGCGCCGGCCGATGGCACCGTGGCCGAGTTGCTATACGCACCGGGTGACCAGGTGGCGGACGGGGCGGAACTACTGCGCATGGAAGTTGCCGCCTGAACCCGCCTAAACCAAGATCAGGCGGGCCGCCATGCGCATCGTATATTTCAGCGTCGATCGGGATGAGGATAAATGGCTGCCGGGCCTGCGCGCGGCGCTGCCAGGTGCCGATGTTTCGTTGTGGGAACCCGGATCGGCAGCAGCCGACTACGCCATCGTGTGGAAACCCCCGCAACAATTGCTCAACGAGCAGACTCGACTCAAAGCCATTTTCAACACGGGTGCCGGGGTGGATGCGCTGATGAAGCTGAACTTGCCCGACGGCGTGCCGCTCATTCGGCTGGACGATGCGGGTATGGCGGTGCAAATGGCCGAGTATGTGTGCCATGCGCTGATTCGCCACTTCCGTGAATTCGATGCGTATGAGGCCGACACCCGGGCCGGCAAGTGGTCATATCGCAAACCGCTGTCGCGTGCCGACTTCCCGGTGGGCATCATGGGACTGGGTGTGCTGGGCGCGCGCGTGGCGCGTGCAGTGGCCCAGTTCGACTTCCCTGTGAACGGCTGGAGTCAATCCGTCAAAGCCTTGCCAGGTGTGCAGTGTTTTGCAGGCCGGACGCAACTGAGCGACTTCCTGGCTGCCAGTCGTGTGCTGGTTTGCCTGCTCCCCCTCACTGCCGACACCCAAGGCATCCTCAATCACGCCCATTTGTCGCATCTGCAAAGTGGCGGCTACGTTATCAACGTGGCCCGCGGCGCGCATCTGGTCGATGCCGATTTGCTGGCGCTGATTGATAGCGGTCATCTGTCAGGTGCGACGCTGGATGTCTTTCGCACCGAGCCCTTGCCGGCGGAGCACCTGTTTTGGACCCACCCCAAGATCACCGTGACCCCGCACACGTCAGCGCGCACCCTGCGCAGTGAGAGCATTGCCCAGATCGCCGGCAAGTTGGTCGCCCTGGCGCGTGGCGACGTGGTGGCGGGCGTGGTTGATCGGGCGCACGGGTATTGACGCCACTGGTGCACAGAGTGACGCTGCACTGGGCACAGCAACATGCTATGCCGCTGGACCGGAACTGATTGATTAACATGGGTACCAATAGCCAATTGCGAAACTCGAAAATTTATCTCAAATTACCCAACAAGTACACCACCATGAACCTCCCCTCCCGCGTGAAGCTGGTAGAAGTCGGCCCCCGTGACGGGCTGCAAAACGAGAAACAACCAGTCCCCGCCGCTATCAAAATTGAACTGGTGCACCGTCTGCAGGCCGCTGGCCTGACCGAGATCGAGGTCACCAGTTTTGTGTCGCCCAAATGGGTGCCACAGATGGCCGATAACGCCGAGGTGATGGCGGGCATCAATCGCCAACCCGGCGTGCGCTATTCGGTGCTGACGCCCAACCTACAGGGCTTCGAGGCGGCGGCCAAATCGCGGCCCGACGAAATTGTGGTGTTTGGCGCGGCCAGCGAGGCGTTCAGTCAAAAAAACATCAACTGCTCCATTGCCGAAAGCATCGAGCGTTTTCGCCCGGTAGCGCAGGCGGCGCTGGCGCTGGGCATGACGGTGCGTGGTGCTATTTCATGTGCTGTGGGGTGCCCGTATGAAGGTGAGATCGCACCAGAGCGCGTGGCCCTGGTAGCGCGGCTGATGCACGGCATTGGCGTTCAGCACGTGGGCGTGGCCGACACCATTGGCGTGGGCACGCCGCTCAAGGTTCAGCGGGCGCTGGACGCAGCGCTGACTGTGTACGCCATCGACCAGATTTCGGGTCATTTTCATGACACTTACGGCATGGCCCTGGCCAACACCCTGGCCAGCTTGCAAATGGGGGTTTGGCAGTTTGATACCTCGGTGGCGGGGCTGGGCGGGTGCCCCTATGCAAAGGGTGCGACCGGCAACGTGGCGTCTGAGGACGTGGTCTACCTGTTGCACGGCATGGACATTGAGACTGGCATTGATCTTGAGAGGCTGGTGGATGCTGGGGCCTTCATCAGCGATTTTTTGCAGCGCAAGCCCAACTCGCGCGCGGCCACTGCCTTGCTGAACAAGCGAGCGCAGACATGAGTGCTGAGGATCGGGGGGGCAGCGACCCACACGCAGTGGGCGAGCGTGGGGGCAATAATCTACCGGAGGGCGTACAGCGCGTGGCTGCGGCACTCAGGGCAAAAAATCATTCCCACGCGCCAGTCATGTTGGATGACGCAGCGCGCACAGCGCAGCAAGCTGCCGATGCGCTGGGTATCGCAGTGGGCCAGATCGCCAAAAGCATCATCTTCCGGCGCCGCGCGGACGATGTGGCGGTGCTGGTCATCACCTCGGGCGACCGTCGGGTGGACGAGAAAAAGCTCGAGGCACTGGTCGGTAAGGTTGGCCGCGCCGATGCCGATTTCGTCAAGATCAAGACCGGATTCAGCATTGGCGGCGTGTCGCCACTGGCGCACACCTTCCCGCCCGTCACGTTGGTCGATCAGGACCTGTTTCGCTTTGAAGAAATATGGGCTGCCGCGGGGCACCCCCATGGCGTATTCAAGCTGCGTCCGCAGGATCTCGCCCTGCTGGCTGATGCGCCCACGGTAGACGTGGCACTGGCTGTGCAGCCATGATGGCAAAGCAGGATGCTATGAAAAAGCTAGCTGCTCACGCAGTATTGGCGGTGGCTACAGCCGAAAATGTACCTTCACCTTGCCTCTCCGTGTGTCGCATGGATGCACGGGCTGGGGTTTGTGAAGGCTGCCTGCGTACGATTGATGAAATCCGGATGTGGAGCTCTGCCAGCGATGTGCAAAAGAAAGCCGTCTGGGCCATGATTGCCCAGCGCATCGCCGCGCAAGCACCCAGCTCCTTTTCAGAACCCCAATCTGACATCCACCTCACGCCATGAAAAAAATCACCTTCTACCTGGACTTCATCTCCCCCTACGCCTGGCTGGCGTTCGAGGAACTGCCCCAAGTGCTGATAGGTCTCAGCTACTCGGTCACTTACAAACCGTTGCTGTTTGCGGCTCTGCTCAAGCACCATGGACAGCAAGCAGCCTTGGCGGTAGAGCGTTCTGCGCAGGTCAAGGAGGAGCCCGCAGGGCGGGCGGGGGACACGGAGCAGGGCGCTTTGGCGCCAAGACTGCTGGGGCCGGCTGAAATCCCGGCCAAACGCGACTGGACCTACCGCCACGTGCAGTGGTTGGCGCATAGCAAAGGAATTGCGCTGGACCTGCCGGCAGCGCATCCGTTCAACCCGCTGGGCCTGTTGCGCCTGGCCGTGGCCACCGATGCCCGGGGCCAGCCCAACCGCTATGTGTGCGAGGCCCTGTTCAAGCAGGTTTGGGTGGGTGGTGCCGATGCGGCGGACCCGACGCGACTGGCCGCCATCACGCGCCAGCTAGCCCCCGCGCGCGACCCGGCAGACGACGCGGTCAAGGTGCAACTCCGTGAGCACACCGATAAAGCCATTGCCCATGGCGTGTTTGGCGTGCCCGCCTTCGAGGTGGATGGCAAGGTATTCTGGGGGTTGGACGGTTTGCCCATGCTGCGGGCGTATCTGGACGGAGATGCCTGGTTCGACGGCCCGAAATGGAGCGCTGTTGCAGCGTTGCCGGTGGGCACGGCGCGTAAGTAAAACTTAGGGTCAGTGTGAAAAAATGAGCACATCAACGATCCCCCACTATCGAGACATGCATGCCAGGAGCCTTTAATTTTTCGGCCTCACCCTTTGACTGTCTGACGCTCCAGGAGCAGCACCTGGTGCGTGACAGTGTCGATGTGGCCTATTTCCCTGCGGGAGATACTATTTTGGCCTTGGGTGCACAGCCCACGCATCTGTTCGTCATCATCAAGGGCATTGTGCAGCAGTTCGATGGCAACGAAGCCATCACCACCTATGGCCCCGACGACTGTTTTGACGGCCGCGGCCTCATGGCCGGTAAGGTCAGCAGCAAATTTGTTGCGGCCGAAGAGGTGGTTGCCTACCAGTTGGCCAAGCAAGCCGTGAGCGACCTGATTGCCGCCAATGCCACCTTTGGCGCACTGCTGTTCTCAGACCTTTCCAATAAGCTCAGCGCCTTGTCGGAGCGCCAAAACCGCCACGAGTTGCAGTCCCTCACGATGGCTCGTGTGGATGCTGCGTTTGTGCACCCTCCGCATTTTGTGGATACCGATACCAGCATTCTGGATGTGGTCAAGAAGTTTCAGGCGCTGCGCATCGGCGCCGTGTTGGTGCGCGATACGCGTGCAGACCCACCCAGGCTGGGTATTTTTACCACGACCGGGTTGCAGAAGGCGATTCTGCATGGCACCCCATTGGATCAGTTGCCAGTGGGGGATCTGGCCAATTTTTCACTGGTCAAAGTGCGCCCCAGCGATCTGGTGGGGGATGCCTTGGCCAGCTTGATCAAGCACAAGGTGCACCGGGTAATGGTGGCAGAGGGCGAAGAAATCCATGGCATCCTGGAGGCGCTGGATCTGTTCGGATTCCTGTCCAACCAGTCCTACCAGATCAACGAGCAAATCATTGTTGCGCAAGATATTGCGGCCCTGAAAGCGGCAGCGGGTCAGATCACCAGGCTGATTACCCTGCTGCACCGCAGTGGCACCAAGGTCAACATGATTGCCCGACTGGTGCAGGAACTCAACCTGCGTCTGTTCGAGCGCACCTGGCAGCTCATTGCACCGCCCGATCTGGTGTCCAATAGTTGTTTGTTCGTCATGGGCAGCGAGGGGCGTGGCGAGCAATTACTCAAGACTGACCAGGACAACGGGTTGGTGCTACGCGATGGCTATGTATGCTCAGTTGATCTGACTGAAGTGTGTCGCCAGTTTTCTGCTGCGCTGGCGGACTTTGGCTACCCGGTGTGCCCGGGCAACATCATGGTCAGTAACCCGCACTGGCGCCAGAGCGTATCGGAGTTCAGCCAGATGGTGCGCCTGTGGTCGGTCACCGCCAGCCCGGACAGTCTGATGGAGTTGGCCATTTTCGTGGATGCCCACGCCGTGTGTGGCGATACCGCGCTGTTGGAGGCGGTGCGCGCATCGGTGTTCGACCTCACCGCAGACAACGACGCCATGCTGGCCCGATTTGCAGCAGCGATCAATTTTTTTGGCAGCAGCCATGGCTGGTGGAACCGGTTGCTGGCGCTGGGCGACAAGGAAGGCGAACAACTGGACCTCAAGAAGGTGGGGACGTTTCCCCTGGTGCATGGCATTCGCAGTCTGGCGCTGTCGCAGCGGCTGACCGTGGTGTCAACTGTTGGGCGCATTGAGGCCCTGACGGCGGCTGGCAAGTTGCCTGAAAAACTGGCGACCGACCTGATTGACAGCCTGCACTTCTTTATGGGTCTGAAACTCAAAGTAGGCTTGCAAGAACTCAACACCGGTCATCCCGTATCGGGCGGCATCCAGATGGAAAAACTCAGCAGTCTGGACCGCGACTTGCTCAAGGATACGCTGAGCGTGGTCAAGCTATTCAAGGTACTACTGAACCAGCGGTTCCATCTGGAAGCCCTCTAATGGCAGCGGATTTCCCCCTTGCGACCTGGATCGCCGCCCTCAAGCGCGAGTGGCTGCTCTACCACCTGGGCGATCCACGCTTTCGGTTTATGTGGGACAAGCCACCGCCCAACGAGTGGGTGGCATTGGACTGTGAAACGACGGGGTTGAACACCAAGACTGACGACATCATTTCCATCGGAGCCGTCCGCATTCGCGGCAACCGGGTCATGACCAGTGAGCGCTTGGAGTTGCTGGTGCGACCCGACAAAATGAAAATTTCTGCCGAGAGTGTGCGGGTACACCGGTTGCGCGAGCAAGACGTCGCGCAAGGGGCCAATATTGACGACGCCATGATGCAGCTGATGCGATTTATTGGCAGCCGTCCGCTGGTCGGCTATTACCTTGAATTCGACGTCGCCATGATCAACCGGGTGCTGTTTCCGATTTTGGGCATGGGCTTGCCGCAAGAGAAAATTGAGGTGTCCGGCCTTTACTACGATTACAAATACCGTCAGTTGCCATCACACGCCCGTGACAGCCGCGCGATCGATTTGCGGTTTGACAGCTTGATGCGGGATCTGAACTTGCCCGTGTGGCCTGCCCACGATGCGCTCAACGATGCGGTCATGGCTGCACTGGCTTTTGTGAAGTTGCGGCATCTCGAAACCCGGTAACACTGACTCCCGCCATTTGCGGCTACTTTGTGGTAGCTTGAATGGTCGAAAACCGGCCCAATCTACTTGTCGTTGAGATGTCCTTCTCAGGAGATGTCATGCCATCGATCCGTCAACCAGTCGTCGCAGGTGCCTTTTACCCTGGCGAAGCGGCAACCTTGGGCCACGTTGTCCAAGAACTGCTGAGGGCAGCAACGTCGCACATTCAAGTGGGTCAACGCGCACCCAAAGCGATCGTGGTTCCGCACGCGGGTTACATCTACTCCGGCGCAATCGCGGCGCGGGCCTATGCGCGACTGGCAGCGGGGCGAGACACCATCCGGCGTGTGGTTTTGGTGGGCCCGGTGCACCGGGTTCCGGTGCGCGGACTGGCGCTCCCGGGCGCAGATTTCTTTGCCACGCCGCTGGGCAAGATTGAAGTCGACCAGGAAGCCGTAGCCACGCTGCGTGCATTGCCTCAGGTTGAGGTCAGCCCTGCCGCGCATGCACAAGAACATTCGCTGGAGGTGCAGCTGCCTTTTTTGCAAGCGGTATTGGATGACTTTAAATTGGTGCCATTGGCGGTGGGCGATGCAACTTCGTTTGAAGTGGCACAAGTGCTGGATGCGCTGTGGGGCGGGGCAGAGACATTGGTCGTGATCAGTTCTGACCTATCACATTTCTTGTCCTACCGCGCAGCGCAGGAGACCGACCGTGCAACGGTGCAAAACATCATGGACCTGAAGGACGGCATCACCCATGAGCAGGCATGCGGGGGCACGCCGGTCAATGGGCTGATGCTGGCAGCAGGGCGCCATCACTTGCAACCGCAGTTACTGGGCTTGTGCAACTCCGGCGATACAGCGGGTGACAAAGCACGCGTGGTCGGCTACGCTGCTATTGCGTTCATGGAGGACATCGCTCATGACCACTGAATCCGCCATCCCAACCGATGCTGGCGCCACCCTGTTGCCGATCGCCCGTGCTGCCATTTCACGCGCCCTGGGTCACCCGCAAGAGGCCGCTCAAGACGCGCTCTGGCTGCAGGCGCCAGGCGCCTGTTTTGTTACGCTGACCCAGCATGGTGCATTGCGCGGCTGCATTGGCACACTGGAGGCGCACCGCACTTTGCGGCAGGATGTGCGGGCGAACGCGGTGTCGGCCGCCCTGCGCGACCCGCGATTTGCACCGTTGACTTTTGCCGAGTTGCCGCACACGCAGATTGAAGTGTCCGTGTTGTCGGCACCGCAGGAACTGCGTTTTCAGAGCGAAGCGCACGCGCTGTCGCAGTTGCAGCCCGGAGTAGACGGTGTTGTGTTTGAGTTTCAGCAAAGGCGCAGCACTTTTTTACCCCAGGTGTGGGAGCAGTTGCCAACGGCAGTACAGTTCATGGCGCAACTCAAACGCAAGGCGGGCCTACCCGAGAATTTTTGGGCAGAGGGCGTGCAGTTACAGCGATACACAGTTCGCAAGTGGCAGGAAACTGGGAGTTCCTGATGCAGGAATCGAGCTACCCGGCCCGCTACTGGCACCTGATTGACGATGGGCGCATTCAGTGTGACCTGTGTCCGCGCGACTGCAAACTGCACGAGGGGCAGCGCGGCGCCTGCTTTGTGCGGGCGCGCCAGGGCGACAAGATGCTGCTGACGACCTATGGTCGCTCTTCCGGGTTTTGTATTGACCCGATTGAAAAGAAGCCGCTCAATCACTTTTACCCTGGTTCCAGCGTTTTGTCGTTTGGCACGGCAGGGTGCAATCTGGCCTGCAAGTTTTGTCAAAACTGGGATATCAGCCGATCAAAGGATATGGACCGTTTGATGGACCAGGCCTCGCCGCAGACGATTGCCGCTGAAGCGCTCAAATACGGTTGCCAGAGTGTGGCCTTCACCTACAACGACCCGGTGATTTTTGCCGAGTATGCGATGGACGTCGCTGACGCTTGCCATGCGCTGGGGGTGCAGACCGTGGCCGTAACAGCCGGATATATGCATGCGCCAGCGCGGCGTGATTTTTACGCCAAGATGGATGCCGCCAATGTTGATCTGAAGGCCTTCAGTGATGATTTTTACTTCAAACTCACCGGTTCACATTTGCAGCCGGTGCTTGAAACCCTGGTGTTTTTGAAGCACGAGACCAGCGTGTGGTTTGAAATTACCACCCTGCTGATTCCTGGGCACAACGACTCGGATGATGAAATCACGGCGATGTGCCGCTGGCTAATGCGTGAACTGGGCCCGGATGTACCGCTGCACTTCTCGGCCTTCCACCCGGATCACAAGATGCCGGATGTTCCGGCGACACCACCGGCTACTTTGGTGCGGGCCCGCAACATCGCGCTCCGGGCGGGGCTGCACTTCGTCTACACCGGCAACGTGCACCACGCCGAAGGCGACACCACCTTTTGCCAGGGTTGTCAGGCGCCGCTGATCGTGCGCGACTGGTACCAGATCAATCAGTACCGGCTCGACGCTGGCGGCCGCTGCCCGGACTGCGGCACCACAGTCGCAGGGCGTTTTGCCGCGCAAGCCGGCAACTTTGGCCGCAAGCGCATTCCGATTGCACTGGGCCGTGTCTGACAAAGGCGGAAATGCCGTGCGGCTCGGCCATCCATATTTCCTCCACATTAGGTTCCTACAGTTCGGCTCAGTGAAACAACTTTATGAGGGCCGATCATGATGATGAACAAACCGAAAGCCAGGAGCCATGGCGCCGTCGTCGCCAGCCTTCTCGTATGGATCCTGGCGTGTAGTGGTTGTGGTGGAGGCGCTTCGTCCACCGCTGACGCTGTGCCGGCCACGGCGGAGGCCGTAACCAGCACGAAAGCGATGCCAGGCAAAGCGTGGACACCTGGAATGCGGCTTTCTCTGAAAGCTACCAGCTCCCCGGCAATGGTCCCACCGGTGAGACCAACCTGAGCTATGCCTTCACTTACAAGAATGCCCTCTTCGTCGGCCTGGACGAGTACGTTAGTATCCACCGGGTCAACCAGCCCTGGCTGAATCAGCAGTTTGCCGCCAATCAGACCCATCCCCATGTTTTCGTCTTCGGTCACGAGCCGGCCTTCAAGGTTTTTCACACGGACAACCTAGATAATTTTGTTGCCGAACGCGATGCCTTCTGGAAAAGTCTGGCCGCCAGCGGCGCCCGCACTTACCTCACCGGGCACGACCACTTTTTTGATATGGCGCGCGTGGATGATGGGGACGGCAACCCCAACAACGACATCTACCAGGTGGTCGTTGGAGCCGGCGGGGGCGACTTGTTCGACAAGCACAACTATGTTGGCGCCAACTCCAGCTACACCCCCACGCAACTCGCACACACGATGGCCAACGGCTATCTGCTGGTCGAACTGAGCGGTGAAACCGACCAGGACTTAAAGGTGTCCTTAACCTTCAAGCAGCGTACGGTGGGCGCAAGCGGCGTCGTGTCCTACGTGCCCAGCTATTCTTTTGGCTACACCGCCGCCGCCAAAGTGAGCAGCACACCGTTGGCCAACTATCCCGTGGTGGACACCGGAGAAACAGCCTCGTACAACGCCCGTACGGAAATTGCAGCGCCAGCGCCGGGGACCGCGTTTTATGGGCAGGACGCACAGTTTCAGGGCCTGCAACCCAGTTACAGGGACAACCAGGACGGCACGGTGTCGGACCTCAACACGGGTCTGATGTGGGTCAAGGCCAGGGGTGGCAAGACGAGTTGGGAGCAGGGGGCTGCAGGCGCGGCCAAGAGCTTTGTTGCGGGCTACAGCGACTGGCGCATGCCCACCATCAAAGAGCTCTATTCGCTGATCCAGTTCACCGGGTACGTGCTCATGGACGCGAAGTAGGCACGCCACGGCACAGTACTTGACCGTGTTGACAACGGTGTCCATACTGCGGGTGACGCTCAAGTTGAAAACTCTTACGCATAGGGAACACACAAATGAACAAGATTAAGGCTCTGGCCATCGCTGCGGCAATGGTTTGGGTCACTGCTTGGGCGCAGGTTCCAGCCGACAGCCCAATCGCGATTGAGGTCAGGGACTACAAGGGCAACACGCAGCCATCAGAGAAGGTCGAGGCACTGCGATTGAAAGGGGTTGCCAAGGCAGGGCGCGCCGATTTCAAGCTAATCTGTGAAGCATGTCACCTGGTAACCGGGGGCGGTAAGCCGGACGGCAGTATTCCGCAGTTGGCGGGTCAGCACAGCACGGTTCTCATCAAGCAAATCACTGACATCCGAGCGGGGAATCGCCACAACCCCATGATGTATCCGTTTGCAAGGCAACTGGCCGATGCACAGTCCATAGCCAATGTCTCCGCCTATGTCGCAACGCTGTGCATTCCGCTTGATTCGGGAAAGTACTTGGGTGCAGACTCACCCCGCCAAATTGCTGAGGGAAAAGTACTCTACGACAGAGAATGTGCGCAATGCCACCAGGCCAATGGGGAAGGACTCAAGGAGATGTTCTACCCCGTGCTCGCCGGGCAGCATTACGAGTACCTGTTGCGCCAGATGAAGAATATTCGCGAGGGCGTGCGAACCAATGTTCCGCCCGAAATGTTCAAGGTCATCACAAAGTACGATTCCACTCAACTGGTCTCTATTGCTGCCTATCTGGCGAACCTCAATACGCCCGCGTCCATGATGATGCAAAGCGGCTCCATGTGCAGGGCCGCCAAGACACGGTAGGAGTGGCGGCGGTTCTGGCTCGGCAACCAGCTAAGCCAATGGCGTGACCCTTGCTGCAGGTCAGTGGCCGTTTGTGAAGAACGTACGATACTTGCCCATTCGACTCCAGTCCATAACCGCACATGCCCCACCACACTACCCGCTTGAAGGTGCTCAGTGCCGGAATTTTCAGCCTGATTTTGGCGTTGGGTGTGGCCCGCTTTGCCTACACACCGCTGTTGCCACTGATGCAACAGCAAGCTGGTCTGGGTGTGGCCGCAGCCGGTTGGCTGGCCGCCATCAACTACGCAGGGTATTTGAGTGGTGCGCTGATTGCATCACGTATCAGTAGCCTGGTGCTCAAGGATCGGCTGTACCGCGTCGGCATGGTGTTGGCAATTGCCAGCACACTGGTGATGGGCTTGAGCACCAATGTGATGGTGTGGGCGCTGTCGCGTTACGTTGCGGGGTTGACCAGCGCAGCCGCCATGCTGCTGGGCACGGGGCTCATCATGAACTGGCTCATCCGTCACAACCACCGCAGCGAGATGGGTATTCACTTTGCCGGCATTGGGCTGGGCATTGCGGGTTGCGCTGGTGCGGTGATGCTGTTTACCCCCTGGCTAGACTGGCGTGAGCAATGGTTTGCGTTTACGGCACTGGGCTGCGTGCTTCTGGTGCCTGCGCTGCGCTGGCTGCCGCCACCCGACACCAGTGGGCTCACCACCAGCGGCAACAAACTGCAAGACAAGCCTCCGAGTCCGCTGTATTTGCGTGTGTTTATGGCCGCCTACTTTTGCGCGGGCTTTG
>CANNRR010000077.1 GCA_947508055.1 Burkholderiales bacterium
TGAACACACCGTTTTCTCTGGTACTGGGTATGGTTTACACCTACCTGCCCTTCATGATTCTTCCTCTGTACGCCAACCTCGTCAAAATGGACTTGCGTTTGCTAGAGGCGGCACAAGATCTGGGTGCTACGCCGTTGCAAGCGTTTTGGCGCATCACCGTTCCACTGTCCAAGAGCGGCATCATTGCCGGATCGATGCTTGTATTCATCCCTTGTGTCGGTGAGTTTGTGATTCCGGAACTGCTCGGTGGGCCGCAAACGTTGATGATTGGCCGTGTGCTGTGGGACGAGTTCTTCAGTAACAACGATTGGCCCATGGCGGCCACCGTCGCGGTGGTGATGGTATTGCTCATCATTGTTCCGCTGGCACTGTTCAATAAGTACCAGGCTGAAAGCACAGCGGGTGGTCGCACATGAAGCTCGATGCCGGTCATGTGACATCTCGTGTGTGGATGAGCGCTGTGTTTGTTTTTCTGTATCTGCCGATCGTGACGCTGATTGTGCTCAGCTTTAACGCCAGCCCGATGGTGACCAGCTGGGGCGGGTGGTCTTTGCGCTGGTATGAAGCCCTGAGCAAAGACGCTGAAATTATTACCGGCGCAAAGCTGTCGCTGCAGATTGCTTTTTTGACCGCCTGTGGTTCGGTGGTGCTTGGGACATTAGCGGCCCTGGCTTTGACACGTTTCAAACGCTTCCCGGGTCGCACGCTCTTTGCCGGCATGGTGAACTCGCCACTGGTCATGCCAGAGGTCATCATTGGTCTGTCCTTGCTGCTGATGTTGGTGTCGGTTCAGCGCGCATTTGGTTTTCCGGATCGGGGCTTGATGACGATCTGGTTTGGCCACACCTTGCTGGGCATGGCTTACGCCACCGTTGTGGTGCAGTCGCGTCTGCAAGAGATGAGCCCGCAGTTGGAGGAAGCCGCCCAGGATTTGGGCTGCCGCCCCTGGCAAGTGTTCTTTTTGGTGACGCTGCCTTTGATTTCGCAGGCTATCGGCTCAGCGTGGCTTTTGACTTTTACCTTGTCTCTGGATGATGTGGTTCTGTCGGCCTTCCTCTCGGGTCCGGGCTCCACCACCATGCCCATCGTTATTTTTAGTCGTGCCCGTTTGGGCTTGAGTCCGAGCGTGAATACAGTAGCCACGCTGACTGTGCTGGTGGTTGGTATCGGTGTTGTGCTGGCCAGCTATTGGATCGCTCGGGCGGAGCGAAGAAGAGCTCAAGAAATGTCCGCTGCTTACAAAGTATCTGGCGGTTGATGGCGAATAGTCTTGCTACCCAAACCTTTTTAACGAAGTCCTAACTGAAACGGAGAACCTGATGAAACTCAATAGAAAACTACTCGTCGTCGCAATGGCCACTGCATTGCCCTGGATGAGTGCTTACGCACAATCACCTTCTGATTTGCAAAAAGAAATTGAGCTGCTCAAGGGCCAACTCAAAATACTATCCGAAAAAATTGACGCCATGAGTAGCAAACCTGAAGCGGTGAACCCACAGGAGTTCAACCGTCTGGTGCAAAAGATGGATATCGCGGAAGATGATTCGATTAAGGCCGGGTTCAAGGGTTTGAAGATCAAGAGCGCGATGGAGGCATCCTTTCTTCAGAGTTCATCCAATGGTGTAGCTACTTTTGCAGCCGGTGATGGCAATGGGGCCACCGCCATGGTTGAGTTCACCAAAGAGGCTGAAGGCGGCGACGGTGTTAACTGGACGTTGCGATTGACGCCAGGCGGCGCTAATTTGGTGCATGAGGCGACGGTATCACTACCTATGGCTGAGGGAACCCGGGTTTATGGTGGGTTGATTCCGGATTTTCAGGGATATGAAGCGACATTTACCCATCAGAACCCCTTGGTCACACACAATGCGTTGTTTGATTTTGCTGGCCCGGCCACTTACACCGGCATTGGCATGACGCATGGGCTGGCCAAGGACGTGGCGTTGAAGTGGATGGTCGGTAATATTGATGCTGGCAACGACGATGCCGCTTTGACCGCCACCGGAGCCGCGACTGGTTCAAAGCGCACAGTGGGTTTGGCCTACCGGTTTGACTGGACACTGAGTGAGTATGCAACCCTGGGCTTGTCGGGCGCGCATGCTTCTTCGTACCGTAAATTCAATGTCATGGCAGTGGATGGCGGCTACATTCGCGGTGACTGGCTCTTTAACGGGCACTTGAATGCCGGTAACCTGGTAAACGGTGCCTACAACGGAGCAGATGCCAAGTGGTGGGGTGTCTCTGCCTTGGCAGGTTTCAAGATCACACCTCGCTTGCAACTGTTGGCGCGAGCTGATTATCTGAATAATCGTGAGAGTGGCGGCGGAACTTACGTTGGTAATTATTTGAATAACCCTCTTGATGCAAGTTTTGCTTCACCATTAGCTGGAACTGGCCTTGGACCTGAATTGGATAGTCTTGGTTTGGTGGTCGACCAAAATGTTGGAGCCAATTTGACGCGCATCTCGCTTGGCACCAACTATCTGGTAAACCCGAGCACCCAATGGAAGACGGAAATTCGGGTTGATCAATCCACAGGATCGAATTTCACAGATCAAAACGGCGCAGCTACATCCTCTAAAGCGACCATTGGTACTTCTGTCCTGGTGTCGTTCTAATCGACTAGCCTAAGCATTTACGACCTTAACGGGGCGGGCAGCAATGCCGCCCCGTTTCCATTTGTGGCAGGGACTGGTGCCACTTTTTAGCATCTGCATCAATCCATTAAGGATTCAATATGACAACGGTGATTACAACACCTCCGCTTCAATTCGATGGTCGTGCCTTGATTGACGGCAAGCGCATCGATGCTATCAGCGGCGCGAGGTTTGATTGCATTTCTCCCGTCGATGGTCGTGTTCTGACCCAGATAGCCCGCTGTGCCGAGGCGGACATCAATGCCGCCGTTACTTGCGCCCGTGCCGCATTTCAAGACCAGCGCTGGAGTGGTCTGGCCCCGGCGCAGCGCAAACGTATCATGATTCGTTTTGCCGATCTACTGCTGGCACATGGGGATGAGTTAGCCGTGACCGAAACGCTGGACATGGGCAAGCCCGTCAAATACGCCCGTGCGGTGGACGTAAGCAGCGCCGCCAATTGCATGCGTTGGTATGGCGAAGCAGTGGATAAAATTTATGACGAAATTGCACCCACGGCCAGCACGGCGCTGGCGTTGATCACCCGCGAACCGATGGGTGTGGTGGGCATTATCGTGCCCTGGAATTACCCTATGATCATGGCGTCCTGGAAGATCGCGCCTGCCCTGGCTGTCGGCAACTCAGTCGTTCTGAAACCCAGTGAAAAGTCCCCACTAACCGCGTTGCGCATGGCAGATTTAGCGCTGGAGGCGGGCATTCCACCTGGCGTGTTCAACGTGGTGACCGGCTTTGGCCCGGAGGCCGGTTCTCCATTGGCGCTGCACATGGATGTCGATTGCATTGCGTTCACCGGATCCACCCGTGTCGGCAAGCAGATTCACGTGATGGCGGGTCAAAGCAACCTCAAACGGGCATGGACTGAACTGGGTGGCAAGTCGCCCAATATTGTGTTCGCTGACTGTCCCGATCTGGGCAAAGCGGTGGAGGCCGCGGTCGGCAGTATTTTCTTTAACCAGGGCGAAAGCTGCAATGCACCCTCGCGCCTCTATGTCGAGGCCAGTATCAAAGAGCAATTTCTGGAGAAAGCACTGGCGCTGGTTCCCGACTACGCGCCCGGCAATCCGCTCGATCAAGCGACCGTGATGGGTGCTATCGTCGATCAAATGCAGATGAACTCTGTCTTGCGCTATATCGACATCGGCAAGAGCGAGGGCGCCAAGTTGCTGGCCGGAGGCGAGCAAGCCCTGCGGGAAACGGGTGGTTGTTATGTTCAGCCCACCATTTTTGATGGTGTGCACAACGACATGACAATTGCGCGAGAAGAGATTTTTGGCCCGGTGCTGTCGGTGCTGTCGTTCACCGATGCGGCGGATGTGGTTTGCCAAGCCAATCAGAGTGTCTATGGGCTTCAAGCGGCGGTCTGGACACGCGACCTCAATAAGGCGCTCGGTGTTGCTCGCGCGCTGCGTGCTGGCACGGTGCATGTGAATCAGTACGACGAGGACGACATCACGGTGCCGTTTGGCGGCTTCAAGCAAAGCGGTGTAGGGCGCGACAAGTCGCTGCACGCTTTTGATAAGTACACCGAAACCAAGACGACCTGGATTCGTATCGACAGCCCGGTCTGAAATCGTTTGTTGAGAAATTGGAGAACTTGCGATGAACGCTATTTTGAAAAATACCGCCACCCCCTCAAACGCCGAGTGGCACAACCGCCGCCTGGCCGCCACGCCGCGCGGAGTGGCTGTGATGGGCGATTTCTTTATTGACCATGCCAAGAATGCCGAGTTTTGGGATATTGAAGGGCGCAGGTTCATTGATTTCGCCGGAGGCATTGCCGTGCTCAATACCGGGCATTGTCATCCGAAAATACAGGCCGCTATCAGTGCTCAGCTACAACGGTTCACACACAGTTGCTATCAGGTGGTGCCTTACACCGAGTACGTATCGCTGGCAGAACGCATCATTGAAATCGCACCGATTGCCGGACCGAAAAAGCTCGCCTTTTTTTCAACCGGGGCCGAGGCCATAGAGAACGCGATCAAGATTGCACGCTCGTCCACCGGGCGCGGCGGCGTGATTGCCTTTGGCGGCGCATTCCACGGGCGCAGTCTGTTTGCGGTGTCATTGACCGGTAAAGTACAGCCTTATAAAGCCGGCTTTGGTCCGTTCCCACCGGAGATTTACCACTTGCCGTTCCCTGACGTTGCAGCATCGTTGGATGCCACCAAGCACGCGATGGAGCAGTTGTTCAAATGCGATATTGAGCCGTCACGCGTTGCCGCCATTGTGTTTGAGCCGGTGCAAGGCGAGGGCGGCTTTAACGTCATTCAAAAGGCGGCCGTGCAATGGTTGCGTGAGTTGTGCGACCAGTACGGTATTTCTCTGATCGCCGATGAAGTCCAAACCGGTTTTGCTCGCACCGGCAAGATGTTTGCCATGGAACACTTTGGCGTATCGCCCGATCTGATGACCATGGCAAAAAGCATGGCAGGCGGCACCACCTTGTCAGCGGTGGTCGGCAAGGCGGCCATCATGGATGCCCCTGCGCCGGGAGGCCTGGGCGGCACGTACGCCGGTAATCCGTTGGCGGTGGCGGCAGCGCACGCCGTGCTGGACATCATGCAGGAGGAGCATTTGGTTGACCGGGCCAATGTCCTGGGAGCGCGGCTGGCCGAGCATTTGAAGAAGCTGAAACTCACCAACAAGACCATTTCAGACGTACGTGGCCTAGGTTCGATGATCGCCTGTGAATTCGTTCATCCTGTAACCGGCGCGCCGGATGCTGAGCGCACCAAGCAGGTGCAGCAGGCGGCGCTCAAGAAGGGATTGCTGCTGTTGACCTGCGGTGTTTATGGCAATGTGCTTCGGTTTTTGTATCCGTTGACTATTGAAGATGAGGTTTTCGAAGAAGCGCTGCTAATTCTTGACCAAGTTATTGGCGCTTGAGAGCTGGGTATGTCGATTGAATCAACCATTGATGCGCTCGCTGCCAAAGGCATTCACAGCGTTTTAGCCCAATTCTCCGATATTCATGGTGTAGCAAAAGGAAAACTGGTTCCTTTGACAAACCTGCGGGAATGGGTCGAGGCTGGCGCCGGCTTCGCTGGCCCCAGCATCTGGGGCACTGGCCTGGGGCGTTTTGGCAAGCGCAGCGAGTATTACGCCCGGGTTCAACTTGAATCGTTGTGGCCCTTGCCCTTCATGGCTGGCGTGGCACATGCTGTGTGTGACGGCTATGCTGGCGGTGAGCCGCTGGAAACCTGTTCGCGCCAGTTACTCAAATGCCAGTTGCAGCGGCTGACTGATCGCGGTTGGACTTTGTGGGTGGGTATTGAGCCAGAGTTCTTTTTGTTGCGGCAGGATGAAAACGGGAGTTGGCAAGGCGCCGATGTGCACGACCAACTTGACAAACCCTCGTACGACTTGAAGTCCATTCACCGCAATCGTGAGTTTCTGGAAGAGATGCGCCAGAGTCTGACGGAATTGGGTTTTGACTTGCAACAAATCGACCATGAAGACGCCTGTGGGCAGTATGAGATCAATTACCGTTTTGACGATGCGCTGGCGGCTGCTGACCGCTACATGCTGTTCAAAATGACCGCACACGCCGTGGCGCAAAAGCATGGCATGACGTTCAGCTGCATGCCCAAGCCATTTGCTAAAGCGCCGGGCAGCGGTTTGCACTTTCATTTAAGCATCACCGACGCCCAGGGAAAAGCCATCTTCACGGATGCGCGCGACCCGCTGGAGTTGAGTGCGCTGGGTTATAGCTTTGTGGCCGGCTTGCTACACCATGCCGACGCCCTGAGCGCGCTGTGCGCGCCGACCGTTAACAGCTACAAACGGCTGGCATGCAGCAACAGTGCCTCCGGCACAACGTGGTCGCCGGTGTGGAAAAGCTATGGCGATAACAACCGGACCTGCGTGGTGCGGACGGTCGCGGGGCGCATCGAGTGGCGTTTGCCAGACCCATCGTGTAACGTTTACGCTGCCATTGCCGCGACCTTGGCCGCTGGTTTGAACGGCATTGATCAGGAGATGGTGCCGCCTGTTGCTTGCACTGTAGACCTGTACGAACAGCAAGCGGCAGGCTTGCCCATGCCTGAGAGGTTGCCGCGCGACTTGGTGAGCGCTATTCATGCGTTATCCAATGACACTGCATTGCGGGGTGCAATTGGTGACGCGTTTTGTGATGAGTTCATCAAACTCAAGAAGCAGGAATGGGACGAGTACCACCAGCAGATCAGTGACTGGGAGATGGATCGGTATGCTGACGCCTTTTGAGGTGTGCGGCAGTTCACCATCGCGTCTGCCCCAGCCAGAACCTATGGCGAGTTTGGTGCTTATTGAGCGGTCCAGCCGCCGTCCATATTCCAGGCCGCGCCGCGAACATTATTGCCAGCGGGTGAACAAAAGAACACTGCCAATGCGCCCAGTTCTCCGGGCGTGGTGAATTGCATGGATGGCTCTTTTTCGCCCAGCAGCAGCTTGGTGGCTTCCTCGTTGCTGATCTTCAGCGCAGCCGCCTTGGCATCCACCTGTTTTTGAACCAGAGGCGTGAGCACCCAGCCCGGGCAGATGGCGTTGCAAGTCACGCCGGTGGTGGCGTTTTCCAGCGCGGTCACCTTGGTAAAACCGACCACACCATGTTTGGCTGCTACATAGGCCGACTTTTCAGCGGAGGCCACCAGACCGTGAATGGACGCCACGTTGATGATGCGACCCCAGTTTTTGGCCAGCATGGCCGGCAAGGCCAGGCGCGTCGCGTGGAAGGCGCTGCTCAGGTTGATGGCGATGATGGCGTCCCAGCGTTCGACCGGGAAGTTTTCGACACGCGCCACATGCTGGATGCCAGCGTTGTTGACCAGAATGTCCAGGCTGCCAAAGGTTCGCGTGGCGTGTGCCACCATGGCTTCAATCTCGATCGGCTTGCTCATGTCGGCACCGTGATAGCCCACTTGCACGCCTAATGCGGCCACTTCGGCTGTTGGGACTTCGACGTCGCCAAAACCGTTGAGGACGATGTTGGCGCCTTGCGCAGCCAGGGCCTTTGCAATCCCCAGGCCAATGCCACTGGTGGAACCGGTAATGAGGGCTGTTTTGCCTTTGAGCATGGAGGTCTCCTGATCAGAAAATATAGGGTTGGTTTATTCAATTACGATTGCGCCATGGCACCGAACTTGCAAAGTGTACTTTTTGTACTCTTGCAATCAAGCGATGCGCCGCCTGTCATTATCAAACCATTGATTTCACCATGTCTGAACCTAAGCTGAACTACCTACCAATCGCCGACGCCGGCGATGGCCACCGCATGGCATATTGGGAGTGGGGTCCTGCCGATGCAGGACATGTGGTGGTTTGCGTGCACGGCCTGTCACGTCAGGGGAGGGACTTTGACGTGTTGGCCAAGGTCCTCGTGGCCAAGGGGGGCGGAGCCGTTCGGGTGATTTGCCCGGATGTGGTGGGGCGCGGTAAAAGCGACTGGCTGGCCGACCCTATGGGCTACCAGGTGCCCGCCTATGCGGTTGACATGCGTGCCCTGTTGACACATCTGAAGCCAGCGGCCCAGGTGCTGGACTGGGTCGGCACCAGCATGGGGGGGTTGATTGGCATGGCATTGTGTGGGCAAACGCAATCTCCATTGCCCATTCAAGTACGTCGATTGGTGCTTAACGACGTTGGCCCCGTCATCCAGTGGGAGTCCATTGTGCGCATTGGACAGTACCTGGGGCGTGTGGTTCAGTTCGCATCACTGCAACAGGCCGCAGATGCCATGTGGGCCGTGTCCACAACCTTTGGACCACACACCCCTGCGCAGTGGCTGGAGTTGTCGCGGCACATGGTGAAGGTCGTGCCGGGTTCCTCGGATGCGGTAATGCTGCACTACGACCCGGCCATTGCGGTTCCCTTTGGCGCCATGACACGGGAGTCCGCTGCACAAGGCGAGGCTGTTCTGTGGCAACTGTATGACGCGATTCAGGCGCAAACCCTGCTGCTGCGTGGCGCCCAGTCTGATTTGCTGTCACCCCAAGCTGCGCAGTGGATGACCGAACGTGGTCCCAAGGCACGTCTGATTGAGTTTGCTGGCGTAGGCCACGCCCCCACGCTGATTGCTGACGACCAAGTCGATGCGGTGGCCAGCTTTTTGCTGGCCTAAAGTGCCGCTTAATCGTTCTTGATGCGTTCTTGACGCCCTACGCATGAAAAGTCTATCGTCCGAGCACTCGACCACCGTACCGGTTATTGCTGCCACGGCTCAGAGTTTGCCCGATCAGGTCGATGCGCTGGCGCGTGCGCGGGCCTTTGCCGAACCTTTGCTGGCCAGCGCTGACCTCGACACCGGCGAAAACATACTGGCACACGCCGACGCGGTGGCCAGCATCCTCCGGAGCATTGGTGGCTCGCAGGCCATGCAGGCCGCCAGCTACCTGGTATACGCCTGTGACCACCTGAACAAGCCGCACGAAGTCATTGAAAAAGCCTTTGGCGCCAATTTTGCGGACCTTGCCATGGAGACTACCAAGCTGGTGCGTGTGCAGCGCATGGCTCGCTTGGCGCAGTTGTCGGCCAGCCATGCGGCCACTCCTATTCCCATGGCGCAAACGGCCGGTGCCCAAAATGAAAGCGTGCGAAAGATGCTGCTGGCCTTTTCGCGCGATTTGCGCGTGGTCATGTTGCGCCTGGCGTCACGCTTGCAGACCCTGCGCCACTTTGCCGCCAGCAAGCTGCCAGTGCCGCCAGGCCTGGCCAGCGAAGCCCTTCAGGTTTTTGCCCCATTGGCCAACCGCCTTGGCATATGGGAAATCAAGTGGGAGCTCGAAGACCTGTCATTCCGCTTTCTGGAGCCCGACACCTACCGGCAGGTCGCCCGTTTGCTGGACGAAAAGCGGGTCGAGCGGGAGGCGCATGTTGAAGCGTTGCGCGACCATCTGGCGCAAGACCTGGCACACCAGGGCATACATGCCACGGTGCAAGGTCGCCCCAAGCACATCTACAGCATCGTCAAAAAGATGCGCGGCAAGTCGCTGGGTTTTGATCAGGTTTACGACATTCGCGCCCTGCGCATTGTGGTGCCGTCTGTTCCCGACTGCTATGCGGCCCTGAGCTGGGTGCACTGCCACTTTGCACCGGTGCCAGGCGAGTTTGATGACTACATTGCGCGTCCCAAAGCCAATGGCTACCAGTCGCTACACACTGTGGTGCGTGACGGGACGGGTCAGCCCATCGAAGTGCAGGTGCGTACGCAGTCCATGCACGACCATGCCGAGACTGGTGTGGCCGCACATTGGGCCTACAAAGAAGCCGGCGTCAAGGGCTACGCTGGTATATCGGCCAGCGGCGAATATGACGCCAAAATCGCCGTGCTGCGCCAATTGTTGGCGTGGGAGCGCGATCTGTCGGGTGTGCAGTTGGGTGCCACCGGCGCGGGCTTCTTTGATGACCGAATATATGTATTGACACCCGAAGCGGCTATTGTGGAACTGCCTCAGGGCGCTACCGCCGTGGACTTTGCCTACAGCGTGCACACCAACCTGGGCCACCGCTGCCGCGGTGCGCGGGTGGACGGGGCCATGGTGCCGCTGAACACACCGCTTAAGAACGGGCAAACGGTTGAGGTGACCGTGGTTAAAGAGGGCGGCCCCTCGCGTGACTGGCTCAATCCCGAGTTGGGCTTTCTTGCCAGTCACCGCGCGCGTGCCAAAGTGCGTGCCTGGTTCAACGCTCTGGCTATGGGCGAGACGGTGGCTAAGGGCCGCGAGGCAGTTGAAAAACTGCTACAGCGCGAAGGCAAGACCGCCGTCAAGCTGGAAGATCTGGCGTCGCAGCTCGGTTTCAACTCGGCAGACGACTTGTTCGAGGTGGTCGGCAAGGATGAGTTCTCGCTGCGCAACATCGAGATCGTGCTGCGTCCACCCGAGCCGGTGCTGCCGCACGACGAATTTTTGCTGCTGAAGAAGCAAAAGCCTCCTAGCCAGTCCGGCAAGGGCGGTGTGCTGGTGGTGGGTGTGGATTCGTTGATGACCCAGTTGGCAAAGTGCTGCAAGCCGGCTCCGCCCGACGCCATCTGCGGCTTTGTCACGCGCGGCAAGGGCGTCAGTGTGCACCGCGCCGACTGCTCCAATCTGCGCAACATGGTCACCCGCAGTGGCGACCGCGTGATTGAGGTGGAATGGGGCGGCGCCCATAGCGGCGCAGGCAATGTGTACCCGGTGGATGTGGCCGTGGAAGCAAACGACAGACAGGGCCTGCTGCGTGATATCTCCGAGGTGTTTGCCAAGGAAAAAATGAACGTGATCGGCGTGCAGACCCAGTCGATTCGCGGCATTGCCTGGATGACGTTTACTGTGGAGGTGAGCAATTCCGGGCGTTTAACCAAGGTACTGGGCATTGTGGCGGAACTGCACGGTGTGCGCGCTGCGCGGCGACGCTGACGGTGACCGCTGTCAGTCAGATTTCAGTTCCGACATGTCACGCATTTGCTGCTTTAGCTCTTGCGGTGAGAGCGGGGCCTCGTTAACGACTACAGGCACCGGAGCGTCAAGCTGGTGCACGGTCCACGGTGCAAAAAAGACTCCGGCAGTTATTGCGCACTGCACCACCAGCGCCATGTGCAGGATGAAGTAGCCTGGCGTGAGCCCTTCATTGAAGGATTCCCGTGCAGCAACCGAGTCCAGCATCTTTGGAAACGCCGTCCACAGCAGGAACACCGCCCATGGTGTGACGCATAGCAGCAAGGCCCAGACTATCCTCTCGAGCTTGCTATCTATGTAGTAGCGGCTTGCGCATACCCGGTGATGGCGACCGCCCCGTACACCGCAAACACGATTTGCGCTATGTCGTTGGCCTGGCGCGAATAGGTTTGCAGCCAGTCTCGCAGTGGCCACTGGGCAAACAGCAGCAGTGCCAAAGGGATGACCAGGAAACTGGCGACTGAGATGGTCCAGCGCATCACGCAGCGGACGATGTTGATGAAATGGTTTCCAGCACCGTGGGCGTGGTCTGCCAAGGTTGTACGCTTGTGTCGTCGCTGAGAATGAACGCTCCTTGCAATTGGGTCACCGCGCGTTGGGCGCTGGCGGTATCTGCGGCGTGCACAAACGCAATCGGTTCGCCTAGTTGCAGGTGTGCGCCCAGCGGCTGCACCTGGGTCAGACCGACTCTGGTGTCGATGGCATCACTGGCCTTGCGCCGACCACCACCGAGTTCAACCACCGTCATGCCGATGTTGCGTGTTTGCATTTCACTGAGCAAACCGGTGCGCAGTGCGGGCACGGGCATCACCACGGGGGCCGACACCAGATAGGCACTGGGGCGCTCCATCAAATCGACCGGACCACCCAAGGCGGCCACCATGCGCGCAAAGTGCTCTGCTGCAGCACCGCTGTCCAGCGCTGCTTGCAGTTTTTGCCGCGCCACGGTGGTGTCACGGGCCAAGCCACCCAGAACCAGCAGTTCGGCGCTCAGCGCAAGGGTGATTTCGTGCTGGCGTGGCTCGCGCACACCATCTGCGCGCAAATAGGCAATGGCCTCTGCTACCTCAATCGCATTGCCCACGCTGCGTCCCAGTATCTGGTTCATGTCGGTGATCAGCGCGGTAGTCCTAAGGCCCGCGCCGCTGGCCACGGCGACGATGCTGTGCGCCAGTTCTTGTGCCATGTCCCGCGAATCGGCAAAAGCGCCGTTGCCGCATTTGACGTCCATCACCAGACCTTCCAATCCAGCGGCGAGCTTTTTCGACAGGATGCTGGCGGTAATCAATGGCACGCTCTCCACGGTGGCGGTGACGTCGCGGGTCGCATAAAAGCGCTTGTCGGCTGGGGCTAGGTCGGCGGTCTGACCGATGATGGCGCAGCCCACTGTGCGCACCACGTGGTCGAACAGGGCCGGCTCGGGTGTGGTGTTGTAGCCGGGTATAGCGTCAAACTTGTCGCAGGTGCCTCCGGTGTGGCCCAAGCCGCGCCCGGAGATCATCGGTACATAGCCGCCACAGGCAGCGACCATGGGCGCCAGCATCAGGCTGACCTTGTCGCCCACGCCGCCGCTGGAATGCTTGTCCAACACCGGGCCTGGCATGTCGCGCCACACCATCACGCGCCCGGAATGCATCATGGCGTGGGTGAGTGCCACACATTCGCCCTGCCCCATACCACGCAGAAAAACGGCCATGCCCAGCGCGGCGACCTGGCCTTCGCTCCAACTGCCGTCGACCAGTCCCATCACAAATTGTTCGATTTGACTCGTGCTAAGTGTGTGCCCGTCGCGCTTTGTGCGGATGATTTCTTGTGCCAGCATGGTGCATGCGCTCCGGCTTAGTACGTGTTGCTGGTTGGGGCTGATGCCTGGCCGCCCAGCACCGCTTCAATGTCATTGAGCAAGCCGCTGGCGCCAAAGCGAAAGCGCTTGGACGTGAGTGCGACGTCTCCCAGTTGCGATGAGACCAGTTCCAGATACACCTTGGCATCCTGCACCGTGCGGATGCCGCCGGATGCCTTGAAGCCAGCATCAACAAGCCGGCTGGCCGCAATTTCACCCAGCATCACCGTGGCAGCCTCCACGGTGGCCGAAATCGATGTTTTACCCGTGCTGGTTTTGACGAAGTCGGCTCCTGCTGCCAGTGCCAGTTGGGTAGCCTGTGCGATCAGCTCCGGCGTGGCCAGAACTCCGCTCTCAATGATGACTTTGAGCGCCAATGGGCGGCTGGCAGTGCGCACCTGGGCCAGAAAATCAGCACATTCGGTCGCCCGGCCGTTCACTAGTGCGTGGTAGGGCAGCACCACATCGACCTCGTTTCCGCCAGCGTCCACTATGGCTTTTACGTCGCCCAATGCCAAGGCAACATCCAGCGCACCCGCCGGGAAGTTGGCTACGGCCGCGACCTGAATGTTGGCGGGCAACCGCTTGCGGGCCCGGGCCACAAAGCGCGGCCACACGCACACGGCGGCCACTGGGCCAAATCGGGTTTGGGCGCGCTGGCACAGCGCGTCAATATCGGCGTCAGTGTCGCCATCGTTCAGACTGGTCAGGTCCAGGCACTGCAGGGCCAGACGGGCGACTTCGGGCATGGGAATGAATTTTTGCATGGAAGTTTTTGTAAAAAGTACTGCTAGCCCCCGTGGAATAAGCGCGAGCAGCTATCAAAAATATAGTGTTTAGTCGTGTAAGGAAGGTACTTCCGCCATACTGACGATCAAATCAGTCAAAAATTGTGCCGCATAGGCGCTCGAGGACTGCGCCTGGTGCAAAGTAGCGGAGTGGGTCAGCGCCTCGTTACTTAGTCCGGCCGCCATGTTGGTCATCAAGGAGATGCCCAGCACGCGCAGTCCGGCGTGGCGGGCCAAAATGGTTTCTGGCACGGTGCTCATGCCCACCGCGTCGGCGCCCCAGGCGGCAAACATGTGAATCTCGGCGGGGGTTTCAAACTGTGGGCCTAGGGCCCACAAATAGGTTCCTTCTCCCAACGCAATCTGCTTGTCCACTGCCAGTTGGCGGGTGTGGGCCACCAGTTCGGGGTCATAGGCGGCGCTCATATCGACAAAGCGTGTATTGCCGGGCTCGCCCACCAAAGGCGAACGTTGTGGGGCGTTGATGTGGTCGGTGATTAGCATCAGCGTACCGGGCGGCATGCTTGGGCGCAGGCTGCCGGCCGCATTGGTTTGCAGAAGCAGCCTGACGCCCCAGGCTTTCAGGCTGCGCAATGCACCGGCCATGCTGGCGCAGTCTCCATTCTCATACGTGTGCTTGCGCCCACCCAGCATGGCCACGCGCTGAGCGCCCATGCGACCCACAGTCAGGGCGCTGACGTGCCCTTCGACGCTGGTAGCCTGAAAAGCGGGGAGTTCGGAATAGTCAATGCCTTGGGCATCTTGCACATATTGGGCGGCACCTGCCCAACCGGAACCCAGCACCACCGCGACTTCAGGCGCTGCGCCAAAGCGCTCATGCAGGGTTTTGGCGGTGTCAACGATCAATGACAGGTCTGACATGGTTAGTTGGCATTCTGGTCGTTTGTTTTTAAATGGCCCGGTCCAAAACTAGCGGGCAGCAGTTGCCCCAGTGTCCAACTTTGTTTGACTCCGCTGGGGTCGGCCGCAATCACCAGCAAGTCCTCATCGCCAAACTCGCGAAGCTTTTGGCGGCAACCGCCGCACGGCGTGATTACGTCGGGTCCGGGCCCGCTGACCACGATGGCCAGTGCGCGTTTTCCACCGGCCATGACCATCGCACCCAGGGCGGTCGCCTCGGCACACCAGCCTTGTGGGTAGGCGGCGTTTTCGATGTTGCAGCCGGCATGCACGACGCCAAGCTCGTCCAGTACGGCAGCGCCAACCGCGTAGCGGGAGTAGGGTGAGTGTGAAAGGGTGCGGGCAGATTGCGACGCCGTCAGCAGGCTTTGCAACACTTTCGGGTCTAGTCGGTGCATGGACTCTCTTTTCAATTCGAGCTGCCACGGTGGCCGGGCGGTGCCGTGCAGTAGTTGTGCAATAGTGTAGTGTCGCGCGCACCACTACTTGAACAACTTCACCCCCATGCATAGCCACACATTCCTCTGGCA
>CANNRR010000078.1 GCA_947508055.1 Burkholderiales bacterium
GCGCCGACCTGGCGCAGCGCCTGGGTCTTCGCGTGAGCGAGGGCACCAGCATACAGGTCAAGAGCGTGTTGCGCGGCAGTGCTGCCGAGCAGGCCGGTTTTGCTGCCGGCGACGAATGGCTGGCACTGGAAGTCGGCGCAGGTAAACAGTCCTCAAGCTGGCGCCTGTCCAAGCTGGATGACGTGGCGCTCTATGCCAGTGCCGCCTCCATCATCGGTGCCCTGGTGGCACGTGACAAACGCATCTTGAAGCTGTCGCTAAAGTTGCCGCCGCCCGCAACCCGCTGGTGTCTGGCAGTCGGTGACAAGAAACTTGTTGGCCAATGGCTTGACTGAAAACCTGGAGAACCCCATGAATTTTGAAACTATCAACGTCCGCACCGAAGGCGGCAAGGTCGGCATCGTCACCCTGAACCGCCCGAAACAGCTCAACGCCCTGAACGACCAGCTGATGACCGAACTCGGCGTCGCGCTGAAAACTTTCGACGCCGACCCTGCCATTGGCTGCATGATCATTACCGGAAGTGAAAAAGCCTTTGCTGCCGGCGCCGATATTGGCGCCATGGGCAGCTACAGCTTTGCCGATGTGTACAAAGGTGACTTCATTACCCGCAACTGGGAACACATCCGCAGCGTGCGCAAGCCTGTCATCGCGGCGGTCAGCGGCTTTTGCCTGGGCGGTGGCTGCGAGCTGGCCATGATGTGCGACTTCATGATCGCGGCAGACAACGCCCGCTTTGGCCAGCCCGAAATCAAGCTCGGCATCATTCCCGGTGCGGGCGGCACGCAGCGGCTGCCGCGCGCCGTTGGCAAGTCCAAGGCAATGGAAATGGCACTCACCGGGCGCCTGATGGACGCCAGCGAGGCCGAGCGCGCCGGACTGGTGAGCCGCGTTGTGCCGCTGGACAAGTTGATGGAAGAGGCACTGGCCACGGCCCTGGTGATCAGCGAGTTTTCACAAATCGCGACCATGGCAGTCAAGGAGTCGGTGAATCGCGCTTTCGAGAGCGGCCTGAGCGACGGCGTGATGTTTGAGCGGCGCCTGTTTCACTCGATGTTTGCCACCGCCGACCAGAAGGAAGGCATGGACGCCTTCGTCAACAAACGCAAGGCCAACTTCAAGCACCAGTAGGACTCTGGTTATAATCCGCAGCCTTGGCTCTTTAGCTCAGTCGGTTAGAGCGATGGAATCATAATCCACAGGTCCGCGGTTCGAATCCGTGAAGAGCCACCAGTATAACCCGCACGGGTACTAGAAAGCCCGCTACTTAATTGATAGCGGGCTTTTTTGTTGGCGTCGTTTTCTTGTCCATGTAGCCACCATGTAGCCACCGGTACATGATTTTGTACCCGTCACAGCCAGTGCCAAATGAGCAAAGCACTAGTCGCAGTTTGTATACAGGGTGCCGAAAGCACTTCGAGTCTGACAGTTGATGCTAGGACGAGGTGGCGAAGGGTTCAACTTTGGCTGTGCGGCTTGCAGCAACATCATTCCGTTGTTAAAAGCTGCCGCGCTTTCTGCCTGCCTCTGTTGCCGCTGCAACAGAAGCAACTGTGCCTGCTGTTGCTCTAATTGCTGCTGCGCAACTCTCTGCCGCTGCAATTCCGCTTCAAGTTGCTGCTGCCTCTGCGCCTCGGCATTTCGCACCTGGGATTCGGCATACTGCCTTTGCGATTCTGCAACTTGACGAGCCTGTTCGTTTTGCGCTTGTTGTTGAATGAGTGCGTCAACTTTTTGTTGAACTTTTGTCGCATACGACGCTTCTAATTTCACTCTGGCTTTGGCAACATCGCCATATGTCGCGCTTCCAGCATACAGGTCCGCTAGCAGAGCCTTTGTGTCGATCCAGTATTCCACATATAGGTCGGCTATTTCGGTCGGCGTGGATTTGCGTCTCGACTGATTTGCCAGCCCTAAGCACTTGCCCCAATCTGTGACCATTGTGGAGAGATGTACTTTTTCTTTCGAAGTTGCCTTCTTCTTGTTCGCAAGCAGTTCCAAATCGGATGCCCTACCGATGTCAATAGGCAACACCTTTAGCATCGCAACTACGGCAGGTGATTTGTGCAATTCCGCGAAACATTCCATCAATTGAACAAGGTCGCCATCTGGTTCAATCGCATTGCTTGACTGCGCCAAACTTATAGAAGGACATGACATCGAGAACGACAGAAAGGCGGCACCACAAAGCCTACGCATGTGAATAGTTGGAGCGAGGAGGAAAAACATAGATCACCTTTCAGCATCTAATCGACCATGTGGCGTCGAGACTGTGGAATACTGTTCCCGATTCGCCTTCTCGTCCATCCCCCAAATGGGGGAGATACATGAGGTGCGTCAACAGACGCCAACAAAAAACCCGCACTAGGCGGGCTTGTCGTTAGTCGTCGCGCTTGTCAGGCGGTCGGCGTTGCTCTGGCAGCAATCCGAAAGCCCCCATTAAAAATGCAATGGTGGCAAGCACTACCAATTTCCAGAATAGAAATTCAGTCATGTACTCACTATAGGCCGATTGCTGGATTATTCAACCGCTACAGCGTCACGTCCAACGGACTGCCATACACCACGCCACGGGCATCAGGCGGCAATCCTGCGCGTAGCAATGCGGCGGTCTGTGTCTCGCCATCTTCAACAATGACAATCTTCACGCTGTCATCGTTGGCGTCTTGTTCCAGCGCGGTAATACGTTTTTCAGTGGTCAGCATGGCAAAGCTCCATGTTGTCGGCAATCAACCACGCCATGCCAGATTTGTTGCGCTCGGTTTCAGACAACGCCCTGTCAGTCAATGTGCGTTCATCTTCGCCGGGTAGCAGTCTCCATTCACGCCCCGCGCCATCACGGATGTAATCAATATCGGCATCAAGATGGCCTGGCCTCACGACGTGATAGACGATGGCTGTAATCCGGTCGCCATCAGGGTTTGCTTGCTCCAACACGGCGATTCTCTTTTCAGTGTTTTGCATTTTGTTGTTCCTCCAACTTGGTTAAACGGGCGTCGAGTTCGTCAATTTCAATCACTCTGGCAAGCGAGCCAATAGCACCCAGCAGGGCGGCACCTTGGCTTGGTGCAAGGTCGCCACTAGCCACCGCAGACAGCACGGCGCGTCCGGTAGTGGTCAGAGTGCCATCGGTAGGCAAATCAAGCTCTATGGCCTGTTCTGTGGCCTTCACGGGCGGCAATACACGCTCCAGAATCAGACGGGCGGCTTGCACGTCACCACCTTGGGCGGCTGTCACCAGTTGTTCAAGAATCGACGGGACATGCTCGGCGATGCTGGCGCGAAGCCTTTGAAGCTCGCCACTACCGGGCGTCTTGCCCTTTGGGTTGCCGGACTGCCCCGGCTTCCATCCGTTGCTACTTTTCATTGCAAACCCCCTGCAAATTCAGATAAGAGACGCTTGGGCGGTGCCTTGCGTCACGGTGTTTTCAGTGGTGTCGCCTGTTGGCTCTTGGCCCAGCGAATCGGCGCAATACTCAGCAGCAATGTCGGCGGTCGCTCTGGCATAGGTCTGCTCATAGCGCAAGTCGGCGTGTTCGCTGTCTGATGTGTCGGCCAGATAGTCAGCCAGGAAGTCGATTCGATCGCGCAGTATGTGAAGGCGGCGCGTGAGTGTCGCTATCGTGTTGGCTGTCGTCGGGTCACTGGCGATGATTCCGAATTGCTCACAAACGGCGCGAAGTTGCCACGGGTGAATAAGCACGGTGCAGGGTTCGTCGTAATTGTCTACAGGCTGGGTCAGCATGATTGCCCGACCCTGTTTATCGTCAACCCATCCGGCAATGAGTTCGTGATGTGTCAATGTTTCTGTCATAGCTTTGTCTTTCAATGAATCAGGTTTGTGAATAAGTTGGCAGGCTTGGCGGTCAGTCGCTTGTAGATGCCTTGCTCAGAATTGATTGCAGGAGATGGCATATCTAGATGGTGTACGGGAGACGTACTAGAGAGAGGGTCAAAAACACCCCTGATAGGTACGGGAGACGTACTAGGCGGCGGCCTCCCTAGTACGGGAGACATACCTATAGAGTGCCTCCCTAGTACGGGAGACGTACTAAGGACTGTGCTTTTTTGGTACGCGCCACGCTCGAAACATTCGACAGCGCCAGCGTCGTAACCCGGCAGTCTGTCGAGAGTTCGCCACGTCACCGCAAACCAGCTTGCCTTGTTCGGTCGGTGACCCTTCACTGTTTCGTGAATGAACCCGTTTTCGATCAAGTCGTTTTTTGCTCTTGCGATAACGTCAGGACTGCGCCAGCCGCGCTTTGCCAAGTAAGCGCGAGACGCCAGCAGTCGCCCGTTGTTGTCTCTCACAAACTGTCTGGCAATGTCGAAAAGCAAAGCCTTTGCAGGATGCGATAGACGGGCATAGGCGGGGCAATCCATCACGCTCCAAGGCAAGGCTACAAACCCCCCGGCGTCGCGGCCTGTATCGCCCTTGGTGCTACGGTTACGACCGTTCGCCATGCTCGGCCTCGCGCTGTTGCATCCACTGATTCAGCTTGCGCCGGTCGCTATCGGTGAAACTGTAAACACCAGGGCGGCATTGCTTGCCATCACGATCGACAAAGTCGATTCGCTCACATGGTGCGTCTAGTCCCTTGCGGCGAAGCTCTGCCATGAGTTCGGGGGAATTGCTTACCCCGGCTTCACGGTCCAGTGCTTCACGGGGCATCGGTCGGCGCAGTAGCGCGGCAATGGCTCGAAGTTGTCGCGGGTTGTCGGTGCCGATAAATGGGGCGCTCATAACACCCCCGGTCACGCCTTGCACGGCCACGCTCATGCTGACACCCCGGCGAGTGCCTTAGTTTCAGCGGTTGACCACGCTAGCAGGCCACCGATGCGCTTTGGCACCATAGGCCCGGTCCCTGAGTGACAAGCCCAACCGCGCAGGGTTTGCGGTCGGCGGTCCAGGTAATAGGCAAGTTCGGCAGTGGTTAGATTCGGCTTGCTTACCAATTCCAACGGCGGGAATTGTTGGGTAGTAATTGCACTCATGCTGAAACCCTCACTGACTGCGCGTCGCGCCATGCTGTCAACTGGTCGGCCGCGAATACCGTGCAACGTGCCGATAACCTAATGGGTCGCGGAAAGTCGTGGCGCTCTCTAACCCATCTCCAAAGTGTTGCCCTGCCAATACCTAAGAATTCGGCGGCTTGATTCGGTCGGTAGCTCTTATTAACTAAGTTCGCTGTCATAAAGTTTTGTCCAAAAAAAAGCCCGCCTAACAAATTGCCAGGACGGGCCATAAACGAAAAAACCGACTCAGTGGACGGTTGATTGATTAACTATGATTTGAATTGTTTTGTTGGTGTTTGATTCTCCCTAAAGATAATGGACGAAAAAAAACCGCCTCAGTGGACGGTTTGGATTGTTGGGGATGATTCCCCGGTAGAAACGAAAAAAGCCACCGGGTTAGAGTGGCTTACTGACAGTTCGGCCACCGCAAGGTGACCAGACGACTAATATTTAAAGGTAATGTTTCACCCCAAAAGCCACCTCGTGGGTGGCTGTATCTAGTCGCAGTAATGCCACCGCAGGGTGACAATTACCATAGCGTCGGGTGCTAATACCCAAAAAGCCGCATCTAGTGCGGCGGTTAACTATTCCTGGGGCGTGTCTGCTCCCCTACTGCCTCAGCCACCTCTAGGGTGGCAGTATCTGGTCGTGTTAATGCCACCGCATGGTGACTTTAACCGCCTATTGGCAACTTCAATAATCTGTAAAAGAGATTATCGACTAAACGGGACTACCTGTCAATCCGTACAGTATCATTTATACTACATCGGTTAATGGTAGCGATTAACTTTCCCGTAATAGTCAACTCAGTCGGCTACGGTATCTGCCTATTTACCAGCGGTAACTAGTCGCAGGCTAGGCAGGGGCGTAACTGGCGAATCAATCCGCAGTGGCAATGCCTTTGGTGTACTCGGTGACGCCTACCTGTTTGGCAACATTAGCGTGTTGCTCCAACTCAGCAGGCCAATACCAAACGTCCTTACCATCTAGCGTCTTGAGCCACTTAGCGGCCTTGTGTTCGGACGCTGCGATGACTTCCTTCACGCCTGCTGGCGTCGGGTTCTTTTTCAATAGCATGGTGTCTCCCTTGGTTTGGTCAGATTGATGGCAGGATAGGCAGGGTATCCACAGCAAACGGGGGGTACAGACGGGGGTACAAATTGACGTTATCGCAATATTGCACTGTATCTTTCATTGGAGAAACCCGATTGAATTGGAATCCTTAGCACCCACTCGAAGTCATTTTTTGGCGGTTTTCCCGTATTTAACCAGCCACCAATTGCAGCTTACTCGGTTCTGCTTTTACGTCAAATTTAATTTCGGCTTGCTCCAGAATCCACGCCTCTATGCGCTCATGGTGAACCCGTAGCAGGTCAAGCGGTCGAACGGTGTAATGCTTTTCAGCGGTCGCACTGGGTTTGTGTCCCATCAGTTGCGCCACCACGCCAGCGGGTATCTCTAGCCACTCGGTCAGGCTTTTGAATGAACGGCGCAGGCCATGCAGCGTCAACCCCTCGATACCAGCGACAGCACAGGCGCAATTAAGGTGACTGCGCGGCATCGTGATGTGTCCTGATGCACTGGCCTGCACAATATCGCCGTCGGGAATTTCAGTATCCTTATTTTCTCCCCGCAGCGCACGCCGAAAAACATTCTTATCGTCCATACTCAGTGTTCGGGTACTAGAGAAAACCCATTCATTACGCTTTGGCAGTGTCGCTATCAGGTGCCAGACATAAGGCGTCAGCGGAATGATGCGCTCGCCTTCTACCTTATCGTGAATCGTCATGCCTCTCCATTTCGTGTTCAGGTCATCCCATCGCAGCGTCAACACTTCGCCGGGTCTGGCACCGGTCAGCAGCATGATTTGCAGGTAGGCGGCAATCACCGGGTTTTGAATCTTTTGCACTGCCTCAAACCATACGGGCAGTTGCTCGCGCAGCAGCGCATCTTGCTTTACTGCGGCTTTGCCCAATGCTTCGCGGCTTTTTTTTGTTTTGGCAGGGTTTCCCGACAGCAGGCCAGCATAGGCGGGCTGTTCATTGCACCAGCCTAGAAAGCCTTTCAGCAGTCGCCACGCAAGGCGGGCGCTTGTCGGGCGGGTCTTGGCTTCTTTGGCGGCCCATGCCTCAATTACAGGGGCGGTCAGGTCACGCAATGGCAGGCCCATCAGCGCAAACAGCGGCATATCAATAGTCACGCCACGGCCATCCGTGCCACGCTTGGCCTTCACGCCACCGGCACGGGCTAGCTTCAAGTGGTCTTTGTAGTGAAGCTCGCCCCAATGCGGCTGGCGCTCGGTTAGGTAGTTAGTCCACGCTTCGCCAACGGCAATGGCGGCCACCTTATCGGCTACCACCTTAGCAGCGGCGGCGGCTTGCCTTTCAGCTTTGGCGGCCAGTTTGTCTCGATCTAGCTCTCGCGGGTCATCGCCAGCATCAAGAGTAACCCGCAGGCGGTTTGCCTCCGTTCGGGCGGCTTCGATAGTCCAGGCTCTCACGTCCCCAATGGTCCGGCGAATGGTCTGGCGGTTTAGCTTCGCCTCAAACACGAATGATTTGAACCCGTCCCGGCGCTTTGCCCTGGCGGGCGTTGCACGGACACGCAATCCCGGCGCTTTGGTATCGCGCAGAAATACTTGCAGTTTCCCGGCTGGGCAGGTTAGGCGCTCGATTAACCCGTCTGTCAGGTCTTGCGCTTTGGTCAGGTCTGGCGCATCGGTCTTTTTAGCTCTTGCCATGATTCACCCTTTCCATGTAGCCACCATGTAGCCACTTTTGCCCCATTTTGGGGAATATGAATCAACACTTATACTGCTTTTACATCCAGTACAACAGTGTAAGTTGTTGATTTATATGGAGTGTATCTACGTTAATCTACAGTGTCAAATACTTATTTGAGGGGAATCATAATCCACAGGTCCGCGGTTCGAATCCGTGAAGAGCCACCATAAAACACAATGAAATCAACAACTTACAAGTTCTGATGGATTTGAAAGTATATAACACAGTTGTTTTATACTTTGCCCCTTCAAAAGCCCCACCAGCACTTTCATGTCGGTGGGGCTTTTCTTTTCCTGCATCTCCCATCTTTATGCGTTCGCGCCAGCCAGCACATGTCGCACGCCCATGAAAGACATTTGCACGTGCTGGGTGTCGTGTAACCAGGTCTCGATGCTCCTGTAGCTTGCGCCCTCGGCTCGCTTTGCCTTCATCTTCCGAATTACCTGCTGTTCGTCGGCGCGCGGAACCTTGACGCAATCGACAACGTCATAGCCAAACGCGCGTTTGCCGCCAGTAAACTTTCCTTGCGCTTTTTTGAGTTGCTTGACCTCGCGTATCCGGGTGGCAATGCGTTCCCGCTCAAACGTAGCGAACGCAGACAGGATCGTGAACACGATGGCGCCGATGCCGTTGCCGGTCACGTCGCCACCGAGATCAATAAAGTGAGCGTGCACTCCAATCGCCTTCAGCTCGTGCAGCACGTTCAGGGCGTTCCTAGTGTTGCGGAAGGCGCGGTCGAGCTTGGGGAAGATAACCATGTCGCCGGCGTGAAGCTGATCGAAGAGCCGCTTGCCTTCGGGTCGCTGCTGAAACTCCGTGCTGCCACTTACTCCAGCCTCGACGAACACGTTGCCGTCCGTCAGCTCCAAGCCCTTGCTGGCTGCGTAGCTGATGACTTGCCGCCGCTGTGCTTCGAGACTCTCGCCCTCACGCGCCTGAAGCACCGTAGACACCCGTACATAACCAAAAACTGCCATCTCATTTCTCCCGTGGTCCACAACCGAACCAGTGGGTGAATTATTGGCATTTCAGCGATAAATGTAAAACTTACAACGCTAATCTGTACAGCGTGTAATCAACAATAAAATATATTTTACAAGTCCGGCAAGAAAACGCTGCCCAGAACCAACGTGGCTGACAGAATTGGCTGTGTACGCCACTCCATCCGAGCCTCATTTTCTGGTCACAGCATCAGTCAAATTCCTTGAGGCGGTAGATGTGACTACCGAATACTTCCTAACTGAGGTGACGTAACCCTTGCCATGAATACTCTCGAGCGACTCAAGCGCATCCGATCGGTCTGCCGCCTGAACAATCGATCTGACCTTCACGCCCGTGCAAAGTGTCACATCAGCAACAAAAAAGTCTTTGTTATTCAACATGACTAAATCTCAGTTCTAAAGCATGGCAAGTTGCTTCTGCCATGCCTTCACCCATCTTTTTGCTTGCTCCTTTTCTTCTTCTGAAGTAGCAACAAGCAATCTGTCGATGGCAACACACACCCGAACCGCAGCATAGTTTCTGCGCTGCCGTAATGACTTCCTCATAACCCTCTCCCTCTTCGTCTTCTGTATTCTGTATTCTGCGTGACAGCAAAAATATTCGTATCTGTTCTGATTATGCTGATTATTCCAATAAAAGCAACTACGAACATCAATCCAGCCGCACAGGACCAAGAACCGCGCGAAGAATGATCATCTCATGACTGAGATGCAACTGCACCCGCCTCAAGAAGCGACCGACCGTAGCAGTCAAAATAATAATATTTCTGAACTAACCGGGTTATTGCCCTTACAGCAACCTGTAGTAACGAGTTACATGGACATGAGTCAGTGATCTGCGCAATACGTGCATTCGCACCAGCAGAACACTGACAGGCTACTTTCCAGCAGTAACAAGATATCCAGTGCCCGTTGTATTAGTATGCATTAGCTTGTAGATGAATAAGGCAAGCTCCGCAATCTCATTCACAGTCAGGGACATGGCATCGTCAATTCCGTCAAGCTTGTGTTCTGCTCGCAGTGCGTCGTCTTTACGCCAGTTTATTTGGGTATAGGTTATTTCGTCCATCGCGTCTTCTGCGTGGCTGAAACCGATCTTATAGCGCAGTGCATGCGCGTTGCTGTGCCAGTCGTTGCCGCCCTTGGTAATGTATGTGGCAATGTGCTGCAGGTTCTTGGCAACGGTCTTTGGTATGCCGTTGAACTGCTCGCTCAATTTCTTGATCTCAATTTGACGCGGCGCTATTGACCAGCGCGCATGCGACCGAAGGTGCGCGCGAAACGATTCGAATTGATGTTGCTTCTTTGCCGTGACGACGCCGTGAAAATGAACGAGCATCAGGTGTGTCTCGTCCCGGTATAGCGTGTCGTCCAAGGCGGTAGCTAGCGCTTCACACACGTCGAGCTTGCGCTTCTCCGACGGGGCATTAGTGTTCTTATCCCGAATCGCGCGCATGATCGGGAGACTGATAACCTCTGCCTCGATTGCGCCCAGGCAATGAATACCGGTCACCGCATTGACGGCTTCAACCAGTTCTGCCTTCAACCGCACCGCAGCATGCAGCGCGGCGTCTGCGCTAACCACAGTCACGCTGTCGATGAGTGTGAAGAAACAATAATGGTCGTTGGCGATCGCGACATCGCTCGGAGAAGGAGTGCCACGGCGCAGAGCAGCAGGTATTTGTTTCCAGTCCTGCTGCTTCTTGGACCTGATTCGTTCCCACCGAGCCAGGTATCGATCTTTCAACTTTTCGGCGTGTGCCTCGTGCACGGCTGGGGTCAGCAGCGTGGTGCTTGCAAGATCAAGACGACCGACGGAAGCGAGTGATTTTCGAAGGCGCGTTTCGGTTTGTGAGCCTAGTAGAAAACGATCATTCATGCGCGCCACCCGCAAACGCTCCAACGTCCCAGCCGACTGAGCTTTCAGGTCTGCAATCAGCTCGGCAGTCGACTTGGTTCTGGGCGTGTTCATGGTAAATGTTCTGATTGAGTCTGGCTACATTTTTGTGGGTGGATGTGTTGCTGATAGTCAGAGGTATTTATTCGTGCGCCGCTGATAAATATAACGATAACAGACAACAAGGAGCGGCGACATGACAACGAAAGAGGCGATAAAGACGGTGGAGAAGACAGGCACAAAAATCAGCAAAGAAAAACTGCTTGATGCGATCAGACACACGCCTGAAAAAGAATTCTTTTTTGCCAAGGATGCCGGCAGCGTCTATGCGGTTATCATGGTGAAGTTGGGGTGAGATATGGCGGCACGAACAGACCAACCACAAACACCGTACGTGTTTGAGCCCCGGATCACAAAACCAAACTTGCACGACCTGATTGATGCGTGTGGGCTCGATTCTTTTGCCCTTGACGTGGATCTACAGCGGATGGTCATTTCCGTATCGATACCAGCTGAATAGACACGTTGGCGCGCCAAGTGTCGCGCACCAGCACACAAAGAAAATGTTGACGTCTTACGACTTGGCGCGTGAAGCCGTTTTCTTGCTTGGGGCGCTCGCCTTGGCTTTCGTCTTGGGCTTGGTTGGCGTTCCGGTGAAGGCGTGAAGCTGCTTGCGGACTTGGTCGGTCGTGAGGTGTGCGGCGTAGAACTGCTCGATCATTTGTTGCGACGTCCGAGCGTTCTTCGCCAGTGCCAGCGTCTCAACGCCGCCGTTAATTATGCGCATCATGATGGCGGTGTGACGGAGACTGTATAGAGTGAGGTTCTTGCCGGTTTCGTTCTCAATCAGTGTGTGCTCCACGATCTTCTTGAACAAACGACCAATGACTGCCATTGCGGTGTCGCGGTTGGCGTACGTCGGAAAAAACACGTAATCCTGCAACGTGGTCTTGAGCCCCGCCGCTTTGCGATACGCCATAAGACGGTCATAGATAAAGACGGTGGCGGGCATTGCCTGGACCTCGGTGGCGGTGGTTTTGGTGGCGGGGTGCGAGAGCGCCAGCCACTCGTCATCACCGTCCTGTTTTTTCTTGATGTGCTGGTGTTTGAGAACGCGGAGATCTGAGGGGCGGATGAAAGAGTTGACCATGAACTGGATGAGGAATTTCATCTCGAGGGTAAGCGGCACGCCGCGCACGATGGTCTGTTGCTCTGCCAGCATCTCTGCGCTTTTCACGACCTTCTCGTACTCGGCGTTGGTGAGGTAATCGCGCCTTTGGGCTGTCTTGAGTCGACCACTGACTTTGGGGAACTCGGGCAGGTGCTGCAGTTTGTTATTCGCGACTGCGTACTTCATGATTTTGCGCAAGACGACCATGAAGTGTTTGACGGTGGCGGGGCTGAGGTCGCGCTCTTTGAGGCGCTGGATGAAGCTGCTGATTTGAGAGTTGGTGATGGTGTCGATTTCCTGCTCTTTGAAAAACGGCACGAGGTCGTTCTTGAAGCGGGAGAGGTCGGTGCGGTGGACGGAGTCGGTGGCAGTGCCGGCGGTGGATCGGAAGAGGGCGTGACCGATGGACGTGAAAGATTTGTCTTTATTGCTGGTTTGCGTTTGGTTGGCGTTGATGAGGATGTCTTCGTAGAACTTGATGGCGAAGACTTTGGCGTCTTTGAGGGACTCGGTTCTGGTGGTCTTGATTTTGTACTTGCCGTGGTAGTACAAGCGGACCCAGTAGTAGCGTGAGGCGGCGGTTTTGTAGAGGAGTAGTTTGGAGGGGTAACCGGGGATGGTCGCCATCGTCGAGGGGATGGGATTGAGGCGATTCTTCTCTGCATCCGCTATCGGCAGGGGCGCGGTGGCGGGGGTGGGTGTTTTGGGCATCAGTCTGGGGCTGTTCTGGAGCCGGACACTTTTATACTCACTTTTATACTTTTTGTCAAATGCCTCGGATAGTCACGTAGATTATAAACTCTTCGCTATGGAATTGGTAGCGTTCCTGTAATCATAATCCACAGGTCCGCGGTTCGAATCCGTGAAGAGCCACCAGTATAACCCGCACGGGTACTAGAAAGCCTGCTACTTAATTGCTAGCAGGCTTTTTTGTTGGCGTGGTGAAAAATCAATCGGTAGGTCACCTGCTTAGGGTCATCATGGTAGATAATCGCGCCCAGTCATCTTTTACACAATGAAGCACTAAGGGGTCGATTGGAAAAATGATTGAAGAAAACAGTATGTTCAAAGTCATAGACGATGCATTTCCGCATATCGGAAAGGCAATCCTGGCATTTTGGGGTCACCGCGACTTCCATGAATATATGGACACACTGCAGCATCAGAAGAGGGACGGCAAACCCAGAGCGGGCTTTCCACTCAACATCATGCTGGCGATTTTCAGCCTGACTTCTGAGCACGAAAAGATGTTTCCCGAGCTCGCTCCCCAACGGTCGATTTTTGGTTAGTCGATGGAGCGGGCAAAAAAACCCCGGCTCAAGGGCCGGGGCGCAAAGCCTTTTCCGTTGTCACACATCAAGGCCCCGCTCAAGGGGGATCGAGCGGGAGGCGCTTTCGCGCCCGAGAGAAATGTACCACTACTTCAGAAAAAGCACCAACACTGCAATATGTCGGCCTGAGCGGCAGCTTTACCTGGCGTGCGCAATGCGCTTGTGCATCAGCGCCTGGCGCACACACACGGCAACCACCTGCTGATGCTGATTGCTGGCTACATGCTCAAATTCGACGAGGCCGGCGCTGGGCCTGGACTTGCTCTCGCGCAGGGACTTGACGCTGCTTCGCACACGGATCGTGTCACCATGAAATAGCGGCTTGGGAAAGCGCACCTCACTCATGCCAAGGTTGGCGATGGTGGTGCCCAGCGTGGTGTCGTTGACGGTCATGCCAATCATGAGCCCGAGTGTGAACAGGCTGTTGACCAGGGGCTTGCCCCATTCCGTTCTGGATGCAAAGTCGGCGTCAATGTGCAGCGGCTGCACGTTCAGCGTCAGGCACGAAAACAGCATGTTGTCGGACTCGGTGATGGTGCGCCCCCAGGGGTGTTCAAAGACCTGGCCCACATGAAAATCTTCCCAATACAAACCTGCCATTTCGTTCTCCTTGATTTCAGTTGGCGCCCTGCGGCTCCAGTTCCACCAGCAACTGACCATGCGCCACAATCTCGCCCGCCTTCACATGAAGGCGGCTGACACGTCCGGTCAAGGGCGCAACGAGCGTGTGATACAGCTTCATGGCTTCCAGCACCAGCACCGGCGCACCGGCCAGGACGAGTTCCCCTTCTCGGACCATGAGTTCGGAAACACGGCCGGGCAAGGTTGCCGACAGATTGCGCTCCTGGGTTTCCTGACTGCTGCCATGCAGGCTGTGCTCAAGTTCGTGCTCCAGGTCCCACATCCGGGTACATCCGCGCAGCCAACTGAACCAGCGCCGCCCTTGGGTGTGCTTGATGTACGCCGACGTGCCCAGGCCGCGCTGGTCAGTGACTTGCACAATCCAGTCCGGTCCGTCCGCTTGGACCCTGGCAGACAATTCGGCCCTGCCCGCCAGGCCATAAACGCCACCGGACAGGGTGAGCCGCACCGTTTCGCTGCCAGGCGTCGCAGAGGCATCGCTCAGACGCAGGTCAACCGAGGCGCTGTGACCGCCCGGCGCTGTGACCCGAAAGCCGCGCAAGCCACCCCAGACGGATGGCGCCAGGGGCTGGCTCGCTGCCCAGGCCGCCGCCACGGCGAGTGTGTGAAGCAGGCGAGCATCCGGTTCCGGCTGGATCCCTCCCGGAAAATGCAGTTCCAGAAAGCGCGTTGTCAGCACCTCGTCAAAACCCGGATGCCGCAGAATTTGCAGCAGCATGGCGGCGTTGGTGCAAACACCTTCGATGCGCAGCGA
>CANNRR010000079.1 GCA_947508055.1 Burkholderiales bacterium
TCCAGCAGCAGGTTGAGCACCGTGGCCTGCACGCTGACATCCAGCGCGCTGACGCTCTCATCACAGACGATGATCTCGGGCTTCATGGTCAGGCAGCGCGCAATCGCAATGCGCTGGCGCTGTCCGCCGGAGAACTCATGCGGATACTTGCCAAACGCGTCGCGTGGCAGTCCCACCTTTTCGATCAGGGCCACCGCGCGCTGGGCGCGCTCGCCGTCGTCTGCGCCAATGCTGTGGATGCGCATGGGCTCCGTCAAAATCTGGCCGATGGTGAAGCGGGGGTTCAGGCTGGCGTAGGGGTTCTGAAAAATGATCTGGATACGGCTACGGTAGGGACGCATCTGCGCTGCGTTGAGCGTTGCCAGGTCAATGCCTTCAAACACGATGCTGCCGGCCGTGGCGTCGGTCAGGCGCGTGAGCATCATGCCCACCGTGGTCTTGCCCGAGCCGGACTCACCCACCACGCCCAGGGTACGCCCCTTGTGCAGGGAAAAGTTCGCGCTCTTGACGGCACTGAACACGCTGCGCTTGAACAAGCCGGTCTTCAGCGGATAGTCCTTTTGCAGCCCCTTGACTTCAATCAACGCCGGGCCATCAGCCGGTGTGCTGACGCGCTCCTCAGTGATGGCAGGGCGCTTGTTCATGAAGTCATCAATCACAGCCAGACGGCGTGGGCGAGTATCCAGGCGCGGACGGCACGCCAGCAGGGCTTGTGTGTAGCTGTCTTGCGGCGCGGTGAAGATGGCCGCTGCATCGCCCGCTTCGCGCACCACACCGTTGCGCATCACCACCACGCGGTCTGATATTTCACCCACCAGACCCAGGTCATGGCTGATGAACAGCATGCTCATCTTCTGGCGCTGTTGCAGCCGGGCCAGCAGCTCCACAATCTGGCGCTGCACGGTCACATCCAGTGCCGTGGTGGGCTCGTCGGCAATCAGTAGCTTGGGCTCGCAGGCAATGGCAATGGCAATCATCACGCGTTGCTGCTGGCCGCCCGACAGCTGGTGCGGATAGGAGTTCAGCCTCTCCTTGGGGTTGGGAATGCCAACCTCGGTCATCAACTCCAATGCACGGACCAGCGACTGCTTGCGGTTGAGCTTCAAGTGGATGCGCAGCACCTCGGCAATCTGGTCGCCCACCGTAAACACCGGGTTGAGCGAGCTCATGGGCTCCTGGAACACCACCGAAATATCCTTGCCGCGCAGGGCCCGCAGGTCTTCTATTGGCGCTTGCAGCAGGTCCTTGCCGTTGTACAAAATCTTGCTGTTCGCATCGACGATGGCGTTTTCGGGTAGCAGGCGCACGATGCTCATGGCACTCACGCTCTTGCCGCTGCCCGACTCGCCCACCAATGCCACCGTGCTGTTGACGGGGATGTCAAAGCTCACGCCTTTGACGGCCTGGCCAACTGCGGTCTTGCTCAGTTTGAAGGAAACCTTCAGGTCCTGCACACTAATTAAATTTGTCATGTTCATCCTAATCGGTCGGGGTCAGAGCACATTGCTTCGCAAGTGGTCTGACCCGCAAAAACGTTACCTAAGCTTAGGGTCAAGGGCATCGCGCAGTGCGTCGGTCAACAAGGCAAATGCCGTGACAAATGTCGCCATGAACAGGGTTGTGGTGACCAGTTGCCACCACTTGCCCTGCACCAGTTCGGTTTGGGCTTCGGCCAAGATGGTGCCCCAGCTGACCATGTCCAGCGGCACACCAAGGCCCAGGTAAGACAGGATGACCTCGGCCTTGATGAAGCCAACCACATGCAGGCTCAATTGCACCAGCACCACGTGGCTAATGTTGGGCAGGATGTGGGTAAACATGCGCGAAGCGTGTGAAGCGCCGATGGCCTCGGCCGCCATGACGTACTCCCGCGAACGGTGCTTCATGTACTCGCCGCGCACCAGGCGGTAAATGCCGGTCCAGCCCACCAGGCTCAAAATGATGACGACGGTCCAGACGCCGCTGCCCAACGTGCTGGCCAACGGGCCGGACTTGAGCACCGCTGCCAGTGCGAACACCAGCAGGATGTAGGGAATGGCGGTGAATACGTTGTAAACCCATTCCAGAAAATCACCCGTGCGCCCGCCAAAATAGCCGCCAATCGCGCCCAGAATGGTCCCGATCAGCGTGGCAAACAGTGCAGCCGTGAGGCCCACCGTGATGGACATCTGCGCACCCTTGATCACTTTGCTGAATACATCGCGGCCTTGCTGGTCTGCACCAAAGGGCAGCGTGTCGGCCTTCACCGTCACCGTGGTCTTGAACTGGGCGGCCCGCTCGTCCCACTCCTTGTAGCGGGGTGCCAGCGGGTCCACATCGCTGATGTCCACATTGGGTCCGACCACGGTTTCCACGATAGCGTTTTGGGTGCCGTCGGCAATTTTTCCCACCAGGGTCGGCGCAGCAAATGGAACACCCACTTCCTTGTGCCAATCACTCGCCACCAGGCCCAATTGGGCTGCCAGCACCAAAGCGATGAAGAGCATTGTCACGTAGAGCGAAACCATGCCGACCCGGTCGGTCTTCAGGCGAAGCCACGCCTGTTTCCATACGCCGGGTGACTCGGGCAGGGATTGCAAAAGTTGGGTGCTCATGTCGGTACTCATTTCAGTGTCACCCGTGGATCAACAAACTTGTAAAGCACATCGGTGATCAGGTTGATCACCATGGTCAGTGCTGCCAGATACACCGTGGCCGCCTGGATGACGGGGTAGTCACTGCGATTGACGGCGACCAGAATCTCGCGCCCCAGTCCGGGGATGGAGAAAAACGCCTCAATCAAGAAGGAGCCAATGAATACGCCCGGCAAGCCGGTGGCCACGTTGGTCAGAATCGGAATCATGGCGTTGCGCAGCACGTGCTTGAACAAAATGGCGTTTTCGGTCACGCCCTTGGCCCGAGCGGTGCGCACATAGTCCTGGCCAATTTCATCCAGGAAAAAGCTGCGGTACAAGCGTGTTTGGGGCGCGAGTGCCACCAGCACCGTCAAAAACACCGGCAGTGGCGCGTAGGTAACCAGATTTTTCCAGAGGCTGTTACTCCAGCCCTGCACCGGAAACCAGCCCAGCAAAAAGCCAAACACATACTGACCCACCACGATGTAGACCAGAAGACTGATGGACATAGCTACCGTGGTCAGCACCATAATGGCCCGGTCCGTCAGGCTGCCGCGCACATAGGCCACGGCCAGACCAGCCACAATGGCCAGCAGCACTTCCAGCAGCAGAATGGGTACCATGATGGTGAGCGTGGCGGGCAGACGGGTGGCAAAAATGTCGGAGATGGCCTCGTTCGTTGTCCAGCTCTTACCCCAGTTAAAGGTGAAGACCTGTTGCACAAAGACCCACAGCTGCTCCAGCACGGATTTGTCCAGCCCCAACTGCGCCCGCAGCGAAGCCAGTCGTTCAGGCGAGGCCTTCATGCCCGCCATGATTTCGACCGGATCGCCCCCAAACAGTTTGAACAAAAAGAAGATCAGCAGAATCACCCCGAGCAGGGTGGGAAGCATTTGCCAGATGCGTCGCAGGATGTAGGAAAGCATATATTGGGGATACTAGGGTTAAACGCTGATGCAACGGGGCACGGCGCGGATTATGCTTGTATGTTGTGCTTTAGGCATCGGTGTTTGTATGAGGGTGATTATGGGTTTAGGAAAAACAGGGGTGGTCCTGGCACTGTTGTGCTGGGGGTTTGGCGCCAGTGGAGAGACGGCAAGCAAGACTCAGGCCGAAAAGGTTTTGCGCTACGCGTTTGAAATTGCCGAGACCGGGTTCGACCCGGCGCAAATTTCGGACTACTACTCGCGTACCGCCACCGAGAACATGTTTGACGCGCTGTACCGTTATGACTACCTGGCGCGGCCCGCCAAGGTGGTGCCCAGTGTGGCGGATGGCATGCCGGTCATTGCCGATAACTTTAAAACCTTTACCGTCAAGGTCAAACCTGGTATCTACTTTTCAGACGATGCAGCCTTTGGCGGAAAAAAGCGTGAGCTGACCGCGCAGGATTTTGTCTACACGTTCAAGCGGATTTATGACCCCAAGACCAAGAGCCAGATCTATTCCGATATGGAAGAGCTCAAGTTGCTGGGCATGGCCCCCCTGCGCCAGAATGCCGAAAAACCGGGTGTCAGCTTCAACTACGACACCGAAGTGGAAGGCCTGCGCGCACTGGACCGCTACACCATCCAGTTCAAGATGGAGGAGAGTCAACCCCGCTTCATTTACCGGCTGACCGAGGCCAGCGTGCTGGGCGCGGTGGCGCGTGAGGTGGTGGAGAAATATGGCGACAAGATCATGGAGCACCCCGTTGGCACCGGGCCGTTCAAGCTCGACCAGTGGACGCGCTCCTCCAAAATCACCTTCGTGAAGAACCCCAATTTCCGCGAAGAATATTACGAGGCCGAGCCACCGGCCAACGACGCGCTGTCGCAAGAGATCTACCGCCAGATGAAGGGCAAGCGCATTCCCATTGTGGACAGGGTGGAAATTTCCATCATTGATGAAGTTCAGCCGCGCTGGCTCTCGTTCCTGGGCAATGAGCATGATTTTTTGATGTATCTACCCCAGCAATTTGCCAACCAGGCGATTCCCAATAACAAGCTGGCCCCCCACCTGGCCAAGAAGGGCATCCGCATCGAACGGTATTCGCCGCCCGAGTTGACCTTCTCCTACTTCAACATGGAGAACCCGACCGTGGGCGGCAACTCTCCCGACAAGGTGGCGTTGCGCCGTGCCATTGCGCTGGCCTACAACACGGAAGAAGAAATTCGCCTGCCCCGGCGCAACCAGGCCATCGCGGCCCAAGGCGTTATACCGCCCAATACCTGGGGCTACGACCCCAAGTTCAAGTCCGAGATGAGCGACTACAACCCGGCCCGCGCCAGCGCGCTGCTCGACCTGTTTGGCTACGTGGACAAGGACGGCGACGGCTGGCGCGACATGCCGGACGGCAAGCCGCTGCTGCTGGAATACTCGACCACACCCTCGGCTGCGGACCGTGAACTCAACGAAGTGTGGAAGAAGAGCATGACGGCGGCCGGCATCAAAATCGTGTTCAAAACAGCCAAGTGGCCCGAAAACCTGAAAGCCGCGCGGGCCGGTAAACTCATGATTTGGGGGCTTGGCAACTCGGCCTCCTCGCCTGACGGCGGCAGTTTTCTGGACTTTGGCTACGGGCCGCAACGTTACGAGGGCAATCTGGCGGCGTTCCAGAACGATGAATACGACAAACTCTACCGCCAGCAGGTCGTGATGCCCGATGGCCCCGAGCGACTTGCCCTGATGCAGAAAATGGTCAAGATTCTGGTGGCCTACATGCCCTACAAATTCAACACCCACCGCATCCGCACCGATGTGATACAGCCCTGGCTGCTTGGCTACCGACGTCACCCCACATCTCGCGCATTCTGGCGCTATGTCGACATCGACACCAGCAAGCAGCCCAAACAATAAATTAGGAACACCATGCAATTGCGCACCCATTTGACAGCCATCGCAGCCCTGACCTTGTCCCTGGCTACCTCCATTCTGGCGGCGACCATTCCAGCGGGCACGCAACTCCACCCGACGCAAACTTTTGTCCGGTCCAACGGCTCGGAACCCGAGAGCATGGACCCGGCGGTTGCCGAAACTGTGCCGGCCAACCAGATTCTGCGCGACCTGTTTGAGGGCCTGACTGCCACCGACACCACCGGTAAAACCGTGCCTGGCGTCGCCGAAAGTTGGAAGCAGACCAATCCGACGACGTGGGTCTTCAAGCTGCGCACCAATGCCAAATTCTCCAATGGCGACCCCATCACTGCTGAAGACTTTGTTTACGGTATTCGCCGTTTCGTGGACCCCAAGACGGCATCGCCTTACGCGGCCACGTTTGGCGTGTTCCTGCTGAACGGGCTGGAAATAGCCCAGGGCAAGAAACCCACCAGTGAACTGGGTGTCAAGGCGCTGGACAAGCACACGCTGGAAATCAAGACGCAGGACCCAATACCCTTTATGGCGGAGCTGGTCAGCAACACACAGCTGGGGCCGGTGCACAAGGCCACTGTCGAGAAGTGGGATAAAGAGTGGGTCAAACCCGGCAACATGGTCGGCAATGGCGCCTACAAGCTGAAGGAGTGGAAGGTTAACAACCGCATCGTGGTCGAGAAAAACCCGAACTACTGGGATGCCACCAATGCGCCTTTGACCCAGGTGACGTATTTGCCCATTGAAGACCAGTTTGCCGACATCAAGCTGTGGGAGTCGGGCGAGACCGATTACGTCTACCAGATGCCCCCGGGCGTGTTTGACAAGTACAAGGCGCAGTACCCCAAGGAACTGCGCAATCAGGCCATCATTGGCGTGCGCTATTACGACTACCAGACCAAAGACCCGGCATTCAAAGATGTTCGTGTGCGCAAGGCCTTATCGATGGTGATTGACCGCGACATCCTGTCCAAGCGCGTCACTGCGGATGGACAGCCACCCGCCTACAGCATGATTGTTGCGGGAACCGTGGGTGCCGACCCGACGCCCTACGAGTGGGCGAACTGGCCGATGGACAAAAAAGTGGCCGAAGCCAAGAAGCTGCTGTCGGACGCGGGTGTAAAGCCGGGCACCAAGTACAGCTTCTCGTACAACACCAGCGAATACCACAAGAAGATGGCGGTGTTCGTGGCATCCGAGTGGAAGACCAAGCTGGGCATCATCATGGAAACCGAAACAATGGAGTTCAAGGTGCTGGCCAAAAAGCGCCATGACGGCGCCTTCCAGATTGCCCGCAACGGCTGGCTGGCTGACTACAACGACGCCACCACCTTTCTGGCCCTGATCCGTTGCGACTCGGACCAGAACACCAACTTCCACTGCAACCGCGAGGCGGAAGCCCTGATCAAAAAGGGTACGCAGTCTACCGACGCTGCCAAGCGCAAGGAGTTTTTGACCCAGGCATCCAAGATGATCCTGGATGACTACCCTGTCATCCCCCTGGTGCAGTACTCCTTGCCCCGTCTGATCAAGTCCTACGTGGGTGGCTATTCCGAGCTGAACCCGCAGGACCACTACCGCAGCAAAGACTTCTACATCATCAAGCACTGAGGGCCGGGCGATGTGGTCCTATACGCTGCGCCGCGTTTTGGCGGCGATTCCGACCGTGCTGGTCGTCATCACAGTCTGCTACCTGTTGCTGCATGCCACGCCAGGCGGCCCGTTTGACAGTGACCGCAAAGTCTCAGCGGCGGTGCTGGCCAACCTGCAGGCGAAATACCACCTGGACCTGCCCCTGTGGCAGCAGTACCTGCTCTACCTGAAGGGTTTGGCACAAGGTGACCTGGGCGCCTCGTTTCGCTATGCAGACTGGTCGGTCAATGACCTGGTCGCCAGCGCCCTGCCGGTATCGCTGGCCATTGGCGGCACCGCCATGCTGCTCGCAGCCGTGATTGGCGTCGCTCTGGGCATTGTGGCGGCGCTCAGGCAAAACAGCGTGGTCGACTACTTCGTCATGCTGCTGGGCAACGTGGGTAGCGCGGTGCCCAGCTTCGTGCTGGGGCCGGTCATGATCATCGTGTTTGCCATTCTGTTGAAGTGGCTGCCCGCGGGTGGCTGGCATGACTTTGAATTGCGCTTCATGGTGCTGCCGATTGCGCTGCTGACCATCATCAACGTCTCAACCATAGGTCGGGTCATGCGCGGCAGCCTGATCGAGGTCATGCACAGCAACTTCATCCGCACCGCGCGCGCCAAGGGGCTGCCAACCCGTGTTGTGGTGATGCGCCACGCGCTCAAGCCCGCTTTGCTGCCGGTGGTGTCACTGTTGGGGCCGTTGGCCATTTCGTCCATCACATCCGCCCTGGTCACCGAGACGGTTTTTTCGCTGCCGGGCCTGGGCAAGCTGATCGTCAACGGGGCCGGTAACCGCGACTACACCCTGGTGCTGGGGCTGGTCGTTCTGATCACGCTGCTGACCGTCACCCTGAATCTGCTGGTGGACCTAGCCTACGCCTGGCTGGACCCGAAAATCAGGTATTAAAAGTGGCTCTAGCCCCCGTCAACAAAGCGCAAACAGCTACTAAATGAATAGCATTCTGGACAAACTTCCTGACCTGGTTGCCCCGCCGCGCAGCCTGTGGTCGGACGCACGCAGGCGCTTTCTGCGCAACCGGGCGGCCATCGTCAGCCTGTGTCTGCTGGCGCTGATCTGCCTGGCCTGCGTCATCGGCCCGTGGGTCTTGCCCCATGCCTTTGACAGTGCCGACTGGGAGTCCATGAGTGCACCTCCGAGCTTCGCAAACTCTCACTTTTGGGGCACGGACGACGCCGGGCGTGACCTGCTGGTGCGCTGCCTGATTGGCGGACGCATCTCGCTGACCGTTGGGCTGCTGGCCACCATTTCGTCCGTCACCTTGGGCATTGTGTGGGGTGCCACGGCAGGCTTTGTGGGCGGCAAGGTCGACGCGTTCATGATGCGCCTTGTCGACATGATGTACGCCATCCCCTACCTCCTGATCGCCATTTTGCTGGTGACCATTCTGGGGCGCGAGTTCTACCTCGTGGTGCTGACCATCACCGTTTTTTCGTGGATGGACATGGCACGCGTGGTGCGCGGGCAAACCTTGTCGCTGCGCTCCATGGAATATGTGGAGGCGGCCCGCGCCATCGGTGTTTCAACCCCGCGCATCATCTTTCGGCACATCGTGCCCAACTTGCTGGGCGTGGTGGTGATATACACAACGGTGACGGTGCCAGGCGTGATTCTGACCGAATCCGTGCTGTCCTTTCTCGGGCTGGGTATTCAGGAGCCCATGACCAGCTGGGGGGTATTGATTCAGGATGGCGCCAAGACCATGGAGGCCACGCCCTGGATTCTGTTGTTTCCTGCGGCTTTGTTGTCTACCACCCTGTATTGTTTTAACTACATTGGTGATGGTTTGCGTGATGCGCTGGACCCCAAGGAACGGTGACAAGACCATGCACTTGATGGAAGTAAAACAACTGGGTGTGCAGTTTCAAACGCCCGATGGTGTGGTCAGCGCCGTCAACGGTATCAACTTCACGCTGAACCGCGGCCAGACCCTGGGCATCGTGGGTGAAAGCGGCTCCGGCAAGAGCCAATCGGTTCTGGCCATGATGGGCCTGCTCGCGACGAATGGCCGCGCCACCGGCGAGGTGCTGTACCAGGGGCAGGACCTGCTCAGCATGCCCACAAGGGATTTGAATCGCATCCGAGGCAACCGGGTGGCGATGATTTTTCAGGACCCCATGACCTCGCTCAACCCGTACCTGACGGTTGAACGGCAGATGACCGAGGTACTGGAGTTCCACAAAGGCATGAGCCGCAAAGAGGCACGCGCCAAAGCGATACAAGCGCTCGACGCGGTGAAGATGCCCGAGGCTGCCCGACGCATCATGATGTATCCGCACGAGTTCTCCGGTGGCATGCGCCAGCGGGTCATGATTGCGATGTCGCTGTTGTGCGAGCCCGACGTGCTGATTGCCGATGAGCCCACCACCGCACTTGATGTGACGGTGCAGGCGCAAATTTTGATCCTCATGCGCGAGTTGCAACGCGACTTTGGAACCGCCATCGTGATGATCACCCACGACCTGGGCGTGGTGGCAGGCCTCTGTGATGAAGTGATGGTGCTGTATGGCGGTCAAGTGATGGAGCAAGGCAGTGCCGAGGCCATTTTCTACAAGGCTTCGCACCCATACACCGCGGGCTTGCTGGCCGCCGTGCCGCGCCTGGAGGGTGGCGACGCGCCCATGCTGGCCATTCCGGGTGCACCGCCGAATATGGCGAAGCTGCCAGCGGGCTGCCCTTTTACCGAGCGCTGCGTCATGGCACTGCCACAGTGCGGCACGGTTCGCCCTGTCTTGGCCCCGGCCGCGCACGACGATCAGGTACTGCGTGCCTGCCACCTCAACATCGAAACCGTGACGCAAAACCTGCAACGCCTGAAGGCGGAACTGGGAGCAGCAGCATGAGCGGCGCATCCTCTTCCCGCGAACTGCTGCTGTCAGTCAAAGACCTGCGCGTGCACTTCGCCATTCGCAGCGAAAGCCCCTGGCCATGGACCCCCACGCGCGCACTCAAAGCGGTAGACGGCGTGTCGTTTGATCTGCATGCGGGTGAAACCCTGGGCATTGTGGGTGAGTCGGGCTGTGGCAAGTCCACCCTGGCCCGTGCATTGCTCAATCTGGTGCCTATCACCGACGGCAGCGTCCAGTGGCATGGGGACGAGATGCGCGGCGCCAGCCCACAAGCCTGGCAGGCCAAGCGCAAAGCGGTGCAGATGATTTTTCAGGACCCGCTGGCCTCGCTGGACCCCCGCATGACGGTGGCGCAAATCATTGGTGAGCCCCTGCGCACCCATTGCCCCGAGCTGAGCTCTACCCAAAACAGCGAGCGGGTCCTGGCCATGATGCTGCGCGTGGGACTGACCGCGCAACAAATCAACCGCTACCCGCATGAATTTTCGGGTGGCCAATGCCAGCGCATCGGCATTGCCAGGGCCTTGATTCTGAAACCCCAAGTGGTGATCTGTGACGAACCCGTCTCGGCACTGGACGTGTCGATTCAGGCGCAGATCATCAACCTGCTGAAAGAGTTGCAGGCCGAAATGGGCCTGGCACTGGTGTTCATTGCCCATGATCTGGCCGTGGTCAAGCACATCAGCCAGCGCGTGATGGTGATGTACCTGGGGCGCGCCATGGAATTGGCGCACAAACACGCGCTGTATGACACGCCACGCCATCCCTACACGCAGGCGCTTTTGTCTGCCATTCCGGTGCCGGACCCACGGGTGGAGCGTGCCAAGACTTTGCAACTGCTGCAGGGTGATTTACCCTCGCCGATCAACCCGCCGTCTGGTTGCGTGTTTCGTACGCGTTGCCCCAAAGCGGTGACGCAGTGCGCTAAGGAAATACCTGCCCTGCGGCAGGTGGGTGTCCAAACGCAAAGCGCCTGCGTTTTGGATTGACGACGACACCATGGGTGCAAGCAGGGACACTGCCGCACTGTCCCTGCTTGCACTTTTATCCTTCTTGTAAGGACAATTTGTAATAAACTTATCCTCTATGGAAAGTCTATTTCGTTCTATCGTTGCTCAAAAGATTATTGACTCGCAAGCCGCTGCACTGCCGATTCTCACCCGCAGAGACTGCTGGTTACCCAGCGTCAAAGACAAAGCCACGGCGATCATTGGCATGCGCCGGGCAGGCAAGACCAGCCTGATGTGGCAAATTCTGACTGAGCGGCATGCCAGCGGCACACCGCGTGAAGGCCTTCTCTATTTCAGCTTCGAAGATGAACGTCTGGCTGATCTGCAACTACAAGACCTGGACGTATTGGTGGAGGCCTTCTACCAAATTAACCCCACATGGCGCGACCAACGTCGCGCCACCTTCTTTTTGGATGAAATCCAACTGGTGCCGGGATGGGAGTTGTTTGCCAGGCGTTTGCTGGACAGCGAAAACATCGAACTTTTTCTCTCCGGATCTTCGGCGCGCCTGCTCTCGCGCGAAGTGGCGACCAGTATGCGTGGGCGAGCCATGGAAGCCGTCGTATCGCCGTTCAGTTTCCGCGAGATGTTGCGCCATGCTGGGCGCGAGGCCACCAAGCCGACTGATCGTCTGACCAAGGCCGAACGATCGCAGCTGGACAAAGACCTGCAAGAATTTCTCGCCCATGGCGGATTTCCTGAGGCACAGGGTTTGGACACCCGTAACCGTATTGAGCTATTGCGAACCTATGTGGACGTCGTGATACTGCGTGATGTAGTGGAGCGCCACAACCTCAGTCAGCCGCAGGTTTTGCACTGGATGGTGCGCCAACTACTGGGCAACGCAGCGGGAACCTTCAGCATTAACAAGTTTCACGCTGACCTTAAATCGCGTGGCGTGGCGGTTGGGAAAGACACCTTGCACAGCTACCTCGCCCATCTGGAAGATGCCTTTTTGTTGTGCAGTCTCGATGTTGCGACCGACTCTGAACGGCGCAGGCAAGTCAACCCGCGCAAGGTGTACCCGGTGGACACTGGATTGACGTCGGTGTTCGACCGCTCGGGCAAAACCAATGTGGGGCACGCCCTGGAGACGGCGGTGCTGCACGAACTGCATCGCAGGGGGGCACAGACGAACTATGTGCGCACACCGGACGGCCTTGAAGTTGACTTTTACGCGCGCCATTTGTCCGGTGTGGAGACGCTGATTCAGGTGTGTGCTGACCTTGATCACCCTGACACCTTAGCGCGCGAGGTTCGCGCCTTGCAAGATGCCGCCCAAACTTGGCCCCGGGCGACGCTCCAACTCATCACGCTCACCCGTCCAAAAACCGGCGTGTTGCCACCATCAATACAGATGCATCTTGCCAGCGACTGGCTGCTACAGGTCGAGCGCGACTAGCGCGGCGACGTCTGTCCTGAAGGTAACTCGGCAATCACGCGCTATCTGCGTCCGATGGGTGTGCATGTTCTTCCAGCCAGGGGGTTGAATTACCACGCAACAGAATGCCTCGTTCGTCCATCAATTTCCTTACGATGCGGGCTTGCATACGGTCTTTGTCACTCTTGCGTGCATCGCGCGAGGGATTGACTGCAAGCGACTCTTTTGTTTTGGCAAACATTTCTGGCGAGATCGTGTTCATCCGGGCCATGCTGCCGTCGGTTGCAACGATGATTTGCGAGTAGCGCGCGGCATGAAGCATTCTTTCGCCACTACTGACCTGCACTGCCCAGAGATCATCTTCGTTTTCACTCATACGCAACGGGTGGGGGTCTCCATCTTTGGCTATACGCCGGATAACATCGACTTCGAACCCGCGTGCATTGACTGCAGTTTGCAACTGATCTTCGCGCACACGAAATGTCTTGTCCACTTTGCGCAGCACGTCAATGAATGACAGATTTTGCGCTTTAAGACCGCTAAAAAATGTGAGTCGTTTGCGGGTATCAAACAATATATCTACATCTTGCGTGGCTAACGCACCATCCACGACGCGGACGCCTGCCGCCGTCTCATAGGCGTACATGGCGTGCGTGCCAACGGTCAAGAAATGGCCCGACACGCCCGTTTTTTCCAGACAGTTGAGGATATCAACCAGGATTTTTGGACTGCGCCCAACACGGGCCGCAAAGTTGTACCTTTTGACGGTAAGCAAAGCCTCGGCCAGCGACTTGACTTCAGCGTCATATCCCGCCTTGCGCTCCACAAACCGGTGGAAAATCGCTTCGGTTTCTGAGCTGCGCACACCCAATCGGGTCTGCTTGGACAGGGGCGTTGCCCGCACCAGATACTCCTTGCCCGCGTCGCTGCGCCAAAACATGGACCCGCGCACGGTTGCTTGTCGCCGCTTGGCTTCCTCCAACGCAGTGAATGTAGTCTCGGCGTTGATGAGGTTGCGAAGTTGATCTTCGTTAAGTGGAAGGTAGTCCATGTCGCACAGAATATTTTGAATATGCTAATTTTCCTGTGCGAATGGCGACCCGTCAATGAATCTGGCGGTCACATCCACCAGTTGTCGCGCAGGTCGGCATCAAAGTCGTCTCACCGCGGTTTCCACGGAACTGGCCAGTTGGAAGGCAGGCAGACGCTGTTGCAGGGAGATTTGCCCTCGCACACCAACCCGCCTTCGGGTTGTGTGTTTCGTACGCGCTGCCCCACACCAAAGCATCTGTGCAATGTGCGCAGGGGATACCGGCATTGCGGGAGGCGGGTCCACAATCACTTAGCCTGCGTTTTGGATTAAAGACAACCGCTCATGCACTTTCGGTGGGCACCAAGTTTACATTTTCTTCCAGCCACGGGGGCGAATTACCACGTAAAAGGATGCCTTCGTCACAAAGGCTTTGCAGTTTCATGCCCGCTCGCTTTGGTCGGCAGCGCCTTCTATCCGGTTCTTGTCCATCGGCTCACAATTTATGCTCCACGCTTCCTTCCCACACTCGGTCACCCTCATGCAGTTGCGCTTCACTTCGCTCACTGTGACCAGCTCGCGGGAGGACTTGCACCTCCAGGAGTGCGCCCATGCTGGGCGCACAAAAAAAAGCCGGCCCCGTATAGGGCCGGCTTTGAGTACTACAGGTCGTGAAGTATCAGATCAGAACGAATACCGCGCACCCACGTACATCCGGCGTGGTTCGACCCAGGCGTTCGCTTGCCCAAAGACGTACGCGCCACTGCCAGCCACCAACGGCATTTCGGAGGTGGGCGACTGCCTGTTGAGCACGTTGAACACGTCGAGGAAAACCTCAGCCTTGCTACCGGAGCCGAACTTGTACGCGTACTTCAGGCGCACATCGAGGGTGTAAAACGACGGACCGGTTTGGCTGCCGACTGAATTCGGCAAGATATAGGTGTCGGCAACGCCACCGTCCGTGTAGGTGTCACCCATCACCGGCAGACTGCGACCGGAGATCAGCTGCGTACGGCTGTACAACACGCCGCTGTTCCAGTTAAACACGCCGCTGACTTCGAAGCCATTGTCCATGAAGTAGGTACCAAACGCCTTAACCTGGTGCTTGATATTGCCGGGTTGCGGGCCGTACGAGTTCGGTGCGCGCGGGTCGAGCGCAA
>CANNRR010000080.1 GCA_947508055.1 Burkholderiales bacterium
AGGTAGGTGCGGTCCTTGAAAGTGCCGGGTTCGCCTTCATCGATATTGACCGCCATCATGCGTGGCGCAGCCTGCTCGCGCACGATGCGCCATTTGCGCCCAGCTGGGAAGCCCGCGCCGCCCAAACCGCGCAGGCCGGAGTCTTCCATGGCCGCAATCACGTCCAGCGGGTCGTGTTCGCCTTGCACCAGGGCAGCCGCCAGACCATAGCCGCCATGGGCGCGGTAGGTGGCGTAGTCGGTAAACTCGCTTGCTACAAAGTTAATAGCTGCCTGCGCATTCAATTCTGGCTCTGGAGGCTGATTTGGCTTAAAGCCGGTGGCTACAGCAGCGATCGATTGGACCGTGGCATGCGCCAGTGGGCTTTGGTGTACGGTGGCCACCGGCGCCTGCTCGCAGCGGCCCATGCAGGGTGCAGCCAGCACGCGGATGTCGGGGTGGCCCAGCAGCGCGGGCAGGCGCGCCAGAATGTTCCGGGCGCCTGCCATCTCACAGGCCGGGCCGTCACAGACGCGAATGGTCAACGCTGGTGCCGCGTCGTTGTCGTGCCGGATCTCGAAGTGGTGGTAGAAACTGGCGACTTCAAAGATCTCGGCCATGGGGATATTCATTTCGTGGGCCAGCGCCACCAGGTGGCGCTCGAACAGTGCACGGTACTGGTCGTTCAGGGTGTGCAGGTGCTCAATCAGCAGGTCGCGCCGGTGGCCGTCTGCTGGCCGCTGGCCGATCAGGGCGCGCACCTGATCGAGTGCCTGTGTTTCAACCTGCCGGCCTTTGAGCGTGTGGAGGTTTTTTTTACGCAGACTCTGACGCAGGTCGTTTGACGTACCTAATAGCTGGTGAGTGGTGTTTGCAACAGCATTGTTCATGCACAGAGCATACCCAACGCAGGGGCTGGCACAGCCCTGTTTTTGATCTTCCTTGCGCTCGTTAAGCTTAGTTGACCATCACCAGCTTGCCCATCACGCCGCGCGAACCCATGTGCGTGAAGGCGGCTTTGATTTCGGCCATGGGCATGGTGCGGTCGATCACCGGCTTGATCTTTCCCTGGGCATACCACTGGGCCAGTTCGCCCATCATGGCGGCGTTGGCCTTGGGCTCGTGCTTGGCGAATGAGCCCCAGAAAACCCCTACGATGGACGCGCCCTTGAGCAAAGGCAGATTGAAGGGCAGCGCCGGTATGGGGCCCGCTGCAAAACCAATGACGAGGTAGCGCCCGCGCCAGGCAATGGATCGCAGGGCCGGTTCGGCCAGGTCACCCCCGACCGGGTCGTAAATCACATCCGGACCCTTGCCATCGGTCAGAACTTTGATGGCATCGCGCAGGTTTTCGGTGGTGTAGTTGATGGTGGCGTCGGCGCCTATCTTCTTGCACAAGTCGCACTTCTCCTGGGTGGACGCAGCGGCAAGCACCCGGGCGCCCATCGCTTTGGCGATCTGGATGGCCGAGGTGCCGACACCGCCAGCAGCGCCCAGCACCAGCACGGTCTCACCGGCCTTGAGCTGGGCCCGGTCTACCAGCGCGTGGTGCGCGGTGGCGTAAATCATGATGAAGGCTGCCGCATCGACCATTGGAAAGCCCGGTGGCAGCGGCATGCACAGGGCGGCCGCAGCGATGGTGTGGGTACCAAAGCCCCCGGTACCGCTCAGGCAGGCGACGGCTTGACCAACCTTCAGGTGGGGGACGCCTTCGCCCACCGCCTGCACGATGCCTGCGTATTCGGAGCCCGGCACAAACGGCAGGGCGGGTTTCGTCTGGTATTTGTTTTGCAAGATCAGGATGTCGGGAAAGTTCAGACTGGCGGCCTTGATTTCGATGAGCACTTCTCCGGCCTTGGGCTGGGGCGTGGGCAATTCCGTCCAGCTCAGGGCGTCAATACCGGTGGGGTTCTCGCAAAGCCAAGCGTGCATAGTCGATCCTCGTGTTAATTCGCAGGATCATAGGGCCTGCCGGTGTACAAAATAGTCGCTGGTGTGACCCGCGCGTGACGGTGCGTGCACAGGATCAGCCCCCTACAATGGTTATTCAATACCCAGCAGATTATGAAAATACTCATTTCAAACGACGACGGATACTTGGCGCCCGGCATTGTGGCGCTCTATGAGGCCCTGAAAGACATCGCTGAAGTCGAGGTGATAGCGCCCGAGCAAAATAACAGCGCCAAGTCGAACGCCTTGACCTTGCATTCGCCACTGTCGGTCACCCGCGCAAGCAACGGTTTTCGCTATGTAAATGGCACACCTGCCGACTGTGTGCACATCGCACTGAGTGGTTTGCTGGACTACCGACCCGATCTGGTGGTGTCGGGCATCAACAATGGCGCCAATATGGGGGACGACACGATTTATTCTGGCACCGTGGGCGCTGCGATGGAGGGGTTTTTGTTCGGCATACCGGCCATTGCGTTCTCGCAGGTCGAGCGCGACTGGCACCACCTGGACGCCGCTGCTCGCACGGTGCGCGAGCTGGTGCAAGCTATGGAGCGGCAACAGTTGATTGGTCACACCCCGTTCTTGCTGAATGTGAATATCCCCAATTTACCGTTTGAACAGATTGGCAGCTTGAAGCTGTGCCGGTTGGGCCGTCGCCACGCGGCAGAGAAGGTGATCCAGCAGCAAAATCCGCGCGGCGAGACCATGTACTGGATTGGTGCCGCAGGCGCCGTCAAGGACGACGCGGACGGAACCGATTTTCATGCCACGGCGCAGGGTTTTATGTCCATGACGCCACTCAAGGTCGACCTGACCGACCACGATCACCTGAGTTACTGGGCGCAAACCGCGTCGCGTTTGATTGCCAAGGTGCCGTCCGGCTACCCATGAAGCCACGTCCGACTTTTCCTGCAAAGCTGGACACCACGCTGGCCAGGAACCGTCCAAGTACCGTTGGGGCGAGTGCTTCCACGGTCACCAAGACCACCGCGCCAGCACTCCCGGTTGGCACGACAGTCCGCACCAGATCCGTGGCAGCTGCGGTTTCCCTGGGGCATGGGATGGAGTCCAGCGCCGTGCGCGCGCGGATGGTTCAAAAACTGGCCGGCCAGGGTATTACTGACCCACAGGTGCTCGGTGCCATGGGGGCAGTTGAGCGGCACCGCTTTGTCGACAGTGCCTTGATCAACCAGGCCTACGAAGACACCAGCCTGCCCATTGGCCTGGGGCAAACCATTTCCAAGCCGGGGGTGGTGTCCCGTATGCTGGAGCTGATGCGCAATGGACAGAGCGGCAAGTTGGGCCGTGTGCTGGAAATCGGAACCGGTTGCGGCTACCAGGCAGCGGTTCTGAGTCTGCTGGCCACCGAGGTCTACAGCATCGAGCGGCTGCGTGGCTTGCATGACCGGGCGCGGGAGAACCTGCGCCATTTGCGCCTGGCCAATCTGCATTTGCTGTTTGGCGACGGCATGGAGGGGTACGCCAAGGGAGCGCCATACGCAGCCATCGTTGCGGCGGCTGGCGGCGAGGCTGTGCCACAAGCCTGGATTGACCAGCTAGCCGTGGGTGGACGGTTGGTGGCGCCCGTTGTGACCGCAGGCGTATCCGGTGGCGCGCAAGCCCTGCTGGTGCTGGATAAAACGCCGCAGGGCGTGCGCCAGACCGTTCTGGAGGCGGTGCACTTTGTCCCTCTAAAATCGGGTGTTGCTTGAAGGAAGTTTTTATGACCGGTCGTTTGCGTTCATGTTGGTGGTTGGCAGGTGCTGCCGTAGTGCTGTTGTCGGCCTGCGGCTCCAAGCCCATCAGCCGTGCACCGGTTGAAGACCGGACTTCAGTGCCAGCCAGAGCAGAGTTGTCGCCGCCCATAGCCCCTGTCAAACCAGCCACCGAATTTGAGATAGTCGGCAAGGCAGGCTACTACACCGTCAAGCCCAAGGACACCCTGATCGGCATTGGCCTGGAATCTGGGCAAAGCCACAAGGACATTGCTCGTTGGAACAGTCTTGAGAACCCTAACCGCATTGAAGTGGGGCAGGTCTTGCGGGTAGTGCCGCCTGTGGCCGATAGCGTAGCGCTCACAAAGGCCGTCGCTTCGGGCACTGCGACTGCCACCCCCATTGCCGCCGGATCAGCCAAGCCCGCTTCGGCACCGGCATCGGTTGCAGCGACGCCAAACCCGTCTCCTGCGCCGGTCGTGACTGCGCCAACCGCTGCTGCGACCGCATCCGCCGAAGACGAGATCGGCTGGATCTGGCCCAGCAACGGTGCCGTGCTAGCCGGATTTGATGAAGTCAAAAACAAAGGATTGGACATTGGTGGCTCCGCCGGTGATGCGGTCCTGGCCTCGGCAGACGGCAAGGTGGTGTATGCCGGTGCCGGGTTGCGAGGCTATGGCAACTTGATTATTCTCAAGCACAACAACGTGTACCTGACGGCGTATGCCCACAACCAGACCCTTTTGGTCAAGGAGGACCAGTCGGTCAAGAAAGGGCAGAAGATTGCCGAGATGGGCAATAGTGATGCGGACCGCGTCAAACTGCACTTCGAGGTTCGTCGCCAAGGCAAACCGGTTGATCCGGCCAAGTATCTGCCGACCCGGTAGTCACCTCACAATGAGCGCGACTTGCACGGATGGTTTTGACAGCGTGCCTGGAATGCCCGGGTTTGCGGCGCCGTCGTCGGAAAAAAATAGGTCAATGCCCCCCGTTGAGTCAGATTCGATTGCTATAGAGTTTTCAGCATTTGAGGGCTTGGGTCCGTTGTCGGTAGGCGATGCGTCGATGGACGCGCTGGCCGACGAGTCGGCCGATGCGTTGTCCTTGTACCTGCGTGGTGTGCGCCGCACCGAGCTGTTCACGCCTCAACAGGAATTTGAAGCAGCCACCCGCGCCCGCGCGGGGGACTTTGCGGCGCGACAGAGCATGATCGAGCACAACCTGCGTTTGGTCGTGAGCATTGCCAAGGGTTACATGGGGCGTGGCGTGCCTATGGCGGATCTGGTCGAAGAGGGCAACTTGGGCCTGATGCACGCGATCGATAAATTTGAACCCGAGCGGGGTTTTCGATTCTCTACCTACGCCACCTGGTGGATACGCCAGTCGGTAGACCGTGCGCTGATGTACCAGGGCCGTGCCGTGCGGTTGCCGGTGAACGTCGTGCGGGAACTGCAGCATGTATTGCGCGCCAGGCGCTTGCTGGAGAATGATGCCGAACTTGTGGCCCAGCGGCCTGAGGGCATTCGGGTCGAAGACATCGCGGCACTGCTTGGGCGCGAACCCAGCCATGTGGCCGATTTGCTGTCCATGGCCGATGCACCACGCTCGCTGGACGCATCATTGGACCGCACGGACGGTGACCAGACCCTGGGTGATGGTCTGGTCGATGACCTGACACTGGCACCCGAAGACGTGACGCTGTTACACGAGGTGGATCAACTGCTGGAAGAGTGGATTGCCATGCTTACGCCGCGTGAGCGCGAAGTGCTGGAAGGTCGTTTTGGCCTGCACGACCACGACCCCGAAACCCTTGATACCCTCAGTCTGCGTCTGGGGCTGACCCGCGAACGTGTGCGTCAGGTACAGAACGAAGCGCTGGTCAAGCTCAAGCGCTACCTGGGACGCCGGGGCATCACCCGCCATTCCGTCATGTGAGCTTGCATTGGGTGACCCATGGGTTAAGTTAGCGCCGCGACCTGAGACAATCCTGGCATGACAGACACGAATTCGACCGAAAAACCGCTGCCTGAGGGTTGGCTCAAAGTGAAATCCCTGGACCTTGACGCCCAGGGTGTGGCCCACAAACCCGATGGCAAGGTGGTGTTTATTGACGGCGCGCTGCCGTTTGAGGTGGTGAGTGCACAGATTCACCGCGCCAAAAACAGTTTCGAAAAGGGCACGCTGACCCAGATTCATCGCGAGTCTTCGCAACGTGTGCGCCCCGATTGCCCGCACTTCGGTTTACACGAGGGAGCCTGTGGCGGCTGCAAAATGCAACACCTGCACATTGGCGCGCAGGTGGCAGTCAAGCAGCGTGTGTTGGAGGACAACCTGTGGCACATCGGCAAGGTCAAGCCTGACAGCATTTTGCGGGCCATCGCGGGTCCGGCCTGGGGCTACCGTTACCGGGCGCGGCTTTCGGTCAAGCATGTGCGCAAGAAGGGCGCGGTGCTGGTGGGCTTTCATGAGCGCAAGAGCCGCTATGTGGCCGACATGAAGGAGTGCCGGGTGTTGGCGCCGCACGTAAGCGCCATGCTGATGCCGCTGCGCGAACTGATTGCCTCCATGGACGCAGTCGAAGCGTGTCCGCAAATTGAGCTGGCCGTGGGTGACATGGAGGGCAAAGGCGGTTTGGGTGATGTGACGGCCATGGTGCTTCGGCACTTGATACCTTTAAGCGATGCAGACCTTAACCGTCTGCGCCAATTTGCGGTGGCACACCGGGGTGTGCAATGGTGGTTGCAACCCAAGGGCCTGGATACCGTGCACCGGCTGGACGAAGAGCCCGGCCACGAGACAGCCCAACTGGCCTACGCCTTGCCAGACTTTGGCATCACCATGCCGTTTCGTCCAACCGACTTCACCCAGGTTAACCCGCACATCAACCGGGTGCTGGTGTCACGCGCCCTGGGCTTGCTGAAGGTGAATAGACAGGAGAGGGTGATTGACTGGTTCTGCGGACTGGGCAATTTCACCCTGCCGCTGGCCACACAGGCGCACCAAGTGATGGGTGTGGAAGGTGCTGAGGCGATGGTCGAGCGCTCGCGGGAAAATTTTAAGCTAAATCAGGCTGCAGCCCCCGAAAAACGGGCGCTAGCCGCTACCAAATTCGTAGCAAGAAATTTGTTTGAGATGACACCCGAGGTGTTGGTTGCCGATGGTTCTTCTGATAAATGGTTGGTGGATCCGCCGCGTGAGGGTGCCTATGCGCTGGTACAGGCGTTAGCCGGTGTGCGCCAGCGGGTCGATGAAGGCGTTGCAAGTGCTGTCGAGCAACAGTGGACACCACCCAAGCGCATTGTGTATGTGAGCTGCAACCCGGCAACCCTGGCGCGCGACGCGGGTGTTCTGGTGCAACAGGGCGGCTACCGTTGCTCAGCGGCCGGAGTGGTGAATATGTTTCCCCACACCGCACACGTGGAAAGCATTGCGGTGTTTGATTGGGTAGGCTGAGGTTAGTGGGCGGCTTTGTCGGCCGCTTTGGGCTTGGGCTTGACCTTGCCGTCTGATGCTGCAACCTTGTCTTTGGGCACGCTGTCGCTGGCTTTCTCTTCGATCATCTCCTCTGCCGATGCGCTGGGCTTAGTGCCTTTGGATGGGACACCATCGATTTTGTTGTCGCGCATGTATTGGTCCATCTCCTTCCAGCCGTCAAACACAGCGGCTTTGGAGGCTTTTTCGTTCAGGACGTAGCAATCCTCAATGCTGCGCATGCCATAGCGGCAGGCGCTGCCAATGGCCTTGGAGTCGGCTATGCGCTGCGCGACCTTGGGGTCGGCCATGAGGGCGACGATGTTGTCGCAGCCGGCCAGAGACAGCGTCATCGCAAGGAGAAGCAGGCGTGCAATCATGAAATATTCGGTTTATTTGGTGTATTTATCGGCAAACTCGATCATCTATTGAATGATCACCCGGTTTGGACGAGAAAAAAGGCCCTCAAGGGGCCTTTCTTCACGGTTCAGTGCATGCGCCGATCAAAAGGCATCAGTCGCGTTCGCCACCAAAGATGCCCAGCAGGGCCAACAGGCTCTGGAATACATTGACGATGTCCAGGTACAGGGCCAGCGTGGCGCTGATGTAATTGGTCTCGCCACCGTCAACGATCTGCTTCAGGTCATACAGCATATATGCGCTGAAAACACCAATGGCAGCCACCGAAATGGCCATCATGCCGGCTGTGGATCCGACAAATACATTAATGATGCCGCCGACCATGATTGCCAGTGCACCGACAAACAGCCACTTGCCCATGCCTGACAGGTCACGCTTGATGACGCTCGATAAGGTGGCCATCACAAAGAACACGCCAGCCGTGCCACCAAAGGCGGTCATGATGAGCTCAGGGCCGTTTTTGAAACCCAGCACCATGGCAATCATGCGCGAGAGCATCAAACCCATGAAGAAGGTGAAACCCAGCAGCACGGGAACACCAGCGGCTGAATTCTTGGTTTTCTCAATGGCGAAGATGAAACCAAAAGCACCACCCAGGAAAACAATCATGCCCAAGCCACCGCCCATCGACTGGGTGATGCCCGTGGCCACACCGATCCAGGCACCCAACACGGTGGGTACTAGGCTCAAGGCCAATAGCCAGTAGGTGTTACGCAGGACCTTGTTGCGCGCGGCACCCGAGGCCATATAGCCCTGGTTAAGGTCCAAAGTGGTAATGCGGTCATTCATATTGAAAACTCCTTCTGTGTCTGCACGGTGCAGATGGGGGGATTTTAGGGTTTCTCAAGCCACAACCTTTGAATATTCGGCCGGATTGGCCACTTTTTCTGTAAGGGTGTTGTGTGTGAGAAGGTCTGAACAGGGTTTCCGGGTGGCGTTATGCTTGCAAGTTACAACTACACGGAGCAATCTCCCCCATGAAAACCAAATCTGTTCTCGAATTTTCCGATGTCAAAGTCATGGCCGCAGCCGCCGAGGCCGAAGCACTGAAGCACAACTGGGCGGTCAGTATCGCCATTGTGGATGACGGTGGCCATCTGCTGTGGTTCCAGCGACTCGATGGTGCGGCACCTATTTCTGCTGATATTGCCCCCGCTAAGGCCCGCACGTCTGCAATCGGTCGGCGCGAGAGTAAGGCCTATGAGGACATGATCAATGGCGGACGCGCGTCATTTTTGAGCGCTCCCGGCCTGCAAGGTATGCTCGAAGGCGGCGTACCCATTTTGAAGGATGGCCAGTGCCTGGGCGCCGTTGGTGTCAGCGGTGTCAAGTCCAGTGAAGATGCGCAAATTGCCAAAGCGGCAGTGGCTGCCTTGCCCAACTGAAGAGGAAATCACGCATGTCCCAAGAAGAAATGTCATTGGCTCGCAAACTGATGATCGTGGACGACAGCAAGGTCTCGCGCATGCGCATACGGTCATTCTTCGCCTCTCATTGCCCGAGTTGGACGATTCAGGAAGCCGGTTCCGGGGATGAGGCCATAGTCATGGCCGCCGGTGATGCGCCTGACTTCGTGACCATGGATGTGAACATGCCCGGCATGAGCGGCTTCGAGACCGCACAACTCATGCTGGTGCGAAACCCGCATATTCGCGTGGTGATGCTCACTGCCAATATTCAGGAGGGAAGCCGCAAGGCCGCGGCATCCATGCAGATCCATTTTGTGGCCAAGCCGGCGACGGAAGCCTCCTTGCAGCAGGCGCTGGACTATTTGCTTGCAAGCCCATGATTGAGCTTCATGAGTTGGAGCAGGACGCTCTGACCGAGATATTCAATATCGGCGTCGGAATCGCTGCTGACGCGCTCTATCAGATGGTGGGCGAACAGGTCCCTTTGTCGGTGCCGGTGGTTGAGTTGACTAGCCAGCGCGGGGCGAAACGACATTTCCTGGACCGGGAAAAGCGTTTGCTGTGCGCCATTCGGCAAACCTACACAGGCGAGTTCACCACCGACGCGGTCCTCATGTTTCCGCAAGAAAGCAGCGATGCGTTGGTGCGCATGATGGTGGGCAGCGAATTGCCGCCAGAGGAGTTGACAGAAATGGCAACCGACGCACTGGCTGAACTGGGCAACATTGTGTTGAATGCCGTTATTTCGAACCTGGCATCGACCCTGAGCATGTCGCTCGAAGGCTCCTTGCCCGACGTGAGCGTTATCAGCCCTGAGGCAGTTTTTACCCAGCGCGCTGGCCACGTTGGAGTGGTGGACGAGAGTGCACCCGTGCTTGCACTGATGATAGATTTTGAATTGAGCACCCAGCGCGCCAGCGGGTATTTGGCATTTTTGCTGGACACACCATCGAGCGAGCTTCTCATTGGGCAATTGACCCGGTATGTGAATGCGTCCTGACTACAGCAGCCATGCTTATTGAACGTCGCGCAGCACCAATCTCGACCTTCGGGTACAACGCGGCGGCCATTGAACTGATGCCCGGCCATGTGGTTTTGGGGCGCGCGGGCGATCAGCTAAAGACCTTACTGGGATCATGCGTCAGTGTCATATTGACCGACCCCCGGCGCACGGTAGGTGTCATGTGTCACATCGTGCACGTAGGCCGCCCCACCGCCGCGAACGCCCACAACACCGCCTATGGCGAGGTTGCCATGCAAGAGATGTTTGACCTGTTGATCGACGTCGCCATTCCCCCTGGCCGCTGTCATGCCTTCGTTTACGGCGGCGGGAACATGTTTCCGCAAATGTTTACCACCACCCACGTGGGCGCAAACAATGCCAACTGGGTTATGAACTACCTGCATGACTGCGGTATCACGGTAGTTGATGAGTCCCTGGGTGGAACCGGTTATCGCAAGGTGGCTTGGACCGTTGGGCGGGAGATGCCGACCGTCGAAACTGTGCTGTCAGACATGGCGCCGGCTACGCGGGCACGCCCACCGGCACGGTAGCGCCTAACGCAAATTTTTTGACGCTAACTGATAGGCGGCAACGAGTCTGAATGCCGCTATGATGGGTGAGCAGGTGAGTGCCGAGGCCTAAAATTTGGTTATGGTCTTGACTGGTGATTTGACAGGGTTATTCGGACAAGGAAGCCCCATGAAAAGTAAGAACGATGGCGTTGAGTTGGTGGAGGTAGGCGCACTGCGCATCGGTATGTTTGTGGAACTGGAAGTTGGGTGGTTGGCGCATCCGTTTCCGACCGGCAGCTTCAAGCTGACCTCTGCCAAGCAGATCGAGACGATTCGTGGTTTGGGTCTGCAGCGCGTGCGCGTCAACATCGCCAAGACGGACCCCGAGCCTTCGGACCCCTTCTTGGTCGCATCGCCTATTGTTGATGCTCAGGCCATTGCGCGCAACGATGAGGCCATATTGCGACGCCAGCGTACCGAGCAATTGTCGGCACAGCTGCGCAGTTTGGTGGTTTGTGAACGGCGTTTTGGCGAGGCGATTCGGCAATATCGCAAAGCGCTGGAGTTGATACCCTCGCAGCCGATAGTTGCGGCCGAGCAATGCCGGACGATGGTCGATGGCTTTGTTGGCGAGATGCTCACTGAAGGGGAGTCTGCCATTCGACTGCTCTCAGAGGCGGCTGGTGACAAGGCATCCATGCATCCAGTCAATGTCACCATTGTTTCGCTGCTGCTGGGCAAAGCCATGGGTCTGGAGCAGACCGAACTGTCGGACCTGGGGCTGGCAGCCTTTTTGCACGATGTGGGCAAGTCCCAATTGCCTGATCGGGTGCGCTGGCTGGAAGAGAACTTCTCAACGGCGGAGTACAAGCTCTACCAGGAACATGTGGCCTACAGTGTGCAGGTTGGTAAGAGTATGGAGTTACCAAAGGCTGTGCTAATAGCTATTGCACAACACCATGAACTGGTTGACGGTAGCGGCTTTCCGTCACGGGTAAAAGGTGAGTCCATGACGCGGTGCACCCGCATCCTGGCGCTGGTGAATCGCTATGACAACCTGTGCAACCCCAGTCGGCCCGCTGCAGCTATGACACCGCATGAAGCGCTGTCGATGATTTTTGCCCAACAGAAAGCCCGGTTTGATTCGACGGCGCTGAGCGCATTCATTCGCATGATGGGTGTGTACCCGCCAGGGTCGGTTGTACAACTGGTCGACGAGCGCTATGCGATGGTAGTGTCGGTCAATTCTGCGCGCCCCTTGAAACCCCGTGTGCTGGTGCACGAATCTGGGGTGTCGCGGAACGAGGCGCTGATTCTGGATCTGGAGCATTCGCCCCATATCGGCATACGGCGCAGTCTAAAGCCAGCGGCTTTGCCCGGCGCGGCCATGGACTTTCTTGCTCCACGCCAACGCGTCTCATATTTTTTTGAGCATGTGGTAGATACCAAAATGGACGCGCTTGCGTGACACCCAGTCGGCTTGCCGGAGGCTCGTACGCCAAATGCTCAGCCGTGCAGGCCTTTCCAAAGCATATATGCCGCCAAACTGTACAGGATTATCGCAAAAACTTTCTTCAGTTTCGCGACCGGCAACTTGTGCGCCATTTTGGCCCCCAGTGGAGCGGTCAGCACGCTACAGCAGGCAATCACGCCTAACGCAGGCAGCCAGACATAGCCCAACGAATGGGCGGGCAGGTTGGGTAGCGACGCACCGCTGACGACATAGCCGACCGTATTGGCCAGTGCGATGGGAAAGCCAAGCGCCGCACTGGTCGCCACCGCGTTGATGATGGCAACGTTGTGCGCCACCATGAAGGGCACACTAATAAATCCACCGCCTGCCCCCACCAGACCGGACAGAAAGCCAATGAGGCTACCCGCTGCAAGCTGGCCACTTGTGCCAGGCATCTGGCGGCTGGGTTTGGGCTTCTTGTCCAGAAACATTTGCGTGGCAGAGAATCCTACGAACAAGGCAAAAAAAATGGCCAGCGCAGTTCCTTTGAGCAATGCGAAAACGCCTGCGCTGGCAATGGCTCCACCGATCATGATGCCCGGTGCCAGTCCTTTGACGATGTCCCATCGCACCGCGCCGTGCTTGTGGTGGGCGCGCACGCTGGAGATAGAGGTAAACATGATGGTTGCCATGGACGTGGCGATCGCCATCTTGACTGCCAGGTCCGCTGCCACACCCACCGACGAGAGGATGAGGGTCATGAACGGACCTATGAGCATTCCGCCGCCAATACCCAACAGGCCAGCCAGAAAGCCGGTGGCCAGACCCAGGGTGGCCAGTTCAATGATCAGAAGGGGGTCAAGCATGGGCAATGGTTAGGTGTCTGCAAATGCCACCGGACCCGCATCCTGAACCGGGGTTCAGGTGGGCTAGGTCAGCGCAAGCTTTGGGTTCATCTAACGCGAGATGATCACGCTAGCAAGGCAATGTTCCAGGCCCAGGCTCTAAGAGCATTGGTACAAGGAAATATAAAGCCCGATGGGCATTGCAGACACGCAACATTGTATGTCCAACTACTGACTCTGATTCGTTGCGGCAACGTGGGGGCTAGAGTAATCTGCCGTCCTCGCCCAGAGCCTGGTCCAGCCGCTCCAGCAGCGACACCAGCAGGATATCGGAATCTGTACCCTGCGGGGATGATGTCGGCTCGTGGCTACTGGCAGCCGCAACGTCTGGTGCGTGGTCGGTTACATCGAATGCCAGGTTCAGTGCGGCCAGCACCGCAATTCGGTCCCGCGCACGTACCTTGCCGGCGTCGCGAATCCTGGACATGGCGGTGTCGACGCGTTCCACTGCGTCGAGCAGTCGGGCGTCACCACCTTCAGGGCAACCCAGCAAATAGGTTTGCCCCATGATTTGAACTTCAAGCTGTTTCATGATGGATCTTTTTGCACCGCAGGCGCTTGCGGAAGTCGGTCCAGCAAGGCATCCACCCGGGCACGCGCTGCGCTTAGGCGCGATTTGAGGGTGTCGCGCTCCTGCGTGAGGGACTCTACCTGGTTGGTGAGCAGCACATTAGTGCGCTGCAATTCAGCGTAACGGACCAGCAGGCGCTCTACCCGCTCGGTGATTTGGTCGATGTGGTTCTGGTTCGCCATAGGCTGTCCATTGTAGGGTTAGGCAAAGCAAACTGCCGTAGAATTCTCTCGTTGGTTCTCGCGGCGTGGTTCACACGCAGCAGTTCAACGGGAAGCAGGAGGGTACGCTGGTCACAGCAAGCCTAACCTGCGCTGCCCCCGCAACGGTAAGTGGACGAGTCGAATTCGATTTCGCTCCCATCAACAGCCACTGGGCGTTTTGAACACGCGCCTGGGAAGGCGATGGGAGTTGCTCCACCAGCCCGGATACCGGCCAACACGGTGGTTGCACGCAGGCGTGCAACCGTGATGCCCATGCGCTGTCGGGGAAGACGGCGAGGGCTCCTTGTCGAAAAGTTTCTCTAGTTTTATGAAAAATTGCACCAACCGTGCGCGCTTCGCGACACTATCCATGGCGCTGGGCGCTGCCTTGTCTGTCCAGGCCCAAGCTCAATTGCAACTCCCAAGCCAGGTCGTTACCGCAACGCGTGTCCCCACACCGGTAACCGACATCATTGCGGATGTTTCCGTCATTGACCGGGCCATGCTGGAGTTGGCAGGTCAGACATCTTTGCGCGAAGTGCTGGCCCAGCAACCCGGTGTGCAAACTGTCTCGAGTGGCAGTTACCGCTCCACCTCGAGCATCTTTTTGCGCGGATCCGTTACCTCCCAGACCCTGGTGCTTGTGGACGGGGTGCGCGTAGGTTCAGCCACGTCGGGTGGTGCGGCGCTGGAGAATATTCCGCTGTCGCGCATTGAACGTATCGAAATTTTGCGTGGTGCCGCCTCCGCCCTGCATGGCCCGGACGCCGTGGGTGGTGTGATTCAGATTTTTACCCGTGAACCCGGCCTGGGCCTGCAGTTGGATGCGTCCGCTGGCGTGGGGTCTGACGGACAACAGCAAGCCGGCGCATCCCTGCGCGCCAGCGACGGCGCTATTGGCTACAGCCTGGGCGTGTCGCGTGAAAAGGCCACCGGCA
>CANNRR010000081.1 GCA_947508055.1 Burkholderiales bacterium
CACTTGGCCAACAAGAGCCACCCGCAGTCGCGACCTGTATGACCGGTTTCGCCGCACTGCCGAAGTAAATCCTGCTCCAAAGCGGTCGTTGATTCTGTCAGCCCTCGCCGGCCCGTATGGTGTCAAAATGCCTGATCGACAGTGGAGATCAACATGACACATGCACCATTTGCCCGGCGAGTGACCTATTGGGGGCTGCTGTTGGGCGGCGCTCTATTGCCTGCAGCCATGCCTGCCATGGCGGCTGTCACGGAATCGATCGAGGCCACTGTGTTGGCGACTCCCACTCTGATGCTGGCCAGGAACTGGCAACCGGGGCTCGATTCCAAGGCTTATCTGGTGAGCGAAAAGCTGGACGGCGTGCGTGCCTATTGGGATGGCAATGTGTTGCATTTCAAAAGTGGGCGTGTGATTGCTGCACCTGGGTGGTTCACCGCCGCCTTGCCAAAAATAGCGCTGGATGGGGAATTGTGGTTGGGACGGCACAGCTTTGACCGGCTCTCGGGCATCGTGCGCCGCGCGGTGCCGGTGGATGACGAGTGGCGCGAGGTGCGTTACATGATTTTTGATCTGCCGGGGGCTGCGGGTACCTTCGCCGAGCGTTCGGCGCGATGGGTCGCCTTGCTGGAGAGCAGTGCGGTCGATTGGCTGCGCCCCGTAGCGCAGTTTCGCGTCGCTGACAGCGCGGCCCTGCAAGCGCAGCTGAAGAGCACTGTAGCCGACGGCGGTGAGGGGCTGATGCTGCACCGCGCACAAGCCCATTGGCAGCCCGGGCGCAGTGCTGATTTACGCAAGCTCAAGCCGATCCCGGACGAAGATGCACGGGTCGTGGCCCACATTGCCGGCAAAGGCAAGCATGCCGGTCGAATGGGTGCACTGCTGCTGGAAACGCTAGAGGGCAAACGTTTTGCGCTGGGTACCGGCTTCACCGATGCACAGCGCGAGGCACCACCTGTAGTGGGATCCTTTGTGACCTACCGCTATCGGGATCGCGCTCCGGCGGGGCTACCGAAATTTGCGAGTTTTTTGCGAGTGCGTGAAGCGGAGTAGCGAAAAAATTTGAGGCGCGCCGGGCGCCGAACTGAAAATCGGGTGTGGCTCGGTCACACCGGTGTGACAACGGTCAAACCGTCAAAGTAGTGGCGGTAAAAACCAGCGTCGCAAGTTAGCAGGGCGTCGGCTTGTCGAATGGCATGGGCACCAATCAAAAAGTCGGGCGCAACGCGCTCACGCGGACCCTTGGTGCGGGCATAGCCACGCATGACGCGTGCGGCCTCCAATGCGGCGTCCATGCTCAATGGGTCGTGGTCGATCTGGCAATCGGTCGGAAAGTCTCGCAGGTCTTGCTCGCTGGCAAAGTAACGCCCTAACTCGGCCACCACTACGGCGCACACGCACGCACCACCTTGGGATAAAGCGGCTTCCAGTGCGGCCTGCGCGGCTGGCGCACCGGGTGCACCTTTGACGATGTCGAACAGTACGCTCGAATCAACCGCTGTTTTCATGCTTTGCTGGTTTTTTCGGTTGTTGCGGCTTGCCACGGCACAGCGCGCCCGCGCAGCTCAGCCAGGGCTTCATCGCGACTCAGTCCGTCATCCACGGCTTTGCCTACCCAGCGGGTCAAGTCCAAGGCCACTTTTTTTTCGACCACCAGTCGGTTGCCTTCGATACGGATTTGTAGCTTGCTGCCCGCTTTAAGGCCCAGTGCATCACGGGCTTCTTTGGGAATCACAATCTGGCCACGTTCGGCCAGCGTTACGTCTTGGGCTTCCATAGGGCGCCTCGCGTTGTTGATGCATTAAGTATGCTTTTGGCAAGTTTTTTGCCGGCCACCGGACCAGTGGGTTAAACAGCCTCAAGCTCCTGCGCCAACTCCGGGTGGTTGCTGATCAAGCGCAGCAGGCACAGCACGCCACCCGGTGGTGCAAAGCGGCCTTGCTCCCAGTCCCGCAGAGTAGCCACGGGCGTATCAATGCGCTGTGCAAACGCCTGCTGCGACAGCCCTGCCTTGGTACGGGCCGTGCGCACCAGTATTTGCGCCGGTGTGGTGACGCGTCCCAGCGTACCCGCTTGGGCCTCAGCCAGAGCCTGCCGGATATCGGGCAAGGCCTCGCCAAAATCAGCCTCAAGGGCCTTTGCCACGGCTTCCACGTCTAAATCAGGGATTGCGTACTTAGTCATTTTTAAGTCCTTGGATGGCCTTTGCAGCCATGTTTTCCTGCTCGTTCTTGGCATACACCGCCAACAGCAAGATGAAGCCCGCATCCAGTCGGTTGAAATAGATCACACGGGTGCCCGAGCGTTTGCCCTTGCCTTTGGCCGCCCAGCGGATTTTGCGAGCCCCTTGCGTGCCCGGCACCACATCGCCCACCAATGGGTTTTCTGCCAGCCAGTCAATGAACGCAGTCAGCTCATCTTCGCCCCAAATGTCAGCGACCTGCTTCTGAAAAGTGGTGCTTTCGATAACTGTGTACATGGATTTGATGGTACGGGATTCCCGTATTTATTGCAAGCAGGAATTGAACAATAAATGCAAAAAATAGCACATCGCAAAGCCCCACGTTCACCGTTTTGGCTTTTTCTTGCCGGTGCGAATGAATCGGACCAAATGCGCCAGTTCGGCACGCCCATCACACGGCAGAAGTGTGGCGCGGGTTTTGGAGTTGGCTGCGCACCATGAACCCGGCCATGCCGCCATCCGAGTTGGTGGTCGCAAACGCCCTACGCACGGGGCTTCCCGCTTTTTTTGCGGTTTGCAATTTGGTCCCCGGCCTCAAGAAAATAGTTGAGGCATACCGCCGATATGATGTACCGCTGGAGGGCCTCCGGATGGCAGCCTAGGAAAACCTAGCACTGTCCAGTTCGTTAAGAAGGAGGATTTGCCTGCGGTGCGCAAGCAGCTCAAGAATTACGAGCGCATGAAGCTCCTGATGGAGCGCTGGATTGACTTGGCAACGGAATTGTCAAACCTGCGGTTGATCAAATGAATCGACTGAATCGCAGCGAGAACTTAGCACTGTCCAGTTCAGTCAATTTTTTGGAAGAACACAGCTGGGTCAGGGATTTATGTGTAAAAAGGGTCTGTAGCACCCGTAAAATAAGCGTGAGGAGCTATCGAAACAGTAGCATGTTTACCCGGCAACCAGTAGCACGAGGCTGTGCGCGCTCACCATATAGGTTGTCGTCCCGTGCCTTTGGGGCTCGGGTCCACTGCAGGAAGTGTCCAGCAGGGCGTGCCAGGAACCGGCGGGTAGTGCAAACAAACGGTCACTGGCTTGCGGGTTGAACAGCAACAACAGCGGCGTTTTGGCGCGTCCCGGCTGGCCGATCAGGCAGCCCAGTACGGCATCGGTGGTGTCACTCCAGTCGTGGGTCTGCATCTCCGCGCCACTGCTTTGTAGCCATGCCAGATCCGCCAGGCCACTGGCACACTGTAAACCGCTGTACCAATGGTTTCCCAAGGGGTGTGCCTGACGGCGCAGAGTCAGCACCCGGGCGGTGAAGTTGACGAGCGCATGGTCGGCCCGATCCCAATCAATCCAGGTAGTGTCGTTGTCCTGGCAATAGGGGTTGTTATTGCCTTTTTGACTGTGACCGAGTTCGTCACCCGCGCACAGCATGGGAGTGCCTTGGGCCAGCAAAGTGGTCGCCAGCAGTGCGCGTTGCAGTCTGTTGCGCAGCGCATTGACTGATGGCTCGGTGGTGGGGCCTTCCACGCCGCAGTTGTTGCTCATGTTGTTGCCATGACCGTCGGCGTTGTTCTCGCCATTGGCCAGGTTGTGGCGTTCGTTATAGCTGACCATGTCCAGCAAGGTAAAGCCGTCGTGTGAAACGACATAATTGACCGACTCGGCCGGGGGGCGTTGTCGGCGCTGGTGGTGTTGGTACAAATCGGACGAGCCGCACAGGCGCAGGGCGAAATCGCCCCGGTTTCGCGGTGGCTGCGAAGTGTGCAGCCAAAACCCCCGCATGACGTCCCGGAAACGGTCATTCCATTCCATCCAGCCGCGCGGAAATCCGCCGACCTGGTACCCACCTGGCCCGATGTCCCAGGGCTCGGCAATCATCTTGACGCGTGACAGCAAGGGATCCTGGGCAATTGCTGTAAAGAAGGCACCACCACGCTCAAAACCATGATCGCCCCGGCTCAATACGGGCGCCAGGTCAAAACGGAATCCGTCCACATGCATGGCGCTCACCCAGTAGCGCAAGCTGTCCATTACCATTTGCAGCACGCGTGGCTGGCGAATATCGAGGGTGTTTCCGCAGCCGCTGTAGTTTTCGTAAAAGCTATGGTTGTCGGCTCGCAGGCGGTAGTAGCTGGCGTTGTCCAGGCCTCGAAAGCTCAGGTTGGGTCCGGTCTGGTCAGACTCGGCCGTGTGGTTGAACACCACGTCCAGAAGAACCTCAATCCCCTGTGCGTGAATGGACTTGACCATGGCACGGAACTCGTCACGCGCAGTCGCCCAATGCTGTCCCGAAGCCAGCGCCCCGCTGGGGGCAAAGAACGCCAGCGTGTTGTAGCCCCAATAGTTGGAGAGCCCCCTTTGCGTCAGACGTTCTTCGTCGATCGAATAGTGCACCGGCAAGAGGCTGAGTGCGGTCACGCCCAATGCTTTGATATGCGCCAGTGACCCTTCATGCGCCAGGCCATCATAGGTGCCGCGCAAAGCCGCAGGTACCTTCGGGTTAGACTGTGAAAACCCTTTGACATGCAACTCATACAGCACCGTATCGATGATGGGCACGTGGGGTGGCCGGTCATCACCCCAGTCGAAATCGTCGTGTACAACCCGCGCCTTTAACGCCGTGGCAGCGTTGTCGCGCGTGTCCATCCGGTTGGCCTGCTGGCGGTCAAATCCAAAGAGTTCGTCCTGCCACTTGAAGTGGCCCACCACATCCCTGGCATAGGGGTCGAGCAGGAGTTTGTGCGGGTTGAAACGGTGACCATGGCCAGGATTCCAGAGGCCGTGGGCACGCAGCCCATAGACCAGGCCGGGCTTGGCGCCAGGCAAATATCCGTGCCAGACGTCGCTGGTGTGGGCTGGTAGGTAAATGCGTGTCAGCTCCACCATTCCCGCTTCATCAAAAAGGCACAATTCCATGGCCTGAGCATGGGCTGAAAATACGGCAAAGTTGACGCCGCGCCCATCCCACGTGGCGCCCATGGGCCAGGGGTGGCCATTTAGCATGGAGGCGTCGTTCAATTTGTCCATTCGAGCATCACGGTTGCCAGTGGAGGCAGGGTCAGCGCAATGCTGTGCGATTTCCCGTGCCATGCTAGAGATTCCGCGGTTGCGGCGCCTAGCGGGGTGCCCTGGTTGCTACCGCCGTAGTGGGCCGAGTCGGTGTTGAGGCGTTCGACGTATTGGCCAGCCTGGGGTACTCCGAAACGGTAGCCGTGTTGCACGGTAGGTGTGAAGTTGCAAACCACAACAATGCAGGTGTTCCGGTCCGGTCCGCGCCGTATGAAGCTGAGTACCGAGTGCGTTGTATCACCATGGTCAATCCATTCAAAGCCCTCAGAGGCACAGTCCATCTGGTGCAGTGCTGGTCTGGATTGGTAAAGGTGGTTGAGGTCGCGCACGAGTCGCTGAATGCCGGCGTGCTCGGGTTTGTCGAGCAAGTGCCAGTCCAGACTCTGGTCGTGGTTCCATTCATTTTCCTGAGCGAACTCGCACCCCATGAAAAGCAGCTTTTTTCCAGGGTGGCCAAACATGAATCCCAAATAGGCTCTTAGATTGGCAAACTTCTGCCAATGATCCCCCGGCATCTTGTTCAGCAGCGAGCCCTTTCCATGCACCACTTCGTCGTGCGAGATGGGCAGTACAAAATTTTCGCTGAAGGCGTAGACCAAGCCGAACGTCATCTCATTTTGGTGATGTTTGCGGTGCACCGGGTCACGCGCCATGTATTGCAACGTGTCGTGCATCCAGCCCATGTTCCACTTGTAGTGGAAACCCAATCCACCGGAATAGGTAGGACGTGACACCGATGGGAACGAGGTGGACTCTTCTGCCAGCGTTATGGCGTCGGGCCGCTCGCTGCCGATGACTTCATTCATGCGCTTGAGGAACGCGATACTTTCCAGGTTTTCGCGTCCGCCGTGGATGTTGGGGATCCACTCACCGGCCTTGCGGCTGTAGTCGCGGTAGAGCATCGAGGCGACCGCATCCACACGCAAGCCGTCCACCCCATAACGTTCCAGCCAGTACAGGCCGTTGCCGATTAAAAAGTTGGCAACCTCGGTGCGACCCAGGTTATAGATCAGCGTATTCCAGTCATTGTGAAAGCCTTCGCGGGGGTCGGCGTATTCGTAGAGATGGGTGCCATCAAACTGAGCCAGCCCGTGTGGATCGGAGGGAAAGTGCGCGGGCACCCAGTCGAGCAGCAGGCCAATACCTGCCGCGTGGCAGCGTTGCACAAAGCGGACGAAGCCGTCGATCGCACCAAAGCGCGCGGTTGGCGCGTATAAACCGACCGGTTGGTAGCCCCAGGAGCCGTCAAACGGGTGTTCGCTGATGGGTAGCAGTTCCAGGTGGGTAAAGCCCATGTCCTGCGTGTAAGGCACCAGCAGGTCCGCTAACTCGTCCCAGGTTGGCCAGCGTTGCCCGCCAGTGGATGCATCCAGCACACGTCGCCATGAGCCTAAATGAACTTCATAAATGCTTATGGGCGCGTTGAGTGCGTTGGCGTGGCGACGCTTGTCAGACGGTAGTTGGACGATGGGCATAGGCGCCACGACGCTGGCCGTAGCGGGGCGCATTTCGGCCTGTCTCGCGTAGGGGTCGGCGCGGGCCGGTAACACCTGTCCATTGCCGGCACGGATTTCGAACTTGTACAGGGCACCATCAGCCACACCGGGCAGAAAAATCTCCCACACGCCGCATTCCCGGCGCAGGCGCATGGGGTACCTGTGCCCATCCCAGAAATTGAAGTTTCCCACCACGCTGACACGTGACGCATTGGGTGCCCATACGGCAAAACTGGTGCCTGCCACGCCATCCATTTCGCGCGGGTTGGCGCCCAGCACCTCATATGGTCGCAGGTGGGTGCCTTCACCCAGCAGCCACACATCCATGTCGCCCAGCACCGGGCCAAAACGGTACGGGTCTTCGGCGGTCGACTCCTGGCCGTCCTCCCAGCGAACCCGCAAGCGGTAAGGTGTGTTTGCCGGGGCTGTGATGGTCTGCTCAAAGAACCCTGCCGGGTTGCGCAGGGTCATGCTGCCAGATGCCGAGTCCAGGCCGGTGAGAATCTGCACGGTAGCGGCGCCGGGCAAAAAGGCGCGGATGGACAGCTTTCCCTTGGCCTGTGCGTGGGGCCCCAGCACGCTAAACGGATCACTGTGACGGCCGGTGCAAATCAGCTTGATATCGGTAGAGCGCAACATGGGACCACTTTTTTCTAATGTAGCGCGTGCGTTCATTCGGCCGCGGGTTCGATGCCCCAAATCTGATCGGCATACTCGCGGATAGTGCGATCCGATGAAAAAACACCCATACCGGCCACATTGGCAATGGCTCGCTCACTCCATTGGTCGGGTCGCTGGTAAAGGGCGTCGACGCGCAGTTGTGTCGCGACGTAGGACTGATAGTCGGCCAGCAACAGGTAGTGGTCGCCGCCCCACGCCAAAGACTCGATCAACCCGCGGTAGCGACCTGGCTCCTGGGGCGAGAACAGACCGTCGGATATGGCACTCAGAACCTCCCTGAGGACGGGGATTTCTTCGTAGTAGCGCATGGGCTGGTAACCGCTTTGGCGTAATGCGCGCACTTCGGGTGTTTTTAGACCGAAGATGAAGATGTTGTCATCGCCCACCGCCTCGCGAATTTCGATATTGGCGCCATCGTCGGTACCAATGGTCAGTGCTCCGTTGAGCGCAAGCTTCATATTGCCTGTGCCAGAGGCTTCCGTACCAGCAGTCGAAATTTGTTCCGACAGGTCTGCGCCGGGCATGATGACCTCGGCCACCGAGACGCCGTAGTTGGGAATAAAAACGACTTTGAGTTTGTCACCGATGCGTGCGTCGTTGTTGATGAGCATTCCCACATCGTGAATCAGTCGGATGATGGTCTTTGCGGAGTGGTAGCTGGAGGCCGCCTTGCCAGAAAAAATGACCGTGCGTGGCACCCAGTTAGCTTGCGGGTCCTGCAGGATGGCCAGATAGCGGGTAACGACATGCAGCACATTGAGCAATTGGCGTTTGTATTCGTGGATGCGCTTGACTTGCACATCAAACAGGCTATCCGGACTGACCACGATACCGGTAGTGCGCACGATATAGGCGGCCAGTCGTGCTTTGTTGACCCTTTTGACAGCACGAAATTTTTCCTGAAAAAGCGTGTCCGCTTGATGGTCCTTCAGACCTTTGAGTTGCTCCAGATGGAGGCGCCAGTGCTTGCCCAGCGTCTGGTCCAACAAATCAGATAATCCCGGGTTGGCTTGCGCCAGCCAACGCCGCGGTGTGACACCATTGGTCATGTTGGTAAAACGCTTGGGCCACAAGTCGGCAAAGTCCGCAAAAATGGTTTGAGTCAGCAGATTGGAGTGCAGTGCAGACACACCATTGACGGTGTGGCTGCCCACCACCGACAAGTGCGCCATGCGCACGCGTCGCTCGCCATGTTCATCAATGAGGGACAGGCGCTCCAGAAAACCGTTGTCACCGGGTCGTTGGTTGGCCGCGTATTCGAGAAACTCCTTGTTGATCCGGAAAATGATTTCCAGGTGCCGTGGTAACACGTGCTGCATCAGGCTCACGGGCCAGGTCTCCAGCGCCTCCGGCATGAGGGTGTGATTGGTATACGAGAAGGTCCTGCCACAGAGCACCCAGGCGGAGTTCCAATCCATTTTGTATTCGTCGCATAACAAGCGCATCAGTTCGGCGACACCAATCGCCGGGTGGGTGTCATTGAGGTGGATGGCAACTTTGTCCGGCAGATTGTCCAGTGTAGGGTTTTCACAGAGGTGGCGTTTGACCAAATCCTGAATGGAGGCAGCGACAAAAAAGTATTCTTGCTTGAGCCGCAGCTCCCGCCCTGCGGGCGTGCTGTCGTTGGGATACAGCACCCAGGAAATGTTTTCAAACTCGTTCTTGATGTTGGCTGCGCGGGCATAGTCGCCAGCATTGAAAACACCCAGGTCAATGTGCACAGGCGCTACCGCTTTCCAAAGCCGCAGAGTGCTGACGTGGTCGGTTCCGTGGCCGGGCACCACCATATCGTAGGCTTTGGCGACCACTTCGCCGCCGTGGCGCCAGTGCGCCACACCGTCCACATGCTCGACCCAGCCACCAAAACGCACAGGGTAGGCAATGTCGGCCCGGGGGAATTCCCAGGGCGTTCCGTCCTGCAGCCAGGGGTCTGGATATTCCACTTGAGAGCCATTTTGAATGCCCTGCGCAAACATGCCGTATTCGTATCGTATTCCGTAGCCGTATGAGGGTAGCCCAATAGTCGCCATGGAGTCCAGAAAACAGGCCGCCAGTCGTCCCAGACCGCCGTTGCCCAACGCGGCATCGGGCTCTCTGCCGGCTACATCTTCGAGCGTATGGGCGTGTTGTGACAACCCCTGTGCCGCGCCACCGGTCAGGTGAAGTGCGGCCAGTGCGTTGGACAGGGTGCGTCCCATCAAGAACTCCATGGACAGGTAGACCACACGGCGCGCCTTGTTGGCACGTTCTTGTGCCTGAGTCTCCACCCAGCGCTGGGAGAGTTGCTCGCGCGCTACCTGTGCAACCGCCAGCATCAAATCAGTGGTGGTGGCGTCTTCGGAGGCGACGCCGACGGTGCTCAGCAGGTGTTGCTCAATTTGGGCAGCCAGCGCATGTTTTGCAATAAGGGGTGTAGAAGCCACAGCTAAATCCTTTGGGGTCGTGGGCTGCCTGGATGGCCCGCATCGAAAGGAGACCTCTCCAATCTGCGTTGATTCTCGCACGCGCCACACGCGTCAGTGACCCAGGTGTATGCCCATTGCAGCGCGAGGTTCAGGTGCTTTAGCGCTTCAGGTCCGGGCAGGGCTCCGAGTTCAAAGCGCTCGGCCCGAATGGCAAGCAAGGTGCAGGGCGGTGGCACCACACCGTGCAAGTCCGAATACACCTGCAACAGGGCCTGTGGTGACATGGAATGTGTCGTAAAGCTGGAGTCTTTTGCAGCGCATGGTTGTGTGACCTCAAAGGGCGCGCTGCAAGTCAGGCTGGCGTCGACGAACAGCACGCGTTGACGGCCTGCCAGGTCCAGTGCGTGCTCCACCTGCAGTTGGTAGTCGTCCAGGCACTCAACGTCGGGCGCATTGGCGTAATGCTCACGCAGGTGCCCGGCAAACAACGGCCCCAGTGCATCGTCACCACGGCTCAGATTGCCCCAGCCCAATACCAGTACCGGTGCCACCATGGCGTGTGTCATGCAGGCAGGCCAATGGCGCCGCCGCGGTCATGCACGAACTCTGCTGGGCCGGACTTGACAACGCGGTCAATCAATTCACCATTTGGCCCGAGCAGTGCCACTTCCAGCGGCATTTGACCCAGGGCATGGGTGGCGCAGGACAGGCAGGGGTCGTAGGCGCGGATAGCGACTTCGATGTGGTTGAGCAGCCCTTCGGTCAGCTCGCGGCCATCGAGGTAGTCGCGTGCCACGGCGCGCACGGCCTCATTCATGGCCTGGTTGTTGTGGGTGGTGGAGACAATCAGGTTGCAGCGCGTGACCAGATCATCGTCTCCCACGTCGTAGTCGTGAATCAGCGTGCCACGCGGTGCCTCGATGATGCCAACACCGCTGCGCTGGCGCACGCCGCTGCTCACCATGTCGCCCGACAGCAGGGCCGGGTTGTCCAGCAACTCGGCAATCACCTCCACCGCATGCAGCATTTCGATCATACGGGCCCAGTGATAGGCCAGCGTGGCATGCACCAGTTCACCTTGACCCCAGGCCACAAAGGCCTGGCGCTCGGCCTCTGCCCGCGGTGTGGGAATGAAGTCGCAGTTTTGTACCCGCGCCAACGGGCCAACGCGGTACCAGCCCTGCTCACGCCCCAGGCTGCGCAGGTGGGGGAACTTCATGTAGCTCCAGGAGCGCACTTCTTCTTCAATCAGTTCCAGGTAGCGCTGGTCGCTCACGCCGTCGAACAAAATGCGCCCATCGGCATCGCGCGCGCGCAGCACGCCATCGTAAAAGTCCAGGGCACCATCGGGGCGTACCAGTGAGAGCAGGTTCGACCGGAAGCTACCAAACTGGTTGTAAAGCGCCGGGTTTTGGGCGTGCAACTGTTTGGCAATGTCGACCGCGTCTTGCGCCCAGGCCAGCATCTGTGGCAGTTCGCGTTTGAGGCTGTCGCGCTCTTCAGTGGTTACCAGCTTGTTGATACCACCCGGCACGGCACCGGTGCCATGGACCCGTTTGCCCGAGGTGATGCGAATGATTTCCTGGCCATACTTACGCAGAAAAATCCCCTTTTTTGCGATCTCCGGGTGCGCCTGCGCCACACCGACGACATTGCGTCGAGCCACCTCGGAGTCAAAGCCAAACAGCAGGTCTGGCGACGACAGGTGAAAGAAGTGCAGCGCATGCGATTGCAGCATTTGCCCGTAGTGCATCAACCGGCGCACCGCATCGGCACTGGCGCTAACCGGCTTGGCTCCAATGACGCGGTCAAACGCCTTGGCGGCGGCCAGATGGTGCGAGACCGGGCAAATGCCGCACAGACGCTGCACCATTACCGGCACTTCCCAATAGGGGCGGCCTTCGATGAATTTTTCGAAGCCTCTGAATTCAACAATGTGAAGGCGCACCTGCTGCACACGGTTTTGATCATCCAGTAACAACGTGACCTTGCCATGGCCTTCAACGCGGGAAACCGGGTCGATTGCCACCCTTCGCAGTCCCTGCGGGTTGGCTGCAGTTTCAAGTGCAAAGCTCATGGATTATTCTTCCTGCTAGTCATAGTGCATCAGTCCGTGCCCCAAGTGGGGTGTGCGGCCGGCGATCAGGTCGTTCAAAAATGTCCAGATGGCGTCCCCCGAAGGCGGGCAGCCGGGCAAAAAATAATCAACGTGTACGACTTCGTGAATCGGATGTACCTGGTTAAGCGGCAACGGCAGCTCCGGGTCGTTGGGTATCTGGCTCTTGGCGCCAATACCGGTTTGGTTGCAGTACACGTCACGCAAAATCTGCCCTATATCGAGCTGATTGCGCTGCGCTGGCAGGCCACCGTTAATGGCGCAGGCGCCTATGGCCACCAGGGTTTTGCAGTTGGCCCTGAATTCGCGCAGCACATGCACGTTTTCTGCGTTGCACAAGCCGCCTTCGATCAGCCCGATGTCGCAGCGGCCAATGGTTTTGATGTCGGTCAGCGGGGAGCGGTCAAATTCAACCAGTTTGAGTAACTCGAGCAGCCGCTCGTCGATATCCAGAAACGACATGTGGCAGCCAAAGCAACCGGCCAAAGAAACCGTTGCCAGCTTGAGTTTGTGGGGCGCATGGAGCAGGGGTGCCCGGTCATGAATGGTCGTCATGTGGCATCCTTTTCAACCTGTTGCGACACTGGCCGGATGTCAAAGAGGCGTTGACCAATGGGTGTCGTGAAACCCCGTCGCTTGGGCAGGATGGCACCCACCGGGCAGATTTTGGCTGCGCAGTCATCGACATGAATGGCACTGTCCGCCATCAGTCCGCTGGGGCTGTTGACCACCAGATGGGTCTGGATGCCATGACCGTCAATCGCAAAGACGTGCTTGCCGTCCACGCTGGCGCTGGCACGCACACACAGGCCGCACAAGATACAACGGTTGAGGTCGAGCAGTACATCGGGGTGACTGGCGTCGACCGGTCGGCTGGGGTACAACTCCTCAAAATGCGGCCCCTCCATGCCGACTTCATAGGCGGTAGCCTGCAACAGACAATTACCGCTCTTTTCACACGAAGGACAAAAGTGGTTGCCTTCGACAAACAGCATTTGCAACAGCGTCTTGCGCTGGGCGTTGAGTTCGTCGGTATTGCTTTGCACTTCCTGCCCGGCACTGGCAGCCACAGTGCAGGCCGCGCCGCTGCGACCATTGACCTTGACCGTGCACAAACGGCACGAGCCGTGGGGCGCAAATTCAGGTTTCCAACACAGGTGCGGGATGTAGTGGCCAGCCCGGGTAGCAGCCTGCAAAATGGTGTCGCCTGGCGCAAACTCCACGTCCTGGCCATCAAGTTCAAACATGCCCGGCGAGAGTGCATCAATGCGCTGGTTGGTCATTGCATATTCTCCAGGTGTGCACCACGGTCGTCTCGGGCCGTGGCCAGGCGCGCTTGCGACAGTTCGGCATCGAGATCAAATCCGGGCACAAAATGCAGTGATTTCAGGTGTCGCTCATAGGCCGGGCGAAACTTGGTGATGGTGTCGCGCAGCGGGTTGCAGGCCGCAGCACCCAGGCCGCAATGGGTTGTGCCATGCATCAGTTTGTCGAGCTCAAACAGCACTTGCACGTCGTCGGCGGAACCGTCGCCGCGCTGGAGCTTCTCCATACGTCGCACAACCAGTTGGGTACCCACCCGGCACGGGGTGCAAAAACCGCAACTCTCGTGGGCAAAAAAATGCGCAAAGTTGCGCGCCACGGTGAACATGTCGCGTGAGCGGTCAAACACCATGAAGGCGCCCGCCGTCGGCACGTCTTCAAAGCCGATGCGCCGACTGAATTCAGAGGCCGAAAGACATACGCCCGAGGGCCCACCGACCTGCACCGCCTGCGTGTCCCGCGCGCCACAATCTTCCAGTATGCGGCCAATGCGGGTGCCGAATGGATACTCGTAAATGCCGGGACGTTCACAGTCACCGGAAACTGAATGAATCTTGGTTCCGGTTGATTGGGGCGTACCAATTTGTGACCACCATTCACCGCCATGCAAGGCAATGTGGGTGACAGCTGCGAAGGTTTCGACATTGTTGACAGTGGTTGGCTGCCCAAGGTAGCCACTTTCCACCGGAAATGGTGGGCGAATGCGCGGCGTGCCACGTTTGCCTTCGAGTGACTCGATCAGTGCCGATTCTTCGCCGCACACGTAGGCACCGGCACCGATGTGGATGTCGATGTCAAAGTCAAACCCTGCATGCCCCTGAATGCCACTACCCAGCAGGTTTTGTTCACGCCGACCTTGCAATACGGCTTGCAGTTGCTCCAGCAGGTAGCGGTATTCGCCGCGCAAATAAATCAGCCCACGTTTTGCACCGATGACCCATGCGGCAATGGTCATGCCCTCAATCACGCTATCGGCGTAACTCGTCAACAGCACGCGGTCTTTGAAAGTGCCCGGCTCCC
>CANNRR010000082.1 GCA_947508055.1 Burkholderiales bacterium
GACGCGCAGTGGCTTGGACCGTTTGATGCGGCGGTGAAGGAATACATTGCCGTCCAGAGTCTGAGCCTGGACATGCCGGGTGCCCGATTGAACCTGGCAGCGATGTACCAAAACACCGGACAAATTGCCTTGGCCGAAGATCACTATCGGGGTGCGTTGAAAATCGACCCCGATTTTTCGCCTGCACGGCTCAATCTGGCACAAATGTTGGCCGGGCAGGGGCGAGTTCGCGATGCACAGTCCGTTTTGAAAGACGGTTTGGCGCGTGTTCCCGCGATTGGGGAGATGCAGTACGCGCTAGGCCTGCTGCTAGCCCAGGACGGCCAGACGAAGGACTCTGTTGTGGCGCTTCAAATGGCGGCCAAACTCTTGCCGCTGCGCGCACGGGTGCACTACAACCTGGGCCTGGCGTACCAGCAAACGGGCCAGATGAAGGCTGCCGAGCAGTCTCTTCTAGCTGCAGCCCGAGTGGATGAAGTGGATGCGGATATTCTCTATGCGCTGGCTGCGTTTTACTTTCATCGACAAAAGGTCGAAGAAGCCCGTGATTGGGCAGACAGGTTGAGGCAAGTGCAACCGGGTTATCAGCGACTGGCGAGTCTGGACCGGGCGCTTGGCGTGCGTTGAACATATTTCGATGACGTTTGATGCCTGTGGTCCTGGGTGAAGTGTTGCGTTTGACGCGGCCCGGAGGGTTGGGGGGAGAGGTTAGTACCCGATTTCTAGCATTGTCAGGGCTTGCTGCGCATCGCCAACTTCCAGTAGCGAACCAGGTCATCCAGCCCTTCAGGGCCGGACACAGTGGCAAAGGCTTGCTGGGCCTTGTCGGTTTGGTCTGCCTGTGCGTACGCTACGGCCAGGCGCAAACGTGCGTCTGCGGGTCGTTTTGCCATGCCCTTGGCGATGGCTTTTTCCATCAGATCAAGGCCCTTGTCGACTTGTTGCATGCCGACCATGTTGAAGCCGATGTTGAACAGGGCCAAGCCATCGGGTTTCTTCAATGCCGCCGCGGTGTCGGCTACCATGGTCTTGCGGTCCTGTTCTATTTCCTGCGTCAGCTTTGCGCGCAGCTTTTTATGTGCCTCAGTGCTACCCATCTGGCCGGCCGTCACACCTTGGTCAAAGACACGCAGTGCTTCTGCCGAAAAACCGGCCCTTTGTGCAAAATCAATGTACTCAGTGTAATCGGTGGCTTCTTCGGGGGTGCCGGTGTAGAAGGCCAGTCGGAACACGTCCAATTGGAGTTGGGGGGCCAGGTCGGTGCGCCCCCATAGGCGGTTGATGAGCGAGCGCCAGTGGTCTTTGCTGGGGTAGTACTGGACTAGCATTTCAAGCGCCCGGGTGGAGCCAGCACTGTCTTTTAAACCGTTGCGGGCTTGGGCCAACATCTCCAGGTACGGTTGCGTGGGTGTCTTTCCGGCCTTTTCGTTCAGCGCAATTTCCTCGTTGATCAGTTCGCTGCCGCGCTGCAAATTGCCACCCAGCAGATACGACTGAATACGGACGTCCTTGGCAGACTGCTCGGTTCCACCGGCTTTGATGTTGCGGTCCAGCCAGGCAGCAGCCTGTGCATAGTCCTTGGCGCGGTAGTGGGTGATGCCAACTGCGTGCATCAGGTGCTGGGCGTCTTCGGATTTGAGCCAGGTTTCATTGGCGGTAAGCTGCAGTATCCGCTCCAGAAGTTTGGACGCTGCCGGCGCGTCATCTTCTCCATTGGCAATCGCGAGCAGTACCCTGGCAGTGATGTAGTCCTCATAGGGAGTCCTGTTAGCTATGGCTGAGACTTCTTGTGCTTTTATTTTGGCGTGCGCATATTTCTTGTCACCGATAAGGGTTTGCGCTTCGAGCAAGGGCGTGCGGACTTCGGCCCTAAGGGTCGGCAATGCAGGTGCAGAGGCGGCAGTCGCTGGCGCGGGTGTGGTTTGTGCCAGCGCGCAAGTGCCGATCAGTGTGCACGCGAGCAGGACGCTCAGTCGAACCATTCGTTTTGTCATGTGTTCTTTCGGGTGTGAAAAAGATTTTCGCAAGCAGTGGCTCGACAGGACTAGTTTTTTCCACCGGTCGCGTTGCACAGGGGGTGCTGGCCCATCTGGACCACTAGGTCACGTGACTTGGTCACCTCCGCGGCCGTGGCAACGGCTGCAATGTTGGCAGCCAGACTGCCCACATATTTCCCGGTGGCGTCGGACAGTGACTTCAGTGCTGTGCAGCGGCTAGCGAGGTGTTTTTTGACGATGGCGAGGTCGCCAGCGTCACGCACCTCGGCACCGACAACGCCAAGTGCCAGCACACCGTCGGCGGTGGCATCTACCAGGCTCAGTTGATTGGTTACCAGCTTGAGCATGTCTTTGTCATTGGGTGATGCAGTGGTGGCGCGCTTGCCCAGGTCAGCAAGACTGGCAGCCAGCCCTTGCGATAGTTTGTGAAATTCGGTAACTGATTTGCTGATCGCGACCTTGTTTTGAGCCATGGCCGGCTGCACCAGCAATGCAGTAGACAGGAGTGTGGCGGTCAGAATTCGAATGGTGGACATGGATAAATCCGGGTGGGTTGAACGTGGGCGAAACTGTACACCGGTTCAGGGGGCACTGCGTGTCGTTGAGTCAACCTTGTGTGTAGGCGCTTCAAAGGTTCGCGTGACAAAATCGCAATTTGTTGCTTTTAGGAGGACAGATCGATGAAGGGCAAAGTTTCAGGTCTTTCGGCATTGGGCGGCCTGGTGTACTCTACCGAGACGGGCCGTATGTGCCCGACCTGCCGCAAGGCTATTGCACAGTGCATTTGCCGACTTGCTGCCATGCCGTCGGGCGATGGTACGGTGCGCGTGTGGCGTGAAACCAAGGGCCGTGGGGGTAAAGCCGTAACGCTGGTGAAGGGCATCTTGGCGGACAGCGCGGCACTGCTCGATCTGGGCAAACAGCTCAAGACCGCCTGCGGTACAGGGGGCACCGTCAAGGACGGTGTGATTGAAGTTCAGGGTGACCACAGTGACAAGGTGATCCAGGTACTCAAGACGCAGGGTTACACCGTGAAGCGTGCGGGCGGGTAGCGGTCAGGTTACCAGCAGTTAGTATGCGCCTTAACCAGCGAGAATCCATGCACCCTAGCGATCCAGAAAACCCAACTTCCGTAGCCTTGTATTGGGATTTTGAAAACCTGCACGCCGCCCTGTGCGAAGCCCGCCTTGAGGGCTCGTACAGCAAGCAGGACAACCGCTTCAAGGTACAGGACCCACTGGTCAATATCCAGGCCGTCATCAGCATGTCTGCGTCGTATGGCCCTCTGGCCATCAACCGGGCTTATTGCAACTGGCAATATTTTGGGCGCTATCGCGATGTGTTGTTGCACAACGCGATGGAATTGATTCAGTTGTTTCCACCCGGTGTTTCTGCCAAAAATGGTGCAGATATCCGTTTGTGTCTTGACGCTATGGAGGATCTTGGCCGTTTTTCCCACATCGGAACGGTCGTTATTGTGAGCGGTGATAGCGACTACATGCCGATTGCGCAAAAAATCAAGGCTAGCGGTCGCCGGGTGATTGGGCTGGGAGGACGAAAAACCACCAATCCCCATTGGGCTGCGAGTTGCCATGGTTTCCACTTTTACGAAGACTTGATTTCACCTTGCGCATAATCGCGGCATGAAGAAAACATTCCCTCTTGCCATTGAAGGCAAAAACCGTGACCGTGTTCTCGAGGCGGTCAAACACGAAGTGCGCAAGTATGTTCGTCGTGAGCGGCGCCGGGCGTTGCCGGATGGTGTTGATTTTTGGGACTTTGATTGCCGCTTTGGTCCGGCGGAAGCCGAAGCCGTGGTCGTGCATTTCGCCACGCTGACCGAACTCATGGATGCAGTTGCCAAAGCGGGCGGCAACCAGTTTTTTGTGGAAATCCTCGCCTCCCACGGTCGCCGTCAACACCGGCCTGCGTCACAAAGCCAGGACTGATCCCCACCCAAGCTTTTTAGGTAGCTGTGTGGCGGGCAGCTGCGTCGCGCAATTTGTCTTTCTTGCTGGGGCGTTTTCCCTTGATGCCGCCGTTTTCCGGGCCCACTTGCGGTGCAATCGGCGTGACGGTGTCGGTAGGCTCAAAGCCAGCAATGGTCTCCAGCGTCACATCCAAACCCTGACGCTTCTGGATCAGCGCAAAGTGGGCCAGCGCGTCGGCGCCTACGAAGCTGATGGCCAACCCCGGTTCCCCGGCGCGCCCTGTGCGTCCAATTCGGTGAATGTAGTCAACGGCCGATCTGGGCAGGTCGTAGTTCAGCACAACGGGCAGCTTTGAGATGTCAATTCCGCGTGAGGCCAGGTCCGTTGTGATGACCACTTCCCACTGTTCGTCTTTGAGTTCGGCGAGTACCAGATTGCGTGCGCCCTGGCTTAAATCGCCATGGAAGGCGGTTGCATACACCCCCGCCTTGTAAAGCTTTTCGGCCACCAGCTCCGCCGCATATTTGGTGGCTACAAAAACCAGAACGCGTTTCCAGCCCTGCTCCTTGACCAGATGGCGCAGCAACTGCGTTCGTCGACTGGGGTCCACCCGAATGGCCCGCTGGACGATTACATTTTCCTGAACGGAGTCGGGTTCTATGGCGAGTTGCACGGGGCTTCTCAGCATATTGGCGACCAAACCCCTGACCTCGGGTGGAAATGTGGCGGAAAACAAAAGCGTCTGACGGCTGGGTGGCAGCAGCATCAGAATGCGCGAAAGCTCATCGGCAAAGCCGAGGTCCAGCAATCGGTCCGCCTCGTCCAGAACCAGAATGCGCACGGTTGCCAGTTGAATGGCATTTTGCTTGGCCAGATCGAGCAGACGACCGGGAGTGGCAATCAGTACATCAGCACCACCGCGCAGAGCCATCATTTGCGGGTTGATGGAGACCCCGCCGGACGCCACAACTACCTTGGGATGGGGTGCAATAGCCTGCGCGAGATTGCGTACGACTTCACCAACCTGGGCCACCAACTCCCGGGTTGGTACGACGATGAGGCAGCGAATCGCGCGTCCATATTGATGCCGATTTTCGGCAGGAAGCGCTTGCAGGCGTTGCAATAGTGGCAGCGCAAACGCCAATGTTTTGCCCGAACCGGTTTGAGCCGAAGCCCAAACATCAGAGCCACCCAGTATGGGTCCGATGGCTTCGCGCTGAATGGCCGTTGGCTCGGTAAAACCAAGGGCAATGACGGCCTGACACAGCTCAGGTGAGAGCCCAAGGGAACGAAATGACATGGGGCGCTTATCCTGGTCAGGCCTGCAACATGGAGATGTCGCTCAACGACTCCGCACTTGGCATGTGTTTCTGCAATTTTTCAAGGTCAAGTCCCAGAGACTGAACAATGGAGACGGGTAATTCGCTCAATGACTGTGGCTGGGTCGAGGCGGGATCGCTCAGAAGCGCAGCCAGGTGAACGATGGCGCCCAGTGGCGAGTTGCCATTGGTCATGGGGCGTGCGCTCGCTTGCAGTGCGTTGCTGACCATCTCGGGAAAATCCCACCGGCGCGTGATCTCGGCACTGATTTCACCTTCGTCAAAACCAACTGACTCGCGCTCGCGCGCCCAGCGGTCGGCTGGCGTGCATGGTCGGGATTCAATGCGTTCCAGGGCTTCTGGGACGCGCTGCGCGATGGTCAGTTCGCCCAGACGCATCATCATCCCGCTTAGCCATGCCTGTTGCTCATCCATGGCAATGCTGGCGGCCAGCCATCTGGCGTAGCCCGCGCACACCATGCTGCTGCGCCAGAATTCAAGGCGGTCCAGATTGGGGGGAAAGGTAAACGCATTGGCAAGGCAAATGGACAGGGCGCGTGCGCGAATGTGTCCCATGCCAACTACGCTGACCGCACCGTCCAGCGATTTAACACTCCGGGAAAGTCCAAAAATTGCGCTGTTGGCCATGCGCAGCAACGTAGTCGTCAAGCCGGGGTCTTTCTCAATGATGCGTGTCACGGTGGTGATGTCGGCATCGTCATCGCTCAAGGTACGAATGAGCGCGTGGGCAACCTCTGGCATGACAGGGAGTTTCACGGAATGTAATAGGGTTGCAATGTCTGACATGGTCGTTGGATGATACCCTTGACCTCGTGCTCTGATGAAAACTGCAGCAACGTCCCCATCTGTGGGTACTGATCCAAAGGACTGACGATGACCACCATCCTGAAAATTGATTTTGTATCCGACGTGTCGTGCCCCTGGTGCGCGGTCGGCCTGGCTTCCCTGCAAACCGCGCTAGACCGCATTGGTCCAGCAGTGCAGGCCAACATCACGTTTCAGCCCTTTGAACTCAACCCCCAAATGGCGGCTGAAGGCGAAGACACGACGGAGCATCTCGCCCGCAAATACGGCTCCACGCCCGAGCAGGCAGCAGCCATTCGTGAAACGATTCGTGCGCGTGGGGCTGACCTGGGTTTTGTCTTCAATCTGGATAAGCGATCGCGTATCTACAACACCTTTGACGCCCATCGCCTGTTGCACTGGGCTCAGTTGGAAGGCTGCCAACTGGCGCTGAAAAAGGCGCTGCTCAAGGCCTATTTCACCGACGGGGAAGACCCCAGCAACCACCAAGTGCTGTTGCGCCTGACCACTGAAGTGGGGCTCGATGCCGGGCGGGCCAAGGCTATTTTGGCGAGTGATACTTTCGCCGCCGAAGTTCGGGAGCAGGAAGGGTTTTATCAGCGGCTAGGTATTCACTCAGTGCCTGCGGTCATCATTAATGACCGGCATTTGGTCTCCGGCGGGCAACCGCCAGAGGCATTTGAGCAGGCCTTGCGGCAGTTGGCCGCGGTCTGAGCGCCGCGCCCAACGTCACTTACAAGCGTTTATTGGCAACCGCAACCGCGACCACCACCGCCACAACCTGATTGCTTGGCAGGCTCGGGCGCCGACTCAAATGCTGGAAACAGCACGTTGTTTTCCAGGTGAATGTGGTTGATCAGGTCTTCATTGAACTGGGCAATCCCTAGGTACAGCGCGCGCCAGGTGTTGCACGCGCCTTGTGGGGGCGTTGCGTCGTTGGTTAGCGCGTTGACGCGGTCCATCGTATCGCTGTGGCTTATGTGCTCGGAGCGCATCATCGAGATGGGTTGAACAACGTGTGGGTGACCACCTGACTTGAGCATGGGAAATAGAATGTTTTCCTCTTTCATCATGTGGTCCTGCAGGTCTTCGTTAATGGCTTCGAGCAGGCTGGCCAGACCCGCAGGCACACTTACATTGTTTTTGTGTACGGTTTCCACACGGTGAGCCATGCGGATCAACTCCGGCAGTTGTTGCCGGTGAACTTCGTGGTAGCGCACCAGAATGTGGTCGACCAACTGATCGGCCAGCATTTCGTCTGGCAAGTTATCGTTGCGCTCCAGGGCATTGAGTTTCTCCACCAGATCAACAAGATCCAGGTTTTTGTCCTGTGCCGCCTGCCGCAGGCTGAGGTGGCCGTTGCAGCAAAAATCTAGTTTGTGCTGCCGAAAGATCGCGGTTGCGCCGGGCAATTGCACGGCAATACTTCCCAAAGATTGTTCGGTACGGTCGGGCGTGCTGGATGCGATCGGCTGCCTGGCGTTCATGTGGATAGTCCTTAAATATTCATGTGAGGTCGATATTTTATAACAAACATTCACTTTAAATGAATCTTATTGAAATGTCGCACAGTTTGATGGAACCCGTGCAGTGAATCGAACACGACGCCAGTTGCAATCGCTACGTTGTCTGCAGGACTTCCAGCAAGCGATCCAACCCGCCGGACTCGATCGAAACCATGGCCTGCTCACGCACTATGGGCTTAGCATGGAAAGCCACGGACAGACCGGCCACGCCCATCATGGCCAGGTCGTTGGCGCCGTCGCCAACGGCAATGCACTGCGAAGGCTCTATCCCCAGCAGTGTGGATACCTCGAGCAAAGTGCGGCGCTTTTCGGCGCCATCACAGATGTCGCCCCAGGGCTGGTCGACCATGCGCCCGGTCAGCGTGCCACAGTTAGGGCCACTTTCTACTTCCAACACGTTGGAACGTGCGAAGTCAATGCCCAGTCGGTCACGAATGCGGTCCGCAAAGTAGGTAAAACCACTGGACACCAGCAGCACTTTGAGCCCCGCCTTTTTGCAGGCAACCACCAGATCAGCCGCTCCGGGGTTGAGTTGCAGACGCTGTGTGTAGACCTGCTCCAGATGCGCAACTGTCACGCCCTTGAGCAAGGTGACGCGCTGTCGCAGGCTTTCCTTGTAGTCAGTGATCTCGCCGCGCATCGCGGCTTCGGTGATTGCCGCCACCTCGGCCTTGCGCCCGGCGGCGTCGGCAACCTCGTCTACGCACTCGATGTTGATCAGGGTTGAGTCCATGTCAAATGCGATGAGTTTGAAGTCGGAGAGTTTTTGGCCCGGTTTGCAGTTGCGAAGGAAAAGGCCGGTCGATAATTCTGTGGATTGCATGGTTTCTATTTGCTATGGAATTAGGAGCTTCTTACGCAATGATCGCGAGGGCTGTGGCCTGAGAAGTCCTGGAACGCGGTTGTATTCGGTAGGGCTGCAATCAGCGTCGCGTTGGCACCGATTCTAAAGAGACTTGTGGATCCAGCCCCTGAAGTGGTTGTCTGACGCGGGTGGCTCATGGCGGCAGTCACCATGCGTTGGTTTCTTCACCGCTCAGTTGTGCTTGACGTAGTCGGCCAGTTTTGTGTCCGTCTTCGCGATGTGGTCAAGTAACCAATCGGCGAGAAATGTCCTCCACTTGGACCGATCGATCGTGAAGTCTGCAATTTGCGCCGACATGGCATTGATGTGGGCCAGCATTTCATGGTGCTTCTTGACGTGCTCATGAAGCTCTGGGTAATTGACTGCACGCATCAGAGTCTCTTCGTGCTTGAAATGAATCTGCGTATATTGGTACATCTGTACTTCACAAAGCGTCATGCTCTCAAGATCGGTGGTTTCCAGAAAGTTGTTGATCTTTTTGAACCACTCCTGGTGTTGAGCATCAATTTCATCGTTGCCAATTTTGTAGCTATCTTTCCATTCAATACGCACTGGAGACCTCAATTGAAAATCTGACAAACCGTCGCGGCAGATTTTGGACTCGCAATAGCGAGTCGTTTTGATCTGCCGCAATCACAAGACGTATTGCTTTATCAGGCGACTTAATTCGCTTTAAGCCCCTGTAACGCGTTAACGTATTGATTTTACAGGGAATTATTCGAAAAGTCGGGGTAAACCCTCAGTCTAAGACCAGGCTTCCAGCACTTCCCTCATTTCGTTGATGTTAAAGACCTCGAGGCGCCCGTTGATCTTCGCCATCGCGCGGGATTCGACTCCTCGCTGTAGCATGAATTCCATCAGCGCCAGTGACGTACTACCGTCTTGTTCCGGGTATTGAACCCATTTGCCATTGCTTTTTACTTGAAGGATGAAGTTTTCCATATCGCCTCCGGTGCTTCTTGATAACGGTGTTCCAATCATCGTCATGTGCGACTCAGCCGTGCCTTGGAATAACGACCGTCCACGCGTTCTTTTCGATGGATAGGGGTTTCGACCGCATGAGCCCCAGTAATTCAACTTGAAATAGCCCTCAATCCGCATAAAACCCTTGCATATCCACGCGGCAACGCGCTGATTGGCTGGACTTTCCTTGCTGTCAACCGGGTATTTTTACCATGGTGTCCCATGCACGCCAGACCAGAGCTCGTTGATGTCGGGGAAGCGCCATTTATCCGGATCTTCGCGGCCCGCTATTTTGTCGGTGCAATCGGGCAAAGACAGGTCCACAACTTCGGGAACAATGCGCAAATTCGACTTGATAGAGAAGAACACCTTGACCAGGGGCGTCAACAACGATTTCTCGGATTGCTCGACCACCATACCCAGACGTCCCGAACTCAGTCGCAGCAAGGACCCTACGGGGTAGATGCCCAGACTCTTCACAAAAGCCTGGAAAATGGTCGGATCAAAATGGCCCTTGGTCCACTCCGCCATCTTGCGCAAAGACTCGGCTGGGTCCCATCCCTCCTTGTACGGGCGGTTGGAGGTAATCGCATCGTACACATCACACACCGCCCCCATTCGTGCAAACAAGCTGATGGCATCACCCTTCAATTGATCCGGGTAGCCCGATCCATCCATTTTTTCGTGGTGATGCAGGCACACATCCAAAGCAACCGGGTGCACCTGGTTGCCGCCTTGCAACATGCGGTAGCCCTCCAACGGATGGTTCTTCACTATCTGAAATTCAGCATCCGTCAGCTTGCCAGGCTTGTTTAGCACCGTCATGGGTATTAGCGCCTTGCCCAGGTCATGCAGCAAGCCGGCAATTCCCGCGGCATGGGTTTGCGTGTCATCCATGCTTAGTTGTTTGGCCAGGGAAATCATGAGCGCGCAGACGGCTACCGAGTGCATGTAGGTGTAGTCGTCTGCGGTCTTCAATCGGGCCAAGCTGATCAGTGCACCGGGATTTCGGCTCACTGAGTCGGATATTTCCTGCACCAGATGCTGTGCGGCCTCGGTATCGACCGACTTGCCCATGCGCGCTTCGTGGAACATCGAGGCGACTGCCTGCTTGGACTTGGCGCAAATTTTGACGGCCTGTGCCAATTCAGCATCCATCGGAACCCGCTGTACCTGGCGAACCTGCTCCGTCGCCCGGTGCAATTGCGCGTCCACCTCAGCTTCAGACTCGCTCTGGGAAACTGCCTGCACACCGGCAGGCACATCCAGCCCCTTGGAGCAGTCGATCCAGACTTCCTTGATGCTGCTGGCGAGGATGCTGACAATGTCGTTGGGGTCGGTGATGACGAAGCTGGTGCGCCAAAACGGATGCTCCATCCAGGAACCGCAAAACTCCTTGAGGTGCATACCGATGGTGAGCTGCTGGACACTTATGCGCTTGAGCATGGGGGAGTATTGGACGCGTGGTGCTGCGGTGTTTCGAAGCGCAAAGTTTACCCCTCATCCTCAGAACCCTGGCCAGTTAAACCGCCGCGGTAGCGGCCACCACCACCACCGGCTGGCCCAGACTCCTCAAAATATCCCGCACCATCTGCGCCCTGTCCTTGGCTTCTGGCAAATCCCGCTCAATGCGCAGCTTCTCGCTGCCCGCCAGTTTGATGTGCTTGTTTTTCTGAATCAGCTGGATGATCTTCATCGAATCAACCGGCGGGTTCTTCTGGAATGTGATGGTGGTGACGCCCGGCGTGGCATCCACCTTGAGCACGCCATAGGGCTTTGCCAGCACGCGCAGGCGGTGCACATCGATAAGCGTCTGCGCCTGGGCGGGTAACTTGCCGAAGCGGTCCACAATTTCTTCCAGCAGCGTGTCGACCTGATCGGCGGTCTTGGCGGTGGCCAGTTTTTTGTAAAAGCTCAGTCGCAGGTGGACATCGCCGCAATAGTCATTCGGCAGAAGCGCCGGGGCATGCAGGTTGATGTCGGTTGTGACGTTAAGCGGGCTCAGCAGATCAGGCTCTATTCCAGCCTTCAGGCAGCGAACCGCCTCAGACAGCATCTCGTTGTAGAGCTGAAAGCCGACTTCCAGCATATTGCCGCTCTGGCTTTCACCCAGCACCTCGCCGGCTCCTCGAATCTCCAGGTCATGCATCGCCAGGTAGAAGCCCGAGCCCAACTCTTCCATGGCTTGGATGGCATCCAGCCGCTGGCTGGCCTGTCTGGTCAGGCCTTCCAGGTCCGGCACCATCAAATAAGCATAGGCCTGGTGGTGGCTACGCCCCACACGGCCGCGCAACTGGTGCAATTGGGCCAGGCCGAACTTGTCCGCGCGGCTCATGACGATGGTGTTGGCCGTCGGTACGTCGATGCCGGTCTCAATAATCGTGGAGCACAACAGCAGGTTGTAGCGCTGCGCAATGAAGTCCCTCATCACGCTTTCCAGTTGGCGCTCGGGCATCTGACCGTGGGCGACTGCGATGCGGGCTTCGGGCAATAGCTCTTCGAGCTTGGCGCGGCGGTTTTCAATCGTGTCCACTTCGTTGTGCAAAAAGTAGACTTGGCCGCCGCGTTTCAACTCACGCAAAACGGCTTCGCGGATGACGCCATTGCCTTCGGTGCGAACAAAGGTCTTGATGGCCAGGCGACGCTGCGGCGCGGTCGCAATCACGCTCAAGTCGCGCAGACCTTCCAGCGCCATGCCCATGGTGCGGGGGATAGGAGTGGCGGTTAGCGTGAGTACATCGACCTCGGCGCGCATGGCTTTCATTTGCTCTTTGTGACGCACGCCAAAACGGTGCTCTTCGTCAATGACCAAGAGGCCCAGGTTCTTGAAATGTGTGTCCTGGCTCAAGAGCTTGTGCGTGCCCACCACGATGTCTACCGTGCCATCGGCCACACCCTTGAGCGCTGCGTTGATCTCCTTGGTGGAGCGAAATCGGCTCATCTCCGCAATCTTGATTGGCCACTTCGCGAAACGGTCATTGAGTGTCTGGAAATGCTGCTCCGCCAGCAGAGTAGTCGGCGCCAAAATGGCGACCTGCTTGCCTCCGGTCACAGCAATAAAGGCGGCGCGCAGGGCCACTTCAGTCTTGCCAAAGCCTACATCGCCGCAGACCAGGCGGTCCATGGGCCGCGGGCTGACCATGTCCTGTATTACGCAGTGGATGGCAGCCCTTTGGTCGGCGGTTTCTTCAAAGCCAAAGTCGTTGGCAAAGGTTTCGTAGTCGTTGGCCGAGTAGCGGAAGGCGTGGCCCTCGCGCGCAGCGCGACGGGCGTAGATGTTGAGCAACTCGGCGGCCGAATCGCGTACCTGCTCGGCGGCACGGCGTTTGGCTTTTTCCCACTGGCCGCTGCCCAGCTTGTGCAGTGGCGCTTCGTCGGCGCTGACGCCGGTGTAGCGGCTGATGAGTTGTAGCTGGCTGACCGGCACATACAGCGTGGCTTTCTCGGCGTATTCCAGGTGCAAAAATTCCTGTAACTCGGGCTCGCCATTGGGCATTTTGTTGCCCAGGTCGAGATTGATCAGACCCCGGTAGCGGCCGATGCCGTGTTGGGAATGCACCACGGGGTCACCGACCTTGAGTTCACTCAGGTCCTTGATCAGCGCTTCAACGTCGCTGACCTGTTCCTGCTTTTTGCGACGCCGGGTGGTGGGTGCGCTGGCAAAGAGCTCGGTCTCGGTGACCAGGTCAATGCCATATTCCAGCCAGCTGAAGCCGACACTGAGCGCCGCGGTGGCAATGCCGAATTTCTCGTCGCTGGTCTGGAACTCCAGCAAGGAGTCAAAGGCCGGTGGGTTGACACCGCTGGCGCGTAAAAAATCCAGCAGGCTTGCGCGGCGACCATCGCTCTCGGCCAGAACCAGAATGCGGTGCTGGGTGTTGCGGGCGTGCAGTTTCAGGCGGGCCAGCGGGTCTTCGGTGCCGCGTTCTGCGGCCATTGGGGGCAGGCACTGCAGTTCCACATAGGGTGAGATCGGTTTTTCTGTGTCAGATTGGCCATCAGAGCCCGTCGATGTTGCGTGAGTAGCTCCTGATTTAATAGCAAGTTGGGCATAGGCATTGGCCCTTGCATAAAACTGCTCGGTACCCAGAAACAGCGCTTCAGGTGGCAAGGCGGGGCGTTCAGGGTCGCATTGCACCAGCCGGTAGCGGTCCTTGGTGTCGTGCCAGAACCGCTGAAAAGCCGACTCCAGGTCACCATGAAGCACCACCGTGGCATCTGGCCCGAGGTAGTCAAACACGGTGGCCGTTTCTTCAAAGAACAGCGGCAGGTAGTACTCGATGCCAGCCGTGGCAACACCAGCGCCGATGTCCTTGTAGATCCGGCTCTTGGTCGGGTCTCCCTCCAACAGCTCGCGCCAGCGGCTGCGAAATTTGGCGCGGGCGGTGTCATCCATTGGAAACTCGCGCCCGGGCAGCAGGCGCACTTCGGGCACCGGGTACAGGCTGCGCTGGCTGTCGGGGTCGAAGGTTCGGATGCTATCGATCTCGTCGTCAAACAGGTCGACACGGTACGGCACCAGCGAGCCCATCGGGAACAGGTCAATCAGCCCGCCGCGCACGGCGTATTCCCCAGGACTGACGACCTGGGTCACATGACTGTAGCCCGCCAGTGTGAGCTGGGCTTTGAGTTTGGCCTCGTCGAGCTTTTGCTTGACCTTGAACTCGAACGTGTAGCCGGCCAGAAAGCTCGGTGGTGCCAGTCGGTACAGGGCTGTGGTGGCGGGCACGATGACGACGTCGGCACCGGTGTCCTTGTTGCGCTGCGAAATTCTCCACAGGGTCGCCAGGCGCTCACTGATCAGGTCCTGATGCGGGGAAAAGGTGTCGTAGGGCAGGGTTTCCCAGTCGGGAAACAGCGCGCAGCGCA
>CANNRR010000083.1 GCA_947508055.1 Burkholderiales bacterium
CCCCTGACGGGTGACCTGGTCGATGTCTGGGTTGGCAACTATGTGCTCATGGGCTATGGCGACGGAGCGGTCATGGGTGTTCCCGCCCATGACGAGCGTGACTTTGCCTTTGCCAAAAAGTACAACTTCCGCATTGATGATGTGGTGCACATTGACGGCCTCAGCTATGACCATGAACGGTGGCAGGATTGGTACGCCGACAAGCAGCGTGGTGTCACGGTTAACTCCGACGTTTTCAGCGGCCTGTCCTGTGCCGATGCGGTGAATGCCGTGGCGGTTGCTTTGCAGCACAAAGGGTTGGGCGAGAAAAAAACCACCTGGCGACTACGTGACTGGGGTGTCAGCCGCCAGCGCTATTGGGGCACCCCCATCCCCATCATCCACTGTACCGAGCATGGTGCCGTGCCAGTGCCCGAGCAAGACCTGCCGGTGGTGTTGCCGCAGGATTGCGTGCCCGATGGCTCTGGCAACCCCTTGCACAAGCACGAAGGTTTCCATGCCGGTGTGGTGTGCCCGGTGTGCGGCAAAGCGGCACGGCGTGAGACCGACACCATGGACACGTTCGTGGACAGTTCCTGGTACTACATGCGCTACTGTGACCCCAAGAACAGCGATGCCATGGTGGGCACTGGCACGGCCTACTGGATGCGTGACCAGACCCAGGCCACCGGCGGCAGCGGCATGGACCAATACATTGGCGGCATCGAGCACGCCATCCTGCACCTGCTGTATGCGCGCTTCTGGACCAAGGTCATGCGCGACCTGGGGCTGGTCACCGTGGACGAACCCTTTACCAAGCTGCTCACCCAGGGCATGGTCCTCAACCACATCTACTCCCGCAAGGGCGACAAGGGCGGCAAGGAGTATTTCTGGCCGCAGGATGTGGAACACATGTTCGACGACGCCGGTAAAATTGTCGGCGCCAGGCTGATCAAAGCAGTCGGTGACTTGCCGGTTGGCACGCCCATCGATTACGAGGGCGTGGGCACCATGTCGAAGTCCAAAAACAACGGTGTTGATCCACAAGACCTGATCGAGAAGTACGGTGCCGACACGGCCCGCCTGTACACCATGTTCACCGCGCCACCCGAAGCCACGCTGGAGTGGAACGATGCGTCCGTGGAAGGCAGCTATCGTTTTCTGCGCCGCGTCTGGAATTTTGGCTTCAAACTTTCTGCTATGAATTTGGTAGCTGTTCACGCAGATATTACGGGGGCTGGAGGCATAAATGGCTTAATCCTTTCCAAGGAAGCCAAGGTTTTGCGGCGCGAAATTCATAACGTGCTCAAGCAGGTGGACTACGACTACCAGCGCATGCAGTACAACACGGTGGTCTCGGGCGCCATGAAGATGATCAATGCGCTGGAGGATTTCAAGGCACTGGATTCGCAAGGAGCGATGGCGGCCATGGTAGAGGGCCTCTCCATTTTGTTGCGGTCGCTTTACCCGGCTACTCCCCACATAGCGCATGCATTGTGGAGCGAGCTTGGTTATGCCGGCTCTGCGGGTGACCTGCTCGACGCGGCCTGGCCAGTTGTGGATGCAGCGGCGCTGTTGCAGGACGAGATTGAGCTCATGCTGCAAATCAATGGCAAGTTGCGAGGGTCGGTGATGGTGCCATCGGGCGCATCAAAGGACGAGATCGAAGTGTTGACACTGGCCAGCGACACCTTTGTGCAGTTCGCAGCAGGTGCGCCCATCAAGCGAGTCATTGTGGTCCCCGGGCGCCTGGTAAATGTGGTGATATGACCATGGACCGCCGTGCCGTTGTTGCCGCTGCGTGGAGCGCCGCACTACTGGCGGGCTGCGGCTTCAAGTTGCGCGTCGCCCCGACCTTTGCGTTTCAGACGCTTGCGGTTACCCCGGAGGAAAATGGCCTGGTCGCGGCAGACCTGATCCGTTACTTTGGCAGTGCAATCGTCCCATTGGCAGCCACGCCTGGCACCGTAGCTCCGCAGGTGATTGTCGACATCTTGCAGGAAGTGCGCGAGAAAAACGTGGTCGGCGTAAACGCTTCAGGCCAGGTGCGCGAGTTCCAGCTCAAAATTCGCATCCAGTTTCGTATGCGCACCCCTGATGGCCGGGAACTCATTGCGCCCACGGAGATTTCGCAACAGCGCGACATCAGCTTCAACGAGTCCGCAGTGCTGGCCAAGGAGGCCGAAGAGGTGCTGTTGTTCCGGGACATGCAGAGCGACATCCTGCAACAATTGCTGCGCCGCCTGGCAGCCATCAAGACCATTGAAACACGGTAGACAGAGCAACTGACGGTAAGCCATGCCCCTGCAGTGTGGGGCAACACCTTGTGCGCCGTGGTTGCTGGAATAGTTGAAACAAAATACCTTGCACATTCAAACAATGGGTTTGATAATGCTTGCATGAAACGCCATGCACTCCCCCTGTTGAACGAACTGCTCGGGCTCTTTCCTTGTGTGGCAATTGTTGGCGTGCGGCAATGCGGCAAGACCACGTTGATCAAGGAACTGTTGCCCGCATGGAAGATACTGGACCTGGAAAAAATCGCCGACCTCGATGCCGTCCAGCGTGATCCTGATTTATTCCTGCGGCTCAACCCCCGTCAGGTCGCAATCGACGAATGCCAGTTGTTTCCCGCGATGTTTGCGGCGCTACGGGTCGCCATTGACAGTCAACGCAGCGAGCCAGGGCGATTCGTCATCACCGGGTCGAGTTCTACCGAGTTGATCTCGTCTATTTCGGAAAGTCTGGCCGGTCGCATCGCCATCATCGAAATGGGGCCACTGTCGCTGGCCGAGGCGTATGAACTGCCGCCGTCGCCACTGTATCGGCTGATAGAAGATCGCTCGCTTCTGGCTCAATTTACAGAGCTGGTGCCCCGTTTGAGTCTTGATCAGGTCGGCAAATACTGGATGCATGGCGGCTACCCGGAACCGTGGGTCAAGGGGCAAGCACGTTTTCGCAAGTTGTGGCAACAGAATTATCTGCAAACCTATCTTGACCGCGATCTGCCGCGCCTGTTCCCAGCGCTCGACCGGCAGAAGTTTCGCCTGTTTGTGCAGATGTTGGCCCAATTGTCGGGCAACATCATCAATTACTCAGAGGTGGCGCGCGCGCTGGGTGTCTCGCAGCCGACTGCGCGCGACTACTTTCATATTGCGCATGGCACCTATCTGTGGCGCCATCTGCCTCCCTATGAAAAGGACGCGACCAAACGGGTGGTCAAGCACCCCAAGGGCTACCTGCGCGACAGTGGCCTGCTGCACTATTTGCTGCACCTGCGCGATCAGGATGATTTGATGGCGCACCCGCGGATGGGGCAGTCATGGGAAAGCACCGTGATCGAAACCCTGCTGCGTGGCTTGGCCACGGCGGGTATGGATGTGCGTGCCTATCACTACCGCACCGGCGCTGGTGCTGAAATCGACCTTGTGCTGGAAGGAGAATTCGGATTGCTGCCAGTGGAAATCAAGCACAGCGGGCGGACTGATTCACGGTCCCTGCGCGCACTGCGTGATTTTGTGGCCGAGCGCGGATGCCTCTACGGCATTGTGATCAACAACGACGAAACCGTGCGTCAGCTAGACGACAAACTGATTAGCCTGCCCTTTTCGGCTCTGTAGAGCATGCAATACAGAGATGGGTAGTCAACACCCTGCTCGGGAGTAAGACCAAGTCGCAAGACGACAATATGATTCGTGAGTCCACACGATCTGGCGTATGCTGGCGCTGGCGACTTGATTGAGGCGTAAAAGGTGAATGGGAATAACCGGAGGTCGATTATGAACATAGGCAATATGAAAATTGGCATGCGCTTGTCACTCCTGATTGGGGTGCTGTCAGTCCTGCTAGTGGCCATTGGCAGCGTCGGCTTGTATGGAATTGCGAAATCCAATGAATCGGGTCGCTACCTCTACGAGGAAAGCCTGCAGTCCACCGGTCAGATTGCCGAAATTCAGCGACTGCTGCTGCGCAATCGCCTGGCCGTTGCCGTAGCACTCATTACTCCGGTGCCGGAGACCATCAGTGCGACTGCCGCTGAAGTGGAGGGCAATATTGCTGCCATTACCAAAATTTGGGAGCACTACGTTGCCCAGAAGTTGGAGCCAGACGAGGCCCTACTGGCGAAAGAATTTGCCGCCAACCGCAAGGCATTCGTACAAGAAGGTCTACTCAAAACCCTTGCCGCCCTGCGCGCCAATGACATCAAGGAAGCCAATCGCCTGGTGGTGAACAACATCAGACCGCTGTACCTGCCGGTGGGCAAGGGTATTGATGCTTTACTGAAGTACCAACTCGATTCTGGCAAGCGCGAATATGACGCTGCACTCTCCAACTACCAGGCCATTCGGGCCTGGGCGATCGGGTCGATCGTTGCCGGACTGCTGTTTGCCATCCTGTTCGGACTGTTTTTGGTGCGGGGTATCACCCGGCCACTGACCCGTGCGGTGGGCATTGCGCAGTCGATGGGTGCTGGCCGTTACGATGATCCGATTGGCGATGTCACGAGCGATGAAACAGGGCAACTCCTGGCTGCTATGGCACAGACCCAGGGCGCCTTGCGTGACGCAGCCAATGCGGCGGAATTCAATGAGCGCATGCGCATCGCGCTGGAGGGCGTTGACAGCAATGTGATGATTGCCGACGCAGGCAACAACATCATCTTCATGAATCGCGCGGTAACAAGCATGATGTCCACCGCAGAAGTCGACATCCGCAAGGACTTGCCCAACTTCAGCGTCACTAAGTGCATGGGCAGCAATATCGATATCTTCCACAGGAACCCGGCGCACCAGCGCGACATGCTATCCAAGCTACGCGACACCTACAGGACCCAGATCAAGGTGGGTGTGCGAATTTTTGGTCTGATTGCAACCCCTGTCATTGACAAGACGGGAACTCGTCTGGGCACGATTGTGGAGTGGCAGGACAAAACCGCCGAACTGGCGGCGCGCGATGCAGAACTCAAATCCATGGGGGAAAACACCCGCATCAAAAATGCGCTGGACAAGTGCACCACCAATGTGATGATTGCGGATGTGGATCTGAACATCGTCTATATGAACGAGACAGTCACTGCCATGATGCAACGCAACGAGGCCGAACTGCGCAAGACACTGCCGCAATTTGATGCTCGCGATCTGATTGGCAAGAACATCGATGTGTTCCACAAGAATCCATCACATCAGCGCGGGCTTCTGTCGGCACTCAAGACGACGTACCGCACCCAGATCAAGGTGGGCAACCTGTACTTCGGCCTGATCGCCAACCCGGTGGTGGACGCACAGGGCAACCGGCTCGGCAGTGTGGTCGAGTGGGCAGACCGGACTGCAGAAGTGGGGGTCGAGAACGAAGTGGCCGGTATTGTGCAAGCCGCCGCGATGGGCGACTTCAGCTCACGCTTGATCACTGAAGGAAAGGTCGGTTTCTTTGCCAATTTGGCCACCGGCATGAATCAGCTACTCGACACCAGTGAGCGGGGCCTGACCGATGTGGCCGATGTACTGGCCGCTTTTGCTGAAGGCGACCTCACCATGCGCATCGAGCGCGAGTATTCAGGCCTGTTTGGCAAGGTCAAGGACAGTGCCAACTCCACTGCAGAGAACCTGACCCGGGTGATGAGCGAGGTGCGCGCAGCAGCCGACGCTCTGACTGGTGCAGCCAATCAGGTGAGCGCCACGGCGCAGTCCCTCTCACAAGCTGCCAGCGAGCAAGCCGCCAGCGTGGAAGAAACGACGGCCAGTATCGATGTCATGTCAGCCAGCATCAACCAGAACTCGGACAACGCCAAAGTAACCGACGGCATGGCCACCAAAGCCAGCAAAGAAGCCACCGACGGTGGCGGGGCGGTCAGCCAGACGGTGGTGGCCATGAAGCAAATTGCGTCCAAAATTGGCATCGTGGATGACATCGCGTATCAAACCAACTTGCTGGCGCTCAATGCCGCCATCGAAGCCGCCCGTGCGGGCGAGCATGGCAAAGGCTTCGCGGTGGTAGCCGCCGAGGTGCGCAAACTGGCCGAACGCAGCCAGGAGGCTGCTAAAGAAATTGGCGAGCTCGCGGGCAACAGCGTGCACACCGCAGAGCGCGCCGGCAAGCTGCTTGACGAAATTGTGCCCAGCATCCAGAAAACCAGTGAACTGGTGCAAGAAATTGCTGCGTCCAGCGCAGAACAGAGCGAATCGGTGGTGCAAATTGGTGGGGCGATGGGCCAGTTGAGTAAAGCCACACAACAAAACGCATCGGCCTCTGAAGAGTTGGCCGCAACCAGTGAAGAACTCTCGGGACAGGCCGAGCAGTTGCAGCAAAGCATTGCGTTCTTCAACATTGGGGACGACTCGCCCAAAGTTCTCAGTCGCCATGCCCCGCGCAATGACCCCTCGCCCAGCGTGCGGCGTGCGGGTGCGGCACCCCGCCTGGGCGCGCCACCCCAGGGCGCCGCAGTGCGCGGCAGCGGCAACTTCAAGCCCTACTAATGGCGGTGTTGCCGAAAATTGGTCGCTGGCGCATTCTGCTGAGAGTCATCTGCGTGCGAATTGCCCGTCAAAATAGCTTGCCCACCCCGCAGGCTGGATAGCGGAGTCAAGTTTTTAGGAGTGAATCGATGAAAAGCTGGAAAATTTCCAAACGCCTGCATCTGCTGATTGGCGTATCGGTGCTGGTGATGCTTGCGCTGGTGGTGATGAACTGGATCAGTCTGAACAAGCTCAGCGAGTTACAAAAAGTATCCCAAAAGCGCACCCAAGAGGCTGGCCACTTGAAGCGCGATGCAGGTCTGGGCGCGCAGGCCTATCGCATCGTGGCTGACACCTATATCAACCGCCAGTTTGACGAGGTTGCAAAGAAATGGCAAACCATGTCGGGTGATATCGACAAGACGCTGGATTTTGCTACCAGCCTTGCGGACACGGATCAGGAACGCCAATGGGCGCAGGAAGCCCGCAAAGCCATGGGCGACTTGCGCAAGCTGTACCTTGAAGCGTATTTGCCCATGGCCAAACGGGATGCGCCATTGAGTGAGATTGCCCTGGTGGACGATCAGATTGACAAACTGATCGACAAATACGATGAGTCCATCACCAAGGGTGCTGACAGCTTGCAGGCGGAGGCCGACGGCGCCAGCGCGGCCTTCGACTCAGGCGTTGGCACGACCCGCGTTATCAGCATCACTTCGGTGGCGCTGGGTGGGCTGTTGCTGGTGGTGTTGGCATTGCTCGTGTCGCGCAGTATCACCGGGCAACTGGGTATGGAACTCAATGACGCAATGACCGCGGCACAGCACGTTGCGGACGGCGATCTGACCAAAATGCCTGCCTCTGGATCCCACGCAGCAGGCAGTCTGGCGGCAGCGCTGGACTCCATGCTGGTGACGCTGGCCACAACCGTAACCCAGGTGCGCCATGGTGCTGAAGGCGTCGCCACCGCCAGCGCCGAGATTGCCCAGGGCAACCACGACCTGTCAGCGCGCACCGAGCAACAGGCCAGCGCGCTGGAGCAAACGGCGGCCTCGATGGAAGAACTGGGCTCCACAGTGAAGCAAAACGCCGACAGCGCCCGTCAGGCTAACCAGTTGGCCATGAGCGCCAGCACGGTGGCCGTGCGGGGCGGCGAAGTGGTGGCCGAGGTGGTGGACACCATGAAGGGCATCAACGAGGCCTCACGCAAAATATCGGACATCATCAGTGTGATTGACGGCATTGCGTTTCAGACCAATATCTTGGCGCTCAACGCAGCCGTTGAGGCCGCCCGGGCTGGTGAACAGGGGCGCGGGTTTGCCGTGGTGGCCAGTGAAGTGCGCAGCCTGGCCGGGCGCAGCGCGGACGCTGCCAAGGAAATCAAGACCCTGATCAATGCCAGCGTAGAGCGTGTTGAAAAGGGCACCGCACTGGTGGATCAGGCGGGCAACACCATGACCGAGGTGGTGGGTTCCATCAAGCGGGTGACCGACATCATGGGCGAGATCAGCGCCGCCAGCAACGAACAGGCTTTGGGCGTGGCCCAGGTCGGCGAGGCCGTCAGCCAGATGGATCAGGCCACGCAACAAAACGCGGCCTTGGTTGAAGAGATGGCGGCAGCTGCCAGCAGCCTTAAATCGCAGGCGCAGGAACTGGTGGAGACGGTATCGATATTCAAAACCGGCGGTGCGCAGTTGGTTCAGCTTGCCCGGTCCAGCCCGCCACCGCGTATTGCAGCACCATCCAAACGGGCGGCGCTGGCAGCGCCCCAGGCAGCCCGCTTGTCCAGGCCCAGTTTGCCCAAACTCAGTTCCGTCAAACCCGCTACACCCAAGCCGGCTGCTGCACCGAAGTCCGCCAAAGGCGGCGATGACGACTGGGAAACCTTTTAGTGGGTGCTGCTTGCACGTTGTCGGGTAGTGCACGCTAAACTTGGTTGATGCAACTTGCGGTCAATCAACTCGGCAACCATCTAGCGCGCGGGCTCAAAAGCCTGTACACCCTGCACGGCGACGAACCGCTGCTGCAGCAGGAAGCGCTGGACGCTATTCGCAGCGCAGCGCGCGCTCAGGGCTATACCGAGCGCACCTCGCACACCGTGGCCGGTGCCCACTTTGACTGGAGCGAAGTGCTGGCCGCCGGGGGCTCGCTGAGCCTGTTTGCGGATAAGCAAATTGTCGAAATTCGTATCCCTTCGGGCAAGCCTGGCAAGGACGGCAGCACCGCCTTGCAACAACTGGCCGACATGTCGCAGGGAAACGATGCCACGCTGACCATCGTCTTGCTGCCGCGCATGGACAAGATGACCAAATCGAGCGCCTGGTTTGCCGCACTGGAGGGCGCTGGCGTGACCTTGCAGGTGGAGCCGGTGGAGCGTGCTGCCTTGCCGCAGTGGATTGCCCAACGCCTGGCCGTGCAGAGCCAGTGCGTGGCGGCGGGTGAAGAGGGCCAGCGCACGCTGCAGTTTTTTGCCGATCGGGTCGAGGGCAACCTGCTGGCTGCGCACCAGGAAATCCAGAAGCTGGGCCTGCTGTTTCCCGTTGATGGTGCGGGCGGTGGAGTCCTGTCGTTCGACCAGGTTGAGAGCGCGGTGATGAATGTGGCTCGCTATGACGTCTTCAAGCTTAGCGAGGCCGTGCTCGGCGGCCAGGCGTTGCGCGTGCAGCGCATGCTCGATGGCCTGCAAGCCGAGGGCGAGCCCGAAGTGCTGGTGCACTACACCCTGAGCGAAGACATACGCGCCTTGAAGCGCGTCAAGGCCGCTATTGGCCAGGGCCGCCCCCTGCCCATGGCACTGCGCGAACAGCACATCTGGGGCCCGAAGGAGCGCCTGTTTGAACGCGTGCTGCCGCGGTTGACCGACGCCGCGCTGTCGCAGTTGCTGCAATCGGCCCATGTGGTGGACGGCATTGTCAAAGGCCTGAAGCAACCCGACTGGCCCGCCTCGGGCTGGCAGGCGCTGCACCGCCTGGCATTGCAGTTGTGCGCACTGTGCGCGGTGGCGCCGGCAGGTGGGGTTGCGAACGCTCGCCAGCGCTGAGAACGGGCGCTGTGTCGTCGGGCAACGAGTTCTGCCAAAATCACGCTATGAACGCGCTTACCATCACCGAATACACCCAAACCCTGGGCTCGCAGGCAAAAGCGGCCTCAGCCCTCATGGCTGCTGCGTCGGCAGCTACTAAAAACAGAGCATTACGCCTGTTGGCCGGGTTGCTGCGCGCCAATGTCGATGAGCTGAAGGTGGACAACGCCAAAGACTTGGACCGCGCCGTGGCGGCGGGACTTGCCGCACCAATGGTGGACCGGCTCAAGTTGACGCCCCAAGTGCTGGAGACCTGTGCCCAGGGCTGCGAGCAACTGGCGGCCATGGCTGACGCGATTGGCGAAATCATTGGCATGAAGCAGCAGCCCAGCGGTATCCGGGTGGGCCAGATGCGAGTTCCCATTGGCGTGTTCGGCATGATTTTTGAGAGCCGTCCCAATGTGACGATTGAGGCTGCCAGCCTGTCCATCAAGAGCGGCAACGCCTGCATTCTGCGCGGTGGTTCTGAGGCGATTGAGTCGAATAAGGCGTTGGCCAGGCTGGTGCAGCAGGCGTTGACGGAGAGTGGGTTGCCGGTGGATGCGGTGCAACTGGTGCAAACCACCGACCGCGCCGTGGTGGACCAACTCATTGCCATGCCGCAGTTTGTCGACGTCATCATTCCGCGCGGCGGCAAGGGCTTGATTGAGCGCATCAGCGCGGGCGCCAAGGTGCCGGTTATCAAGCACCTGGACGGCAACTGCCATGTCTACGTCGACGACCCCTGCGATATCGACATGGCAGTCCGAGTGGCCGACAACGCCAAGACCAGCAAGTACAGCCCCTGCAATGCGGCCGAGAGCCTGCTGGTCGCCCATGGCGTGGCAGACGTGTTTCTGCCCCGCATCGGCACCGTGTTGGCAGCCAAGGGCGTGGAGATGCGCTGCGATGCCCTTGCGTTGCAAATTCTTCAGGCAACGCCTGCCAAACTGGTGCTGGCACAAGAGAGCGACTGGTACGAGGAGTATTTGGCACCCATCATCAGCATCAAGGTGGTTGATGGGTTGGACGCCGCCATTGCCCACATCAACCAGTATTCGAGCCACCACACCGACGCCATCCTCACGCGGGACCACATGCACGCCCAACGGTTTTTGAGGGAAGTCGACTCAGCCAGCGTCATGGTCAATACCAGCACGCGCTTTGCCGATGGCTTCGAGTACGGCCTGGGGGCGGAGATCGGCATCAGCACCGACAAGTTTCATGCCCGTGGCCCGGTCGGCATTGAAGGACTGACCTCGCTCAAATATGTGGTGCTGGGTGACGGTGAGGTGCGAAACTAATGTCTTGCGGGACAGACCGTAGCGCAGCGCAGCTCTGTCCCCAACTGATCAGGGGTATTCCATCGTCAAAACGAGCCTGTGCTCTTGTAACTGGCCGGGTTAACCCCAAGTCCTAGAATCACCCGATCTTTTCATTTCCTTTAAGAGGGCAGCATGGTTCCCCATCTCGTTACCGCCCTGACTGGCCCCATCAACGAACTGGAACAGCGCATACTGGATTCCATGCCAGCCATCGAGCGCTGGTTCCGCCTCGAATGGATGGAGCACACGCCACCGTTCTACAGTTCGGTGGACGTTCGCAATGCCGGCTTCAAGCTCGCGCCAGTGGACACCAATCTGTTCCCTGACGGTTGGAACATCCTGGCTCCGTCCATGCTGCCGCTGGCCGTGCAGGCGGCCATGGCGGCCATCGAAAAAATCTGTCCCGAGGCGCGCAACCTGCTGATCGTGCCCGAGAACCAGGTCCCCAACACATCCTATTTGAGCAACCTGGCGCAACTGCGACGCGTGTTCCATATGGCAGGCTTGAATGTGCGCATTGGCTCTATCAGCCCCGACATCAAGAAAATCACCACCATCGACCTGCCCGATGGGGAAAGCATCACGCTGGAGCCGGTGGTGCGCACCAAGGGTCGCCTCGGTGTCAAGAATTTTGACCCCTGCACCATTTTGCTCAATAACGATCTGCGTGCCGGTGTCCCGGGCATTCTGGAAGATTTGCACGAGCAATACCTGCTGCCACCTTTGCAGGCAGGCTGGACTACGCGGCGCAGGAGTACGCATTCCAAGTGTTTCGAGGAAGTCTCCAAACGCTTTGGCAAGCTCATTGGCGTGGACCACTGGCTGATCAACCCGATTTTTGACAAGTGCACCCAGGTCGATTTTTCGACTGATGTGGGCGTGCAGGACCTGGCCGCGCGAATCGACACCCTACTGGGGAAAATTCGCAAAAAGCACAAGGAATATGGCATCAAGGAAAAGCCGTTTGTGGTGGTCAAGGCTGACAATGGCGATGCCCGCATGGGTGTGCTGACGGTGCGCGATGCCAAGGAGCTTGAGGCCCTGCGCCAGCAGGTGCCGGGGCGCGCGGGAGCGACAAAAGGCGTCTCCAGCGTCTACGACGTCATCCTGCAGGAGGGTGTGCTGACCAGCGAACGCGTTAACGACGCGGTGGCCGAGCCGGTGGTTTACATGATGGACCGCTACGTGGTGGGCGGCTTCTACCGGGTGCACGCCGAGCGCATGGTGGACGAAAACCTGAATGCGCCTGGCTCCAGCTTTGTGCCACTGGCGTTTGCTGAGAGTACGCACTTACCTCAGCCCGGCGTGAAGCCCGGCGCTAGTGCGCCCAACCGCTTCTATATGTACGGAGTCGTCGGGCGCCTGGCAATGCTGGCGTCGAGTTACGAGCTCGAAGCCACCGACCCCGACGCTGAGCGCTACGACTGATCTTGAGTTGTTGCGTTGCAACATATTTGTTAATTCGGTTGAAATGGTCCCTGCGGTGCTTGCATGCCATGGTTGGAGGCGCAAAATAGCGATCCCAAATGGAATGGAACCCGTGCCGATTTGTTGCCGGGTGAACTTGTGTCTGCATCCAAATCGTCACTCTCGGCGCTAACTCTGGGCGCCATCGGCGTGGTGTACGGCGACATCGGAACCAGTGTCCTGTACGCGGTCAAGGAAGTCTTTGGCTCCGGTCACGTTCCCTTCACACCCGACAACGTGTATGGCATTTTGTCGATCTTCTTTTGGACGCTGACGGTCATCGTGTCCCTCAAGTACGTGACGCTGGTGCTGCGCGCGGACAACCACGGCGAGGGCGGGTTGGTGGCTATGCTGGCATTGGCCTCCGTGTCAATCAAAGACCGCCCCGAGTTGCGAAGGGTGCTGCTGATTGTGGGCATTTTTGGCACCTGCCTGTTCTATGGCGACGGGGTTATTACCCCGGCTATTACTGTGCTGGGCGCGGTGGAGGGACTAGAGGTCATATCCCCTGCGCTGCATCGGTACATCATTCCCCTCACCCTGGTCATTCTGCTGTGCCTGTTCATAGTGCAAAAGCGAGGAACCGCCAGTATTGGAAAGTTCTTCGGTCCGATCATGGTGATCTGGTTTGCCGTGATTGCGATGCTGGGCATCATCAATATCGCCGGCGACCCGCACATTCTGGTGGCGATCAGTCCGCATTACGCGGTCGGCTTCATGTGGGAGAGCCCAGGCATTACCTTCATTATTCTGGGTGCCGTGGTGCTGTGCGTTACCGGCGGTGAGGCCCTCTATGCGGATATGGGTCATTTCGGCAAGAAGCCTATTCGAGTCGCCTGGTTTTCCATTGCCATGCCAGCATTGACACTGAACTATTTTGGGCAAGGCGCGCTACTGTTGCACACCCCAGCGGCAGTAAAAAACCCGTTTTTCATGATGGCTCCTGACTGGGCCCTGATCCCGCTTGTGGCGTTGGCCACCATGGCCGCCGTGATCGCATCCCAAGCCTTGATCACCGGTGCCTTTTCTGTCACCAAGCAGGTGATCCAACTGGGCTACCTCCCGCGCTTACAGGTGCAGCACACCAGCGTGAAAGATACCGGCCAGATCTATCTTCCCTTCGTTAATTGGGGTTTGTTTGTGCTGATTGTGGTGGCCGTCGTGATGTTCCGTTCGTCCAGCAATCTGGCCGCGGCCTACGGTATTGCCGTGTGCACCGACATGCTGATCACCACCGTGCTGACGTTCTACGTGATTCGCTATAGCTGGAACTACCCGCTGGCTTTGTGCATTGGCGCCACAGGCTTCTTCTTTGCGGTGGACTTTGCCTTCTGGGCGTCCAACCTGCTCAAGCTGTTTGACGGTGGCTGGTTCCCGCTGGCTATTGGTGGGGCCATCTTCACCCTGATGTTGACCTGGAAAGACGGTCGGCGCCTGCTCAATGAAAAGTTGCGCGCCGATGCCATTGATCTGCCCAGCTTTCTGGAGGCAGTCTTTGTCAGCCCGCCGGCCCGTGTTGAGGGCACGGCTGTGTTTCTCACCGCCGAGGTGGGCACCGTTCCCAACGCCATGCTGCACAACCTCAAGCACAACAAGGTGCTGCACGACAACAACCTGTTTGTGACGGTGCGCAACCACGAAGTGCCCTGGATCGGCCTGAACAAGCGCCTTGAAATTGACTCGCTGGGTCACGACTGCTGGCAAGTGGTACTGAATTACGGTTTCAAGAATGACCCCGATGTTCCCAAGGCACTGCAACAAATCAAAGGCCGTGGCTGTGAGCTCAATCCCATGACCACCAGCTACTTCCTGTCGCGCGACACGGTGGTGCCCACCATTGGCGAGGGCATGTCGCACTGGCGTGAAAAGTTGTTTGCCCAGATGCACCACAACGCCAGCGGCGCGGCCGACTTCCTGAATCTGCCGAACAACGCAGTGGTGGAACTGGGCTCGAAGATTGAAATATGAAACCTTGCGGGACAGACCGTAGCGAAGCG
>CANNRR010000084.1 GCA_947508055.1 Burkholderiales bacterium
CAGAGTTTTTCGCACGAACCTTGGAATCTTTGACTTTGCTAGGTGCATCGGCGCTCGATAGCCAGTCGGCCATGTCGTAAATGGATACGCAGGAACGCCCCTTAACCGATTTGATTTTTATGGGCAAGCCGACTCCCATACCAACCTTTTGGGCCAAAACACTGTCGGTGCCCAAAAGAACGCCAACGTCTTCGGGGTACAAAACTGACTTTTTCCCGAACAATCCTCGTAGGTCGGCAAGAACTGTTTCGTAGCTCATGGGTTACTTTTTTCTCGGTTCATGGTTGCTTACAATGCTACTCGGTCGCCATCATCTAATGGATAAGATTTCCCCCTCCTAAGGGGAGCATGCAGGTTCGATTCCTACTGGCGGCACCATCCATGCCGAACGACCTCTCACCGCGCACTACGCAATTCTGTTGGATTGTTGCAACCATCAATCCCACCAAAATCCCACGAAAAATTGCCGGCAAAACAGTTGGTCTTCTTAGATATATCTATTTAGACCGTTGATTTATAAGGAACTTTTAGATGTGGCGCAGTTTTTGCAACACCCATCCTTATCGCTTAGGAGGCACTCGTTCTATCCATTGAACTACAGCGAGACAGGCAGCATTGTAAGGGGCTGCCGTGTTCGGACATGGACACCGATGAGCCTACTTTGTCAGATGGCGCATGGCCTCTTCAAGGCCTTTAAGGGTCAGCGGGTACATGCGTTGATGCACAATTTGCTGCACCACGCTGATACTCTGGCGATACTGCCAAACGCCCTGCGGCTCAGGATTGACCCAGGCGAACTTCGGGAAGGCATGGATCAGCCTTTGTAGCCACTCGGCACCTGCCTCTTCATTGTTGTACTCTACGCTGCCACCGGGCTGCAATATTTCGTACGGACTCATGGTGGCGTCTCCCACAAAGATTAGCTTGTAATCCTTGTTGTACTTGCGGATGATGTCCCAAGTTTCAAACTTTTCGGCAAAGCGGCGACGGTTGTTCTTCCACATGAAGTCGTATACGCAGTTGTGGAAATAGTAGAACTCCAGGTGCTTGAATTCGGTTTTGGTGGCGCTGAACAACTCTTCCACCCGGGCAATGTGCTCGTCCATGGTGCCACCCACGTCCATCAGCAGCAGCACCTTGACGTTATTGTGCCGCTCGGGCCGCATTTTGATGTCCAGGTAACCGGCGTTGGCCGCCGTCTTGCTGATGGTTTCATCCAAGTCCAGTTCGTCCTCGTGACCTTCACGCGCAAACTTGCGCAGGCGGCGCAATGCCACCTTGATGTTGCGCGTGCCCAACTCCTGGGTGTCGTCGTAATCTTTGTAAGCGCGCTGGTCCCACACTTTGACGGCGCTCTTGTTGCGACTCTTGTCCTGGCCGATGCGAATACCTTGAGGGTTGTTCCCGTAGGCCCCAAACGGGGATGTGCCACCCGTGCCAATCCATTTAGAGCCGCCTTCGTGGCGCTCCTTTTGTTCTTCCAGCCGCTTCTTGAGCGTCTCCATCAGCTCCTCCCAGCCCATCTTCTGTAATTTGGCCAACTCTTCAGGGGTGAGCATGCCCTCCAGATTCTTGCGCAGCCACTCGGCGGGAATTTCCTTGTTGAAGTCGGCAACCAACTCCACACCCTTGAAGTAGGCCGCAAAGGCGCGGTCAAATTTGTCGTAGTGCTTTTCGTCCTTCACTAGGGTGGTACGACTCAGGTAGTAGAAGTCATCAATCTTGTAGCCGCTAGGCTCCCTGTCGTAATCGCTGGATTCGGGTGTATTGGGTCCGACCACGCCTTTCTTAAGGGCCTCGAGCAGGGTCAGGTATTCCTTCACCGAAACCGGCAGTTTGGCTGAGCGCAGGGTGTAAAAGAAATCGAGCAACATGGAATCAGCCCCGAGGTTTGTCCAGCAAATACAGCAGTTGTGCTTTCGCTTCGGGCCACTCGCCAGTGCGCATGCTGTACATCACCGTGTCACGGATCGTGCCATCGCGGCGCAAGGCGTGGCCGCGCAGCACGCCGTCTTTTTTGGCGCCCAGGCGCTCAATCGCGGCTTGTGAGGCGAAGTTGAAATTGTCGGTGCGCCAACCCACCACATGGCAACCCAAAGTCTCAAAGGCATGGGCCAGCAACAGCAACTTGCAGGTGGTGTTGACGTGGCTGCGCTGGCTGCGCTTGGCATACCAGGTCCAGCCGATTTCGACACGCTTGAGCGCAGGCACGATGTCGTGATAACTGGTGCAACCCAACACGCCCCCGGTAGTCGTATCGACGACGGCAAAGGCAAAGCGGTTGCCGGCGTCGCGCATGGACAGTGCGCTTTCGATATAACTGCGGGTCTGGTCAGGCTCAGGCACCGAGGTCACGCGGATGCTCCACAGCGCACCATCGGCGGCGGCAGCACGCAGCCCCTCTTCGTGCGCCAGGCTCAGCGGCACCAGCTCAACTCCACGGGCGGACAGGGTGACCGGTTCGATAAAAGCCATGCTCAATCCTTCCCATTTTTCGATTTTTTGGCGCGCCAGCGGCGAGCAAACTGTAGGCCCAAGCCGCCACCCAACCCCACCAGCACGATGGCGCCCATGCTGGCGTTGCCATAACCGGGGGCAAAAATGTCTAACCCGAACCAGCGACCAGCCCAAAAGCCCAGTAACGCGCCGCCGAGGAAGCCGATGGCGTCCGACAAGCCTTCCATCCACAAGTTGTTGTTCATTTTTTGGTTGAATCAGCGGTTGTGGCGTTGCATGAACATCAGCTTTTCGAACAGTGTGACGTCTTGCTCGTTTTTTAGCAGCGCACCGACCAGCGGCGGGACGGCCATCTTGTCGTCCTTGGTGTGCAACGCTTCTGCTGGAATATCTTCGGCCAGTAGAAGCTTGAGCCAGTCCAGTAGTTCGCTGGTCGATGGTTTCTTTTTCAGGCCGGGCAGGTTCCGCACGTCAAAAAAGGTCTTCATGGCGGCATTGATCAGTTCTTTTTTCAGACCTGGGAAGTGCACATCCACAATGCTTTGCATGGTGACAGCGTCGGGAAACTTGATGTAGTGAAAAAAGCAGCGACGCAGAAATGCGTCAGGCAACTCTTTTTCGTTGTTGGATGTGATGAACACCAGTGGGCGGTGTTTGGCTTTGATCAGTTCCCGTGTCTCGTAGCAGTAAAACTCCATGCGATCAATTTCACGCAGTAAGTCATTTGGAAATTCGATGTCGGCCTTGTCGATCTCGTCAATCAGCAAGGCTACTTGCTGGTCAGCGTCAAACGCCTGCCACAGCACGCCTTTGACGATGTAGTTATGGATATTCTTGACACGCTGACCACCATCGATGTCAGACAGTTGTGAGTCGCGCAGGCGGCTGACGGCATCGTATTCGTACAGTCCCTGTTGCGCCTTGGTGGTGGACTTGATGTGCCATTGCAGTAGCGGCATGTCTAGCGCCTGAGCCACTTCTTCGGCCAGCATGGTCTTGCCAGTGCCGGGCTCGCCCTTGACCAGCAGCGGGCGCTGCAGCGTGATCGCGGCATTGACCGACAGCATCAGATCCTGGGTGGCGACGTAATTCTTGGTTCCGTGGAATTTCATGGTTCTGGCTCAAAATAGCAGGGGAATACCCGCGCTGAAAAAATCGGCATGCTCGATATAATTTGGTCGACTGAAGGATCAAGTATGGTATTTGACTGCCTTGATCGATCTCAAACACCGTTTGATTGTCCTCTCAAAATGAATAAGTTTCTGCTATCGCTTTCCTCCATAGTTGTCGCATGCGCGACCACTTTTTCCGCCCATGCCGAAGAGATCAAAGGCAGTGCCGTTTCGGCTGAGAAAAAGGTGGCCATGTGCATCGGCTGCCACGGCATTCAGGGCTACCACACCGGTTTTCCGGAGGTGTACAAAGTTCCGAAAATCTCGGGTCAGAGTGCGAAGTACATTGTTTCGGCGCTCAATGCATACCAGCGTGGTGAGCGCAAGCACCCCAGCATGCGCGGGGTGGCAGCCACACTGACTGAGCAGGACATCGCAGACTTGGCGGCGTACTATTCCAGCAACGGGCAAATGTGGCCCCTTCCTGATAAAGCTGCTGGCGGCAGTGCGAAGGCGCAGGAACTGGTGGCCAAGGGGGCATGTGTTTCCTGCCATGGGGACAGTTTCAGCAAGCCGATTGACCCGTCCTACCCCAAGATTGCCGGTCAATATAGCGATTATTTGTATGGAGCCCTGAAGGCCTACAAGACAGAAGGCGTCGCGCAAATTGGTCGGGGCAATCCGATCATGGCAGGCGTGGCAAAGCAATTCACCAACGCCGAACTCAAAGAAATTGCCGCTTACGTGGGCAGCTTGCCGGGTCAACTCCAGACCGTTCAGCAAAGCCGTTTCAGGTAGGAGCAATCACCTCAGTCCTGTGTGGCGTGGCGTTGCACGCAGGCAATATAGGCCTCACCATCGGGTGGGCGCTTGGCCTGCTGACTTTCCCATAGCATTATTCCCAGGCAGTCCATGGCTTCATGGTGCGCCTGATGCAGCGAGTCGCGCCGACGGTTCAGTAACTCAATGGCCTGTCGGATGCCGCGCGGTTGGTCAATGCTGCATTGCTCGGTGATTGACAGGTGCATGGATAGGTGCAAGAAAGGGTTGGTGCGCCCTTCCTGCACATCGCCCATGCTGGCCAGGGCGGCGTCTACATCCGCGAAGTCTGCAGCGTACTCCGGGTGCTCGTCCATCCAGTGACTTGCTATTGTTTCAATAGCTTCCAATGGTTGCCCGGCGCGGGCTTTTGCATAAACGGAGCAAAAGAAACGACGGACATCGGCTTGCGAGGGGTTGAACATGGCTCAAGGTTAACATGGCTGTTCTGGTGGTGCGTTGTGTTCATCCTGTCGTCAGGGGTGAAGTTGCTCTGGGGCGAGGTGTCGTGACACTACCGTGAAGTGACTGTAAAGTTTTTCGTTGGGGTCGGCGAAATGCAGAGGTTGGCCGTTGACAAGTTGATGGGAACTTGTGCACAGTTGGTTTTGATCGATTCAATGAGGTAATTTCATGAAAACCATGGTTGGCTGGTCGCTGGTTACAGCCGCATTGCTGTGTGTCGCACCGCTTGCCGGATTGGCGCAGCACCCTAAGCGGGCGTGGCGTGGCGATATTCGGCATTTTGAGAGCCATGACGCGCAGCAGTGGCGCTCCGGGGCTTGGCGCCACGGTTCGCACGGCGGGCGCATTGGCTGGTGGTGGGTAGCGGGGGGTATGTGGTACTTCTACCCCCAGCCGGTCTATCCCTACCCCGATCCGTATCGCCCGCCACTGGTGGTGGTCGAGTCATCGCCCCCTCCTCCAGTGGTCGTGCAGATTCCGGCACCGGCGCAGGCAGTGTCGCAAATGCCGCCCGCTACGGCACAACCAGCGGAGCAGTTCTGGTACTACTGTGAACCGTCCCGGGGCTATTACCCGTATGTAGCATCGTGCCCCAGTGGCTGGAAAACGGTCCCGGCCACACCACCAGGAAATCCACAATGACAGTCACACGCTTTTACTTTAACCATATTTTTGGGTTGGTTTGCCTGGTTGGCTTGACCGCCTGCGTTTCGGCGCCGCAGGGACCCCGCGTGGCAGTGATGCCGACACCGGGAAAGCCGCTGGAGTTGTTTGCGGCTGAAGACCAATATTGCAGAGGCTACGCGCAGCAGTTGCTTGGCCCCGATACACGGGGCGAGACCGTTGTGGGCTCAGCCGTGGTCGGAACCCTTTTGGGAGCAGCCGTTGGCTCGGCGATGAGTGGGCGTCACTCTAATAATACAGGCGCAGGCGCTGCTACAGGGCTGATGATGGGTACGATGATTGGTGCAGGCAATAGTGCAGAAGAGGGACGCAGCGCCCAGCAACGCTACGATATTGCCTACGAGCAGTGCATGGTGTCCAAGAACAATCAGCCTTCGCAGCGGCGCTATCGCCAGCCTTCTCCTGCGGTTGTAGTTGTGCCGCAAATTGCCCCAGTCCCAGCGCCGTACTTCCCTCCGCCCCCACCACCTGCGGCGGGCCAGGTGCCACCCCCACCCCCGCCGCAATAGAAGCTTCCGACCGGAAGGCCCCTAGCGAGCCAGGTCACGCTAGCCTTACTGCACTATTCAAAAGTGACTTTTAAGTCTGAAAGCGGCGCGCCAAATTCACCAGTCCACTGCTCACCGGGCAATACCGGCCACGCATCGGTCCACGTTCCAGTCGTGATCACGTCACCTGGCCGCAGGTCGGGTGCACCAGGACAGGCTCTGAGTTCCTTCAAAAAGTGCTGCAGGGCCAGCAGCGGTCCACCCAGGACATTGGCGCCGCATCCACTTTCCAAAATTTGCTCCCCATTGATCAAATTAACCCGTGCTGCACCGAGAACCGCGTTGAGTTGGGCCACATTGGCGGCAATCGCACCAACCGGTACTTTTCTACCAACTAGCAAACGGGCATGCAAGCCACCATCGGCAACGGTATCTGCTGCCTTGAACCTCCAGTCTTGCAGGTGAGACTGGACGACCTCGAATCCAGGAGCAACCCATTCCAGGGCGTCAAACAGTGCATCCAGTGACGCATTTGCAGGCGGCGTGTCTTTCATTCCAAAAACTGCTTCCGGTTCCAAGCGCGGTTGGCAGGCTCGATTCAACGAGACGATGCCTTGGCTGTCACAAAAGCTGAGGGTGGAGTGATAGACCGATCCCCAGATTGGCCCAAAGACGCCGTAGTGTTGCCAGATGTTTCGGTTGGTGAATCCAATCTTGAAGCCACGTGGGACTTCTCCGCGAGCGATGCGGAGGCCTCGCACGACGAGGGCATCACGGTATGCCTGTGCTATATCGAAGGACTCATCGTCGCTGGGCGCAGCGGACCAGAGTTGACCGGAATCGTAGTGGTGAAGGAGTGCGGTGGGGTTCACAAGATTTCCTTATGGGAACGTCGTACTATTAATGCACATTAAACCGTCAATGGGGACACGTTTGCGCAGACTCCCCGCGAAATGGTGGGTAAGTATCAAATGGAGGTGCAGGATGGCGACATCTTCGATCTGCGTCCGGATGGAACTGCCACTTTAGCCGGAGAAGTGACGCGGAGGACTGTCAAGGGCAGTCTTTCACCCTGATGTGGGAAGGTCGATTATGGGTGGCGTTCGGAACGTGTCAATGACTTTGCTACACCTTGCTTCAACAACCCTTTTCAATAGGCGCCAGTTGTACTGAAAGATTGGGCAACTTCGCAGCGTCCCTTGCGGTTAACCAGTGCTTTCGACTTGCTGCTGTGGTTGCGAATTGATCGCATACGCTCGTTCCTGAGATGGACTAGCGATGGACAAAGACCGTTTTGACGGAAATTGGGAGAAGAACGCCCTTACAATTCAATGCTTGGAACCTTGGCCGAGCGGTTTAAGGCACCGGTCTTGAAAACCGGCGAGGATGTGAGTCCTCCGTGAGTTCGAATCTCACAGGTTCCGCCAGACAGCCCCTATTAAGGGGCTTTTTTACGTCTCAAAATCAAAGCGAACGCATCGCCGGATTGAAGAATCGCGTCGCTCCTTGATCAGATTTCTTTGCCTCGCACAGGGCAAGCTCTGCGTTTGCAAGCAACACTTCAAAAGAATCCGACGGACTGAACATGGTTGCGCCAATACTGAGTTTGCAAGAATATTCATTGCCGCTTAGACCAAATAGTGCATCAATAGCAAAACGCAGTTTTTCACCGATTTGCTCTGCACGAGCAGACGCAACACTTTCTTCCTTGTCTAGGTCTTCCAACAATACGGCGAACTCTGCGGCACTGTGCCGAGCAACTGTGTCATTGCCCCGAACTGTCGATCTGACGCAGTGCGCAACTTCAACTAGCAGTTGATCCCACTGCTGGTTATCCATCGCGTCGTTGGTCAGGTCGGATCTGCCTAGGTTGATGACGAGAATCGCGCCATGCGTCTGGTTGCGTTTCGTTGCAACCATCGCTTGCGCCATCAGAACTTCCAGCAGGTGCCGATTGGGAAGGTTCGTCAGTGGGTCGTAATAGGCCAAACGGCGAATTTCAACCTCGTTCTCCTTGCTCTCAGAAATGTCCGAAAAATCGCCGATGTAATGGATCACACTGCCATCAGCGTCAGTGACTGCTGTGATCGTCAGTAATTCGGGGTAAATTTGACCGTTCTTGCGTTGGTTCCAAATTTCACCGTACCAGTAGCCGTTCTCCTTCAGCGTCTCCCACATAGTCCGATAAAACAGCGGGTCCTGTCGTCCCGACTTAAGCACCGCCGGAGTCCGTCCAATGACTTCTTCAGGCTTGTATCCAGTCATTCTTACAAAGGCTGGATTAACGCGCAGTATCAGCCCCTTGGGGTCGGTGATCAACATTCCGTTTTGAGACTCAAAGGCCACGGCTGCAATGCGAAGTTCCTTCTCCTGCTCCTTCATGGGGTTGAGTACCCAGATTTGCAACACAGGAGCAGCGATGACAGAGAGAAGAATCGGGTCAAAGAATTCCCAGAATAGAGGGGACACATTCTTGCCAAATAGTGGCTGGAACATCCCTTCAATGAACACCATGATGGCGAATTCGACCCCCATCACAACAATGCCCACCTTGATGACGTTAGCTCGGGGCGAATCGTCTAGCCATGACATTACGGGAAATAGACGCTTAGTCACCTATCACTCTCCATAAATAAAGCCAAAGTTTCACGCTGTTTTAGGCAAGAAATTTCTAGCCAATAGGGCATTTGGTGTCACTAATCGAAACAGCGGAGCAACGTGCTTTAAGAGTATATGCCTGCCACAGCAAGATTCCTATGATGAGAGGTTGACGTAGCGGGGTCACAGCATGGCATGTGACATCGCCTTGGAGTAGGGGCAATCCTGTCACAGGTGGCCAAAAAAAGCGAACATTCTGGAGATCAGTTTAAAAACTTGCTCCAAGTTCCTATGTTGTGAACCTGCGGGTAGCCATTCTTCTTCAGCAAAAGTTTTGCCATTCCACTCCGTGTTCCACTTGCACAGCAAAGTACAACTGGCGAGGACTTGGGAATCTCACTGAGCCTGCTTTCCAGTTCCTGAAGGGGAATGTTAATTGTTCCAGGTGCATTTCGACTTGCAAACTCACCAGCCGACCTAACGTCGACAAATGTCGCGCCACTCTTCCTCAGTTCGGGCAGCATGGCAATCACCCTTTTTGAATTCCACCACTTGTACGCAAACCAAAGACCCAACGCCATGAACGGCCAATACTTTTGGAAAAAATCCAGAAAATCCATATAACTCTTTGTCTGACTGAATGGACGAAGTATCGGTGGAAATATTCGCTTCCGGTTTTGGTCTGCTACCGTTCGGTGGGAAAACGCATTGCCTTATGGCATTGGTGCGCGCCAGGATTTGCCGCGGCTTTTACAATGTTTGCATGACAAGACCGTTTGACATCTGTATTCGGGGCGCAGGCATCGTTGGACGCACGCTGGCGCTGCATCTGGCGGGCACGCAATTGCGTGTCGCATTGATTGCCCCTAGTGCCACGACAACAGAGACCACCGCAGCGAGCGCATCGGACGTGCGCGCCTACGCGTTGAGCCAACTGTCACGTCAATTGCTGGAGTCGGTTCGTTGCTGGCCCGATGTGCAGCACGCCACTCCCGTGCTGGCCATGCAGGTGCACGGCGACGGCGACGGGAAGGTGGCCTTCAACGCCGCCGACACCTCCGCTGAAGCCCTGAACTGGATCGTCGATGTGCCCGTGCTCGAAGCCCGCTTGGCAGAAGCCGTGCGTTATCAGCCACTTATTGAAGTAATGGAGTCCCCTCAACCGGCAACGCTCACCGTGGTATGCGAAGGCCGCGCCAGCAGCACGCGCGAGGAATGGGGCGTGCAATGGGATGTCACCCCCTACGGCCAGTGGGCCTTGGCAGCGCGCGTGCAGTGCGCAAATGCCCATGCACAGGTCGCCCGACAGTGGTTCAGTGAAGGTGAAATACTGGCTTTTTTGCCAATGGATGGTCCACAAGGGAACTTATGCGCCATCGTGTGGTCAGTCAGTCCTGAGCGCGCGCAAATGCTACAAGGCTCTTCGACGGACGACTTTTGTGAAGCCCTCGAGTTAGCCAGCCATGGCGTATCGGGGGCGGTTTCGTTGGTCAGTGACCGCAAGGTATGGTCGCTACAACAGGCACAGGCACGACGCTGGACCGGCGTGGCGGGGCAGGGCGCGTGGGTCCTGGCGGGTGATGCAGCGCACAATATGCACCCGTTGGCAGGGCAAGGGCTCAATATGGGCCTTGCCGATGTGGCTGAATTGGTGCGGGCGTTGACCGAGCGGCCGTATTGGCGCAGTGTGGGCGACCCCAAACTGCTGCGCCAGTATGAGCGGGCACGAAAGGCCGATTTAGCGGTGATGGGGCAGGCCAACGATGCGCTGCAGCAGTTGTTCACCAACCCCCACCCTGCGCTGCAAGCCATGCGCAACTGGGGAATGAACCGATTTGAGAGTAGCGGACCGATTAAACAATGGGTTGCACGGCGGGCAATGGGCACGTCAGGCAAACCGGCAATACAAGGCAAAAAACATTCATGAAAAACATTTTCAAATCCTTGCTGGCCAGCACCCTGGTTGTGTTGTGCAGCAGCGGCGTCTTGGCGCAAGAGGCGGCCATCCGCAAAGCGTTGACCGAACGCCTGCCCCAGCTCAAGTCCATTGATGAAGTCAGCAAGACGCCCATTGCCGGGGTGTATGAGTTGCGGGTCAATGACGCCGATATCTACTACACCGATTCCCAGGGCAACTACCTGATCGAAGGCAACATCATCGATCTGCGCTCCAAGCGCAACCTGACCGAAGAGCGCATCACCAAGCTCACCGCCGTCAAGTTTGACGACCTGCCCTTGAAGGACGCTTTCACCATTGTTCGAGGTAGTGGCAAACGCCGCATGGCGGTTTTTGAAGACCCCAACTGCGGTTACTGCAAGCGCTTTGAGCGCGATTTGCAGAAGGTGGACAACGTCACCATATATATGTTTTTGTACCCCATTCTGGGTCCCGATTCCAATGAAAAATCCAAGGCCATCTGGTGCGCCAGGGATCAGGGCAAGGCCTGGCAGGACTGGATGGTGCGCGACCAAGCCGTTCCCGCCGCCCAGGCTGGTTGCGACACCACCGCGCTAGCACGTAATGTTGAGCTGGGCCGTCACCACAAAATCACTGGCACGCCAACCCTTATCTTCATTGATGGCAACCGAGTACCTGGCGCGGTAGACACCAAACAAGTTGAAAAATTGCTGGCCGATGCCAAAGGCTAAGCCAGTGGACGCCATCCACCACCGGGTGGAGGTAGCCGACCTCCATGCTCACCTGTTTGGTGTGACGCTCACCGTGCCGGCACCTGCTGCACGCCAGACCCTTCGCTTGCCGGCATGGATACCGGGCAGCTACTTGATGCGTGAGTTCGCCAAAAACCTGCAAAAGTTGCAATGCCACCAGGGAAAACGCGCGGTCGCCTGCGAGCAACTGGACAAGGCAACGTGGGTTGTGGACTGCGCGGCCGGAAAGCCGCTGGAAGTGCAGTATGAGGTCTATGCGAATGACCCGTCTGTGCGCACCGCGTGGCTGGACGCCACCCGCGGCTTTTTCAACGGCACCAGTCTGTGCCTGTTGGTCGACGGACAGCAGGACCAACCCCACACCCTTGAGCTTGTCGCTACTAAATCAATAGCGAATTGGGCAGTGGCAACGGGGGCTAGTGCCCTAAAGGTCAGCAAAAACGGTTTCGGCATCTACCACGCAGACAACTACGACACACTGGTTGATTGCCCGGTAGAAATGGGGCCATTCTGGAGCGGTGACTTCACCGCTTGCGGCATACAGCACCGCTTTGTCGTGGCCGGTGCACCGCCCAGCTTTGACGGCGCAAAACTCCTGGCCGACACACAAGCCATTTGTGAGGCAGAAATTCGATTCTGGCATGGCGAATGCATCAAAAAGCATAGCGCCTCACGCAAGAAGGACGGGGGCCAGAGCCCTATTCCGTATACAAACTATGTATTCATGCTGAACGCTATGGCCGACGGCTACGGCGGACTGGAGCACCGCAACTCGACCGCGCTGATCTGCAAGCGGCAAGACTTACCGCGCCTGCCGCGTACCACGCTGGCGCCGACCACACACACGCAACCCGACGGCTATACCACCTTGCTGGGGCTTATCAGCCACGAATACTTCCACACCTGGAACGTCAAACGCCTGCGCCCGGCCGAGCTGCAAACCTACGATTACACGCAGGAAAACTACACCGAACTGCTGTGGTTCTTTGAAGGTTTTACCAGCTATTACGACGACCTGCTGCTGCGCCGCGCGGGCCTGATTGACAACACCAAATACCTCAAACTACTGACAAAGACCATCAACGGTGTTGCGCAAACGCCAGGGCGAAAAGTCCAGTCCCTGGCCCAGTCCAGCTTTGACGCTTGGATCAAGTACTACCGCCAGGACGAAAACACGCCCAACGCAACGGTGAGCTATTACACCAAGGGCTCGCTGGTGGCACTGTGTCTGGACCTTACCCTGCGCGCAGAGGGAAAAACCACGCTGGACGCCGTGATGCGTGCGGTGTGGATACATTGCCATGGCGGCCCCATGACCGAACAGGACTTGCTGGTTGTGCTTGCCCACCTGAGCGGGCGTTCCTTTGCATCGGAGATGGCGCGCTGGGTGCACGGCACCAAAGACCTGCCAGTGACCGAACTGCTGGAGCGACACGGCGTTCAGGTCCACCAGGAGCCCGATCAGGTGGCCCCACAACTGGGCCTGCGGGTCAAGGAAAGCAACGGCCTTTTCATTCAGCACGTGTTGCGCGGTGGTGCGGCCGAAAAAGCCGGCTTTGTTAGCGGCGACGAATGGATTGCCGTGCAACCCGCCGGCAGCAACACTGGCGGCGGCTGGCGCCTGCAGGCGCTGGACGATTTCGCGCTGTACGCCGGAAACGCCAAGACGGTGACGGCATTGGTGTCGCGTGACAAGCGCCTGCTGCCTTTGACCCTGACGCTGCCCAACCCCAGCCAAGCCGTGCGCCTGACCGTGCACGACGTCAGTCTGGTCGACGCTTGGTTAAGTGCACCCGCTGCACTGCAATAATCTTTCATCCACTTCACGCCATAACCGGACCACACACCATGAACTACGAATGCATCACCACACGCGTCGAAGGTGAAAAAGTCGCCATCATTACTTTGAGTCGACCCAAGCAACTCAATGCCTTAAACGACCAGTTGATGGACGAACTGGGCCACGCGCTCAAGGGTTTTGACGCCGATCAGGCCATTGGCTGCATGGTCATTACAGGCAGCGAAAAGGCCTTTGCAGCCGGTGCCGACATCGGCGCGATGGCAAATTTCACCTTTGCCGATGCCTACAGGGGCGACTTCATCACCCGCAACTGGGAAGCCATTCGTACTATCCGCAAACCGGTAATTGCTGCTGTGAGCGGTTTCGCGCTGGGTGGCGGCTGCGAACTGGCCATGATGTGCGACTTCATCATTGCATCTGACACCGCCAAGTTCGGTCAGCCCGAGATCAAACTGGGCGTCATTCCCGGTGCCGGCGGCACGCAGCGCCTTCCCCGCGCCGTAGGCAAGGCCAAAGCCATGGACCTGGCACTGACCGGCCGCATGATGGACGCCACCGAGGCTGAGCGCGCCGGTTTGGTGAGCCGCGTGGTGCCCCAAGACAAGTTAATGGACGAAGTACTGGGCGCCGCGCTAATGATCTGCGGATTCTCTCAACTCGCCACCATGGCGGCCAAGGAAACTGTGAACCGCGCCTTTGAGAGTAGTTTGTCTGACGGCCTGATGTACGAGCGACGCATGTTCCACGCCCTCTTTTCAACCAAAGACCAGAAGGAAGGTATGGACGCCTTTGTCAATAAACGTAAGGCAGAGTTCACCCACCAATGATGCGCTGAAATCGGTGGGCGCTAGCCTGCCCCATCGGATTTTTAGCTATAATCATGCGCTTCGGTGATATAGCTCAGTTGGTTAGAGCGCAGCATTCATAATGCTGATGTCGGTGGTTCAAATCCACCTATCACCACCACGACTATGTTTTTTGATGTCTAACGACGACAAAGAACACCAAGAAACCCTAAGTAAATCAACGACTTAGGTTTTTTTTACGTCTAAACACGGTCAAGGTTGTCTATTGACCGCCACACCACTATGAGGGTAGCTTTGAGGGTAACTCTTGAAATACCCGCAAATCGGGCAGAAAGTTACCCTCAAATGGCACTCACAGACGCACAGATCA
>CANNRR010000085.1 GCA_947508055.1 Burkholderiales bacterium
CGAAGTCGGCAATGAGAGCAATAGCTCCAGCGCCTGAACAATGGGCGTCTGCCGTGCGGTGGTGTCAGCGACTGAATACGGAATATGGCGCGCCTGGCCTCTGGCAAAACGGCCGAATACGGCATGAATGTGTGGGGCGAAGACTTCCATGTCCGGCACCATCACCATGACATCGCGTGCATGCAAATCAGGGTCGGTCTCAAACCAACCCAGCAGAAAATCGTGCAGCGCCTCAACCTCACGCTGCGCCGAATGGGTTGTGACCAAGGTGATCGATGTATCTCCTGGGGTCAAGGCTATTTGTTCATCGGGAAGTAGTTCTAGGTGAAGAATGGCGGACTGCACTTGCGCCAGTTGCGTTGGAAATTGAGCAACGCTCACCGGGTCAACAAAGGCGTCGACACGCCGGACCTTGCCCTGATAGTCCTCCACCCGATCAAAGCCATCCAACAGATGCAGGTAGTCACGTCCCTGCTTGCCCCACGATGCCAGCAAGGGGTGCGTGGGTGCCGACGCATTTACATGACCCCGCACCCCAGAGCGTTGGGGTTTGACTTGCTGGCGCTGGCGTACCTGTTGGCGCAACTGGTCGTGCCCCTCCACAACGTCGCCCCAAAAATATTGACACGGGTTTTGCACAAACGTCAGCACCTGACTCATTTGGCCCAACAGTGCCAATGCCTCAACGGTTTGCATGGACAAGGAAGAAATCCCGAAGACCACGATGCGGGGCGGGAATCCTGCCGGGACCTTGCCTGAAGAATGTTGCGCCTCGACAAGGCCTTTGAGCCTCGTCATAAACCGGGCATGAACAGCCGAACGCGACGCATCCGCGAGCGCTTCACCCACATCCAAGCGGACGTCGCGCCACAACTGCGCTTGCCACGCATGTGCTTCGTCCAGGCCTGCGGGCGTGCCATCGTGCGAGCGCAGACAGTTGTTTCCTGCAGCCCAATCACTCAGCCAGTCAGCGCGGTAGCTTTGGTAGCCATCGAACACATCGGCAATTTGTTGTGCCAATTGGTACAGCCTGCGGTCATCACCAACCCCACTCAGGTAGCGCTCCAAGGGTGCGTACACCGCGTCCCCAGCAGCGAGCAGGGGCAGCAAACGCATCAAGCGCCACAGCAGACTGGCCTTGTCGAATGGCATGTTGTGTGGAACCGCGTCTGCACCCAACACGCTGCGATAGATTTGCCACAAGTAGCTTCCCGGCAGTTCCATCCGGGTGGCGGCACAAATGCCCAGCGCTGCATCGTCGGCCAGAGCCATTTCCAGCCAGTGCCTCATGCCATTGCTCTGAACAAGAATGACCTCTGCTTGCATCGGCGGCAAGGGTTGAGACTTCAGGAACTGGGTCAACAAATCCCGCAGGTCTTCCAGACGGTTGCCATGCAGCACCATGAAACCAGTTCTGCGCAAGGAATTGTCAGGCATAGTCGTCTGCATATGGAGTGGGTCCGATGCAGAGTATGGGTCATAGAAGGCTCACTACTTCAAGACCAATTGTCCGAATTCGCCACTTCAGGACGCATTGACTTACTTCAGCAGTTAATTGTTCGTGGCCACAACACCCCCAAATTGACCTGTGTCAGTCAGGTGCTAGCAAGCTGTGTATTCATAATTATGAATTCAGTTTCAACGGCACCGAGGACACACTATGACCACTTACACAGATTTTTATCGCCGCTCCATTGATGACAGGGACGGTTTTTGGGCCGAAGAAGCCCAGCGCATCGACTGGAAAACCCCACCGCAGCAGGTTTGCGACTACAGCAATCCGCCGTTTGCGCGCTGGTTTGTGGGCGGCACCACCAATTTGTGCCACAACGCTGTGGACCGCCATCTGAAAGACCGCTCTGACCAGGCCGCGCTGATTGCAGTTTCGACAGAGACCAATACCGACAAGGTTTACACCTTTGCCCAATTGCACGCGGAAGTGCAGCGCATGGCCGCTTCCTTGCAAGGGTTGGGCGTGCAAAAAGGTGACCGGGTCCTGATTTACATGCCGATGATTGCCGAGGCCGCCTTTGCCATGTTGGCCTGCGCGCGAATTGGGGCGATTCATACCGTGGTTTTTGGTGGCTTTGCGGCTGGCGCGCTGGCTTCGCGCATTGAAGATGCCAGCCCCAAGGTCATCGTCAGTTCGGACGGCGGCATGCGTGGCGGCAAGGTTGTCGAATACAAGCCCTTGCTGGACGATGCGATTACACAGTCCAGCCACAAACCAGACGCCGTGCTGCTGGCCGATCGCAAGCTGGCCGCTATGAATATCGTAGCGGGTCGCGACCATTCCTGGGGGACTTTGCGCGAAAAGAACCTCAACACCGTGGTTCCCTGCGAGTGGGTGGAGTCTACCCACCCAAGCTACACGCTATATACCAGCGGCACCACCGGCAAGCCCAAAGGCGTGCAGCGCGACACCGGTGGTTACGCCGTGGCGCTGGCCGCCAGCATGAAGCACATTTATTGCGGTAATCCCGGCGAAACCTATTTTTCCACCAGCGACATCGGCTGGGTGGTGGGCCACAGCTACATCATCTATGGGCCGCTGATTGCCGGCATGGCCACCATCATGTACGAAGGCTTGCCTACGCGTCCAGATGGCGGCATCTGGTGGAGCCTGGTCGAGAAGTACAAGGTCACCGTCATGTTCAGCGCACCCACTGCGGTGCGCGTGCTCAAAAAGCAAGACCCTGCCTTGCTGTCCAAGTACGATCTTTCCAGCCTGCGGGCGCTGTTCCTTGCGGGCGAACCGCTGGACGAACCAACCGCACAGTGGATCAGCGAAGGCCTGGACAAGCCCATCATCGACAACTACTGGCAGACCGAAACCGGCTGGCCGATTCTGAGCATTGCCAATGGCGTCGAGAAAAAGCCGAGCCGCTTTGGCAGCCCCGGCGTGGCCATGTATGGCTACAACGTCAAGTTGATCGATGAAAGCACTGGAGAAGAACTGACCGGTGCCGACCAGAAGGGCGTGGTTGCCATCGAAGGCCCATTGCCCCCTGGCTGCATGCAGACCATCTGGCAGGATGATGCGCGTTTTGTTAAAACCTACTGGCAGAGCATTCCCGGCAAGCTGGTCTACAGCACATTTGACTGGGGCGTGCGCGACAAGGACGGCTACTTCTTTATTCTGGGCCGCACCGATGACGTGATCAACGTGGCCGGCCACCGCTTGGGTACCCGTGAGATTGAGGAGAGCATTTCCAGCCACCCCAATATTTCCGAGGTGGCGGTGGTGGGTATTGCCGATGCGCTCAAGGGTCAGGTCGCCGTGGCGTTTGCCGTGGTGAAAGATGCCAGCGGATTGGTGGACGCCGCCGCCCACGCCAAACTGGAAGCCGAAGTCATGAAAGTGGTGGACAACACCATTGGTGCAGTCGGTCGTCCGGCCCGTGTGCGCTTTGTGTCGGTATTGCCCAAAACGCGCAGCGGTAAGCTGCTGCGCCGGGCCATTCAGGCGGTGTGCGAAGGACGCGATGTGGGCGATCTGACGACGATGGATGACCCGGCCGCTTTGCAGCAAATTCGCGACATATTAGCCTGATGCCTTGCGGGACAGACCGAAGCGCAGCGCAGCTCTGTCCTCAACTGATCAAGGGAGATGGAGGCGCATCGCGGTAAAAACAACGCGCGCACACCTGCTGGTAACGGTTGTTGCCGCCAATTGCCACCTGCGCACCAGCGTGCACCCGCTGGCCACTTTCATCCATGCGGATGTTCATAGTGGCTTTGCGGCCACAGGCGCAGATGGTCTTGATTTCTTCAATGTCTTCGGCCAGTGTCAGCAACTGAGCCGAGCCCGCAAACGCATTGCCCTGAAAATCAGAGCGCAATCCAAAGCAGATGACTGGCAGGCCGCGCACATTGGCCAATTGGTGCAATTGGCGGGCCTGCATGGATGTCAGAAATTGGGCCTCGTCGATGAGCGCGCAGGCCAAGCCCACTTGAGTGCCGAGTATCGCCAAAAAATCGGTTGTGTCGTCGAACACGCTGGCCTTGCGCTGCAGACCCAGCCGTGAACCGATGCAGCCGGCGCCACTGCGGTCGTCAACGGCGGCGGTAAACAGCAGCACCCGCTGCCCTTGCTCTTCGTAGTTGTAGGCAATCTGCAGGAGAGCGGTCGATTTTCCGGCGTTCATCGCCGAGTAGCGGAAAAAAAGTTTGGCCATTCGAGTTTCAATTGTGGGTAGTGCGGCCTTCTGACAACGCGGTATCCGCATCGATGACGATGTCGCGCTCAAACAGGTCTACCGCTGTCTTGGCCACCTGCAGGGTGTCGAAGTAGGCATAGGCGCCAACCGTCACGGCCCCCAGCAGGGGTACAAAGCGGGCAGCACCTTTGCTGAGGACGGTCTTTGAAACTTGCACACCTACGGATTTGGCCAGATTTTGCAAAAATATCAGTGAGGTCCTTCGTACGAGGACACGCTCGCCCACGCGCACCACAACGTCGCGAAACAATTGTGCCGAAACGTGCTTGAACAAGCAGTAGATCATCTGCTCGCGGCCCAATGTTTGACGTTTGCCGTACACCGTCGCAATATCAGACACCATTTGTGCCTGTAATTTCCATATGCTGACCAGTTCCGGAACGACGGTCAACCAGCCTAAAAAACCGGGCGGCAACGACAAGGAGCCCGAGATCAGACTGGCATTGCGCGCCGCAGCACGAGAGATGGCATGCGCCCGATCTGCCGGTTGTGCGAGCGTGGCCTCCTTGCTTTCTGGAACGTACAGGACCAAATCCAGTACGGCATCGGTCAGTACGCTGTCATCGGGCGACTGTGTGGTGGCCATGTTTCGATGGCAACCCTAGGCGATGTCGACGACATGAAAGCCGTATTGGCCCGCACGACGGTCGGCAAAGTAGCGCTCCAGCGTTTCCTTAACCGTGCGGAATGCCACTTCGTCCCAAGGAATTTCGTCCTCAGTGAACAGGCGTGCCTCGATGGTTTCTGTACCGGGGTTGAACTGGTCGCTGAGCAGGCGAGCCCGATAGAACAGGTGGACCTGGCCGACGCGGGCCACGTTCAGCAGGCTGAACAGGTCTTGCATTTCGAACTGTGCACCTGACTCTTCATCGGTTTCGCGTGCCGCGCCCTCGGCCGACGTTTCGCCCAACTCCATGAAGCCCGCGGGCAGCGTCCATTTGCCCCAACGCGGTTCGATATTGCGTTTGCACAGCAGCACTTTCTCCCCCCAGTGCGGCACGGTTCCGACGACATTGAGGGGGTTCTCGTAGTGGACGGTGTTGCACGACGGGCAGACCGCGCGCTGCTTGGTGTCACCGTCGTCAGGCAGGCGATAGGCCACCGCTGTGCCGCATTGTTTGCAATGTTTGATGGGACTGCGCAGCATAGTGAAAGTGTTGATGGATGAATCGTTGGACAGGAGGGAAAGCCTTCAGAGTATTCCACGATCATAGGATCAGGGCTTTAGCTCGCGTACCGCCAGGCTCTGGGTTGCGCGGCCGATCAGGCCATGCTGGTCGTAGAGCGCCGATTCTGCCAGTCCACAGCCGCTGGAGCCCAGCCACGTGCGCGCGTCCAGGCATATCCATTCGCCCAGCGGACGCCGCAGCAGATTGATGGTCAGATCCGAGTTGACGAAGCTGTAGCGCCGGTAGTCCAACACGGCACTGATGCCATTACCCGAATCGGCCGCCACTGCCACGCGCTGGTAAGGGCTGGGGATTTCGCCTTCCACCAAAGGGTGGCGTAAACGAAACCAGATCGCACACGGGCCGTCGAAGATGTGGCCGTGCGCCTCGCGGGTCTCCACCAGATCGGAATAGCCCACGTGCCGTCCGGCAAATGGGAAATACGCTGGCGCAGAGTTCTCTGGCAGCGCCGGTGGGGTGGGTAAGGGGTGACCTGCCAGGCCCTCGGGCAGTGCCAATTCACTTTCACGCTGGACCAAGGCAGTGAATACGCCCACTTCCTTACCGCCAGCCAGCAGTTGTGCCGAAAAGTGCCCGGCATTGCGCCCCACGTACACGGTGGCAACCTTGACCTCCAGGTCGCTGATGGGAACCGGGCGCAGCAGGTTGGCGGTGAGCCGCGCCACATGGGACAAACCATGCTCCTGGGCCGCAACCTCAAAGGCGCGGCACACCAGAGCGGTGGGGGGGCCTGCGTGCTGGTGGTCGGGGTGCCAGGGGCCGCGTGTCAGGACGCTGGACGCACAGTGGCGGTCTGCCTGCGCGGTGTAGGCCGATGTCGGGTGGCTGGTTGAGTGACTCATTGCAATTGGACCCGGATGCCTTGCAGGCCATCAATCGCCCCCACCAGCGTGTCACCGCGCACAACAGCACCCACTCCCTCCGGGGTGCCTGTGAAGATCAGATCGCCTGGCTGCAGGTCCCAGGCAGCAGACAGTTGCTCGATGGTTTCCGCAATGTTCCAGATCAGTTTGGCAGTCGTGCTGCGCTGGCGGTCCTGACCGTTTACCTGCAAATGGATGGCGGCGCTGTCAATGCCAGAAACCTGCGCTGCGGGGGTGATGGGTCCAATCGGTGCCGAGTGGTCAAAGCCTTTGGCAATGCTCCATGGGCGACCCTGCTTTTTCATCTCGTTTTGCAAGTCGCGTCGCGTCATGTCCAAGCCCACTGCATAGCCATAAATGTGCCTGGTTGCGTCGGCAGCTTTGATGTGGGAGCCACCCACGCCGATGGCCACCACCAGTTCAATCTCGTGGTGCAGGTTGCAAGTCAGCGTGGGGTAGGGCATTGCGATCGTGGAGCCAGGTTCTGCGACCAGCACCGCATCGGCCGGTTTCATAAAGAAGAACGGCGCTTCACGACCGGTGCCACCCATCTCCAGTGCATGGTCAACGTAGTTGCGACCCACGCAGTAGATGCGGTGCACGGGAAAACGCCCTGGCAGGCCGACAACCGGCACGCTGACCTGAGCAGGGGGTGTAAAGACGTAAGACATGGCGGCTTCCCTTCAAGGGCAAAAGTGGTTGGTCCGTTCAGACTGATTTGGTGACCAGGTCAAAGTGTTCGACGACCGGGGGCGCGGCAAAGAACGGTCCGACGATGGCGCGCCACTGGGTAAACGCATCCGACTGGCGAAATCCCACCGTGTGGTCCTCGATTGTGTTCCAGAAAACTTGCAGGATGTATCGCTCAGGGCTTTCCAACCCCCGGTTGACCTTGTATCCCTGGCAGCCCGTGGTGTTGCCAATGACAGTGCTCAGGCCCCGCTGGAGGGCTTCTTCAAATGCCGAATTCTGGCCTGGGTGAATGTGGATATCGGCGAGTTCAAGGATCATGGGAGGCTCCGGTTTAAAAGTGCGCTTTTATGCAGGGTATCAATGGTAACGGGCCCGCTGCGGCACCGGGCTGCGCTATCCTTGCCCGCATGAATCCTGCGCCCCATCCGCTGAGCCACTTTCTGGTGCCCGACTGGCCGGCACCCGCGAATGTGTGCGCATTGTGTACAACCCGAAGTGGGGGCACTTCGGGGCCGCCCTACGACAGTCTGAATCTGGGGACTCATGTGGGCGATGGGGTGTCCGCAGTGTCGCGCAACCGTGCGGTGCTGCAAGATGCATTGGGTGCCAGGCCGGTGTTCTTGAATCAGGAGCACGGCACTCATATGCTGGGGCTGGCCAGCAACACACCGGACAACCAACCGGCGGATGGTGCATTCACCCGTGAGCGTGGTCTGGCGTGCACCATCATGGTCGCCGATTGCTTGCCCATTCTCCTGTGTGATCGGGGAGGGAGCGTGGTGGCTGCCGTGCACGCAGGCTGGCGCGGGCTGGCAGGGAACCGCGGCACGGGCGTTCTTGAGAAGATTTATGAGCACTTTAGTGCTCTAGCACCCGTGGAATCAGCGCAACCAGCTATTGAATTAATAGCATGGTTGGGGCCCTGCATAGGGCCTGATGCGTTTGAAGTGGGCGCCGATGTCGTGACGGCATTTATCCATAACCATCAGCAGGCCCTGAAATGCTTCAAGCCACAACCCGATGGAAAGTGGCTGGCCGACCTGCCAGCGTTGGCCCGTCAACGCCTTGGCGCTTTGGGTGTTACCCAGGTGTTTGGCAACGATGGCAGCCCGCCCTGGTGTACGTTCGGCAACCCTTCACGGTTCTTTTCCCACCGCCGTGACCGTGTCAGCGGGCGCCAGGCCGCCTGCGTCTGGCTGGAGTGACTTGTCAGGGAGACGTAGGCCGCACTTGAGATACTATGGCCCCAGATCAGTCAAATGCAACAAAGGTGACAGTGTGACGCAAAACGTTCCCGATTTTCTGACCCAGGCTGCCCAGCAGTTCCAGCAATCCATGACCGAAAACTGGTCCAAGGCAGTGCAGTCACTGCAGAGTATGGATTTGGGTGCCATGGGCGCCGGTATGCCGTCTTCCGGCACCAAGAAGCCCGATATTCGATTCGCGCCCGAAAAGCTTCATGCCCTGCAGCAGCAGTATCTGCATGATGCCATGGGTATGTTGAGCGAGGGGGCGGCGGCCCAGGCGCCCAGCACCGACAAGCGCTTTTCCGGTGAGGCCTGGGGTAGCAATCCGCTGGCGGCATACTCTGCAGCGGTTTATATGCTCAATGCCCGCACCATGATGGGGCTGGCTGACGCTGTGGAGTCTGACGACAAAACCCGCAGTCGCGTGCGCTTTGCGGTAGAGCAGTGGATGGCCGCAGCCGCCCCCAGCAACTTCATGGCATTTAACGCCGAAGCGCAGAAGAAGGCCATCGATACCAAGGGCGAAAGCATTGCCAAGGGTCTGCAAAATCTGGTGCACGACCTGCGTCAGGGCCATGTATCGATGACCGATGAGAGCCTGTTCGAAGTGGGTAAGAACGTGGCCACGACGGAAGGTGCAGTCGTGTTCGAGAACGCGTTTTTTCAGCTGATCGAATACAAGCCCCTCACGGCCAAGGTCTACGAGAAGCCCTTTTTGATGGTGCCACCCTGCATCAACAAGTTTTACATCCTTGATTTGCAGCCCGAAAATTCGCTGGTGCGTTACGCCGTGGCGCAGGGGCATCGCACCTTTGTCGTGAGCTGGCGCAACCCGGATGCGTCCATGGCCACCGCAAGCTGGGACGACTACATCGAGCAGGCCGTCATCAAGGCGATTGGCGTGACGCAGGAAATTTCTGGCTCACCCACCATCAATGCTCTGGGCTTTTGCGTTGGCGGCACCATGCTGGGTACCGCACTGGCCGTGCTGGCAGCCCGTGGTGAGAAACCCGTGGCCAGCGCCACCTTTTTGACCAGCCTGCTGGACTTTACCGACACCGGCATTCTGGACGTTTTCATTGACGAGTCGTTTGTCAAGTACCGCGAAAAGGAAATGGGCAAGGGTGGGCTGATGAAGGGTCAGGACCTGGCGTCCACCTTCAGCTTTCTGCGCCCCAATGATCTGGTCTGGAACTACGTGGTGGGCAACTACCTCAAGGGCGAAACACCGCCGCCGTTTGACCTGCTGTACTGGAACTCCGACAGCACCAATTTGCCTGGCCCTTACTACGCCTGGTACCTGCGCAACACCTATCTGGAAAACAACCTGATCAAGCCAGGCAAGACCACAGTGTGTGGCGAGAAAGTCGATTTGAATGCGCTCGATATGCCGGTCTATATTTACGGCTCGCGTGAAGACCACATCGTGCCGATTGGCGGCGCCTATGCTTCCACCCAGGTATTGCCGGGCAAGAAGCGTTTTGTCATGGGCGCTTCGGGCCACATTGCCGGCGTGATCAACCCCCCGTCCAAGAACAAGCGCAGCCACTGGATTCGTGCTGACGGCAAATTGCCAAAGGCCCAGACCGCCTGGCTGGAAGGCGCAACCGAACACCCCGGCAGCTGGTGGACCGACTGGTCAACATGGCTCAAGGGCAACGCTGGCAAGCAGGTCCCAGCACCCAAGACCTACGGCAGGGGCAAGTACAAGGCCACGATGCCGGCCCCAGGCAGCTACGTTAAAGCCAAGGCGTAACCGTTTCAATTTGACTCACTGAAGGACTAAAAATGGAAGATATCGTTATCGTTTCAGCCGCGCGCACAGCAGTCGGCAAATTTGGTGGCTCGCTGGCCAAGACCGCGGCCCCTGAACTGGGTGCGGCCGTCATCAAAAGCCTGTTGGCCCGCACCGGTCTGAGTGCGGACCAGGTGGGTGAGGTGATTTTGGGTCAGGTACTGGCGGCAGGCGCAGGTCAAAATCCGGCCCGCCAGTCGGTTATCAAAAGTGGCTTGGCCAAAGAAACTCCCGCGCTGACCATCAATGCCGTATGTGGCTCCGGCCTTAAGGCGGTGATGCTGGCAGCGCAGGCCGTGGCCTGGGGCGACAGCGAAATCGTGATCGCCGGTGGACAGGAAAACATGAGTGCCAGCCCGCACGTGTTGCTGGGTAGCCGCGACGGACAGCGCATGGGCGACTGGAAGATGATCGACTCCATGATCGTTGACGGTCTGTGGGATGTCTACAACCAGTACCACATGGGCATCACCGCCGAGAACGTGGCCAAGCAATATGGCATTACCCGCGACATGCAGGACGCTCTGGCACTGGCCAGTCAGCAAAAGGCCGCTGCTGCACAAGATGCAGGCCGTTTTGTCGATGAAATCGTGCCCTTCAGCATCGCCCAGAAAAAGGGCGACCCCATCGTTTTTGCAGCCGATGAGTTCATCAACCGCAAGTCCAATGCCGAAGTGCTGGCTGGTCTGCGTCCTGCCTTCGACAAGGCTGGCGGCGTGACCGCAGGCAATGCTTCCGGCATCAACGACGGCGCTGCAGCTGTCATGGTCATGACCGCCAAAAAGGCTGCCGCGCTGGGCCTGACGCCCATGGGCCGCATTGCCAGCTTTGCCACCAGTGGCCTGGACCCCGCCCTGATGGGCATGGGCCCCGTGCCCGCGTCACAAAAAGCCCTGGCCCGCGCCGGCTGGAAAGCACAGGACCTGGACCTGCTCGAAATCAACGAAGCCTTTGCTGCACAAGCCTGTGCCGTGAACAACGAAATGGGCTGGGACACGTCCAAGGTCAACGTCAATGGCGGCGCCATTGCCATTGGTCACCCCATCGGTGCGTCCGGCTGTCGTATTCTTGTGACCTTGTTGCATGAAATGCAGCGTCGTAACGCCAAGAAGGGCATTGCCAGCCTGTGTATCGGTGGCGGCATGGGCGTCGCCCTTACCATTGAGAGATAGATTGAATTGGCTGCTAGTGCCCGTAAATAGGGCGTAAGCAGCTCCTGTTTTTGTAGCACGTAAAACCAACGAGGAGTGAATATGAGTCAAAAAGTAGCGTATGTGACCGGAGGCATGGGTGGTATCGGTACCGCCATTTGTCAACGCATGCACAAAGAAGGTTTCAAGGTTATTGCCGGTTGCGGCCCAACCCGTGACCATGCCAAATGGATCGCCGAGCAGGCTGCACTTGGCTTCACGTTCTACGCATCTGTGGGCAATGTCGGTAACTGGGATTCCACCGTGGAAGCCTTTACCAAGACCAAGGCCGAGCACGGCGCCATCGATGTGTTGATCAACAACGCCGGTATCACCAAGGACCGCATGTTCTTGAAGATGACCCGCGAAGACTGGGACGCCGTGATCGAAACCAACCTCAACAGCATGTTCAACGTCACCAAGCAGGTGGTCGGTGATATGGTGGAAAAGGGCTGGGGCCGCATCATCAACATCTCGTCCGTTAACGGCGTGAAGGGACAGGCTGGCCAGACCAACTACTCGGCTGCCAAGGCCGGTATGCATGGTTTCTCGATGGCGCTGGCACAAGAACTGGCGACCAAGGGCGTGACCGTCAACACGGTAAGCCCTGGTTACATCGGCACCGACATGGTGAAAGCCATTCGCCAGGAAGTGCTGGACAAGATCATCGGCACGGTGCCTGTCAAACGTTTGGGCGAACCTGGCGAGATTGCTTCGATCATTGCCTGGCTGGCTTCCGATGAAGGTGGCTACGCAACTGGTGCCGAGTTCTCGGTCAACGGCGGTTTGCACATGGGCTAAATTGGCCTGCCTCGCCCCCAAGAGGGGCGAGCAGCCAATTTCGATAAGGAATCTCAGCACCCACGGCGGTGCCTGCGGAGCGTTTCTTTACAGCGCTTCATGGACGCTGTTCCTGCGCATATTTGGCTTTGGCATCAACTTCAGGTCAATCCGCTGCGCTACAGGTGCGTCGAAACGAAGGTTCTTGCTGCAGGCAAATGACTGATTCTTCTAAAACAACCCAACCACCTGCCCATCAACCAGGTCAATCTGGTGGGCGGCGGGCTGCTTGGGCAGGCCTGGCATGGTCATGACGTCGCCGCAGACCATCACGACAAACTCCGCGCCTGCGGCCAGTCGGATTTCGCGGATGTCTAGTGTGTGGCCTTCGGGCGCCCCGAGCAACTGCGCGTCGGTGGAGAAAGAGTAGGGCGTCTTGGCCACGCAGACCGGGTAGTGGCCGTAGCCCTCCAACTGCAGGCGCTCAATCTGTTTGCGCACCTTGACGCCGGCGGTTACCGACGCAGCGCGGTAGACGGTGGTAGCAATCTTGCTGACCTTGTCCCACAGCGTGTCGCCATCGTCATAGACCCATTGCAGCGTGGCCGGTTGTTCGCACAAATCAACGACGGCGTGTGCCAGATCAACAGCGCCCTGGCCGCCATCGGCCCAGTGCGTGGTCAGCACCACCTTGACACCCAACTCCGCCATGCGCCCGCACAGCAAGCCGATTTCAGCGGGCGTGTCGGCATTGAAATGGTTGATGGCCACCACGCACGGTATGCCGTAGACGCGACGCACATTGTCGACATGGCGCTCCAGATTGATCATCCCTCTTTCCAGCGCCCCCATGTCTTCTGATGTGATGGTCTTCAGGCCGGCCCCGCCTTGGTATTTGAGTGCGCGCAGGGTGGCAACCACCACGCAGGCCGCTGGGCGCAGGCCGCTCTTGCGGCATTTGATGTTGATGAATTTTTCCGCACCCAGATCAGCACCAAAACCAGCCTCGGTGACCACATAGTCGGCCAGCTTCAGGGCAGCACAGGTGGCAATGATGGAGTTGCAGCCGTGGGCGATGTTGGCAAACGGCCCACCGTGGATGAAAACCGGGTTGTTCTCCAGTGTCTGCACCAGATTCGGGGCAAAGGCCTTGTGCAACAGCACGGTCATGGCGCCATGGGCTTGCAGGTCGCGCGCAGTCACAGGTTTCTGCTCACAGGTATAAGCCACCACGATATTGCCCAGACGCTCTTTCAGGTCGTCTAGCGAACGCGCCAAGCAGAAGATGGCCATGACTTCGGAGGCGACCACGATGTCAAAGCCATCCTCACGCGGGAAACCGTTGAGTGGTCCGCCCAGCGACACAACAATCTCGCGCAGCGCGCGGTCATTCATGTTCATGACGCGCTTCCAGGTGATGCGGCGCACGTCAATGTTCAGCGCGTTGCCATGGTGGATATGGTTGTCCAACAAGGCAGCAAGCAGGTTGTTGGCCAGCGCGATGGCCGAGAAGTCCCCTGTGAAATGCAGGTTGATGTCTTCCATAGGCACCACCTGCGCGTAGCCGCCGCCGGCCGCGCCCCCCTTCATGCCAAACACCGGACCTAGTGAGGGTTCGCGCAGGCACATGACTGCTTTTTTGCCAATGTGGTTGAGTGCGTCACCCAGCCCGATGACTGTGGTGGTTTTGCCTTCGCCTGCGGGCGTGGGGCTGATGGCAGTGACCAGAATCAGTTTGCCATCGGGCCGGTCCTTGATGCTGTCCAGATAGTCCAGCGAGAGCTTGGTCTTGAAATGCCCATAGGGTTCCAGGTGCTCGTCTGCGATGCCCAGCCGCTCGTGGGCCAGCCGGGAAATGCGCTGCATCGTAGCGGCCTGGGCGATGTTGATGTCGCGGGGGATGGCGGTGGTGGTGGTGGTGGGCATGGGTTTGCTTCGTCTTTATGGGGTGACGCTATACCCAACTTGGGATGGATGCTGGCCAAAAGTTGACTGTTTGACAAAGTTCGCCATTATGAATTTGGTTGTTTCATTCCAGAAGCACCCTTCTTCTGTTGGGCGATCAGGTCACAATTGTGCAACCAGTTGCATAAAGGACATCCCATGACCGCGTATCCCCATTTGCTGCAAAGCCTGGACCTGGGCTTTACCACCCTTAAAAACCGTGTCCTGATGGGATCGATGCATGTGGGCCTCGAAGAAGTGCCCAACGGTTTTGCC
>CANNRR010000086.1 GCA_947508055.1 Burkholderiales bacterium
CGCAGGCACTGGCGGCAGAGTTTGATCTGCCCTGGGCACCCCTGGCAGCATTGCATAGCCAGCGCCTGGGTGGTGGCAAGCGCTGGATAGCGGTTTCCAGATCTGGTGAGCGGCTGGACCTGAAGGGCGCTTGAGCACTTTATGAACCAGATTTATGTCGACACAGTCAGGCTGCTGCTGGCCATTGCACCGTCAGTTTTTGAGTCGAAGAACTTTGCGCTCAAAGGTGGTACTGCGCTCAATTTGTTTGTGCAGGACATGCCGCGCTTGTCTGTTGATATCGATGTTGTTTTTACAGACTGCGATCTTGACCGCGATGCCGCGCTGGCGGCTATTGCGTTGGCGTTGACCCAGGTGCAGGCGGCACTTCAAGCGCGCGGGTATCGCGCCACGCCCCTGCGCTCCCGCTTGGGTGATGAGGTGAAGTTGATGGTGACAAGTGATTTGGCCAGTGTCAAGGTCGAAGTCAACTTTGTCTTTCGCGGAACCGTGCTGCCGGTCGTTCAGATGCCTCTGGCATTGGCCGCAAGATCATTGTTTGCCACGGGTGTGACACTGCCGGTGCTGGATACGGCAGAGCTTTATGGCAGCAAGCTCGTGGCTGCCATGGACAGGCAGCACCCGCGCGATATTTTTGATGTAGTGCAGATGCTGGCACACTTTGGGTGGCAAAGCGCATTTGTCGATTGCTTTGTGGCCTATCTTGCTGGCCACAACCGCCCGGTGCACGAGGTGTTGTTCCCTATATGTCTGCCACTGGCTGCGATTTTCTTGAGTGAATTTCAGGGCATGACACGCGATGAAATTTCGCTGGTACGGCTTGAGCAAGCACAGCAAGCGCTCATCCATGAATTGCCCAGGCGGCTAACCGCTGGCCACCGTGAGTTCTTGTTGTCTCTGGTGCGAGCTGAGCCGATTTGGGACCTGATGCCCTTTGAGAACCTGAGGGCGCTGCCCGCATTGAAATGGAAATTACTGAACCTGCAAAAACTGCGGACAAGCAACGCAAAGCGGTTTGCCGTGCAACACAGCGAGTTGCGGGAAAGGTTTCGCGATCTTGATCACATCTAAACGCTTTGGCTTGGGCCGCTTTGAAGTGCGCACGGCTGGCAGCGGTCTGGTGTTCAGGGACTGGTTGCTGCCCGGTGTGCGCGAGATTGCAAATCAAGTTTTTGATGGTCTGGAGGGTTTGGCGCTTGAGCAAGCCTGGTTTGAGCACGGCTTTGTGCGGCCAGCGTACTCGGCCGCTGCGGCGGGTGGCGTGGCTGACGTGCCGCGGCAGCGCAGCGACGCACTGTTCTGGCAGTTTCCGTGTCGCACCGAGGCAGCAGCATGGGACAACCACGCTACTGCGCCCCAGGCCGTGCGGGTGGCAAATACCTTGCATGTGTATCTGGGGCTGCCATGGGCTACCTGGATTGATCTTACGCGCAAGCAGGCGCAAACGCCTGAGCAAGCCGAGCAGATGGCTCAACAGCAGCAACTCGTGGGTACACGCTTGGCGGGTCTGCGCGGAGCGCTGCTGGAGGTGGGTTTGGCGCTGCGGGTGCATATGCTGCCGTAAAGGCGCAGCGGTGTTTTTAAGCGCTTAACCATGCAACCCCTCGTTTCGATTGTGATGCCGTCGCTAAACCAGGCGGCGTTTATTGCGGCCGCGGTTGAGAGTGTGCTGTCGCAAAGCTACCAGCAGCTTGAACTGATTGTTGCCGACGGCAGCTCTACCGACGGGACGCAGGCCTGGCTGGCGCAGCGGCAGACGCAGGATGCGCGGCTGCGCTGGTTTTCAGAACCAGACTCCGGCCCAGCTGACGCACTGAACAAGGCACTGCGCCAGGCCAAGGGCACGCTGATTGGCTGGCTTAATTCGGACGACCTGTACACGCCGGGCGCGGTGCAGCGCGCCGTGCAGGCCTTGCAAGGGCGCAGCGAGTGCTTGATGGTGTACGGGCAAGGCCAGCACATCGATGCCAGCGGAGCCGTGCTTGGGCTATACCCCACGCTTGCGCCACCCACGGTGCCGTCGCAGTTTGCCAAGGGCTGCTTCATTTGCCAGCCCACGGTGTTTTTCAGGCGCACCATGTGGCTGCTGCTGGGCAAGTTTGATGAAGAGCTAAAGACGGCGTTTGATTTTGACTATTGGCTGCGCGCGTTTGCCCGGTTCTCTGACCGGATCGGCTTTGTGGATGCGGTGCAGGCGCAGTCTCGCTTGCACCCGGAATGCATCACGCTGCGTCTGCGGCGCACGGTGATTCTGGAAGGCATGCAACTGCTGGCCCGCCACCTGGGCCACGCACCCAAAGAATGGTTGCTGACCTATGTGAATCAATTGTTGGCGTTGCCGCCCGGCCAACAGGGTGTGGACGATTTGAAAGCGCACGTAGCCCAGACCCTGACCGTGGCCAAGCCGTGGTTGCGGCCGGCAGATTTGCAGGCGTTGGAGCTGGAACTGGAGGGGTTGCTCAAGTTCCGGATGCGCTGATGGCCCAGGCCGAGGCCATGGCTTCCCTGCCCTTCGGCACCCGCTCCCTGCGCCTGGGCTGGCGCCTGACGTCCAGCGGCACAGCGCGGGTGAAGGAATTGGTGTTGGTGTGGCTGGGGGAAGATGTGCGCGGGTACCCTGGGCGATGCGCCAAACTTTAACGTCGGCATCATCGACCCCATCGTGCTACCCGGTCTGGCCAACTGCTTCAAAGTAACTTTCCGCTTTGTCAGCGTCCAAGGGCAAGACTTGGGCGATGCAAGCAAGGCGGTGGTGGTGACGCAGCTGGTGCTGGATGATGGGGTGGTGGTGGGGTTATGTGCCAATACAATCCGGGCTAGACATCACATCAATCTGACCAAGCTCGAACCACCATCATGTTGACTCAAGAAGCGATCAATTCCGCTGCGCAGCGCATTGCTGCGGCGGCACATTCGCCGCTCAAGGTCATCTTGTTCGGGTCCTACGCGCGCGGTGACGCTGACGCCGGATCGGACCTGGACTTTCTTGTGGTGGAGCAAGACATACCTGATCCGGTTAATGAATACCTCAAACTCCACAAAGCGGCTTCTGGGCTGGGAGTAGGCGTTGATATGGTGCTGATGTCCTCTGCCGAGTTCGAAAAAAAGCGCGACTGGTGGACGACTCCGGTCTATTCGGCCGTGAGGGAGGGGAAGGTACTTTATGAATCCCAATAAAGAGCAGGCCCAAGCCCTTATAGCTGCTGGAAGGCGCGACGCCCTTGCGCTGCAGCTTCTCATTGAGACGCGACGCGCACCGCATGAAAACATCGGATTTCTAGCCCAGCAGGCAAGCGAGAAGTTCATCAAAGCCATGTTGGTACTCCACGGCATTGTTTTTGAGCGTACCCATGACTTGGTGGCTTTGCATGAGTTAGCCACACAAAGCGGCATCGAGCTTCCTGCAGAAATAGATAGATTGCGAGCGTTAAATAGTTATGCAGTTCAGTTTCGCTACGAAGGTTGTCCCATTGAAATGGTGAGTTCAGCAGATTGTGAGTTGGTCACGACCGCTCTCCAGGCCTGGGTAGAAGGCGCTGCTGGAAAGCCATAAAAGTCTCAACACCGTTGAGAGAAATGGAACCCCAGATTTGCTGCCCGGTCTGGCCAATTGCTTCAAGGTAGCCGCCGTTTGTTAGAATTTGTCTTACCAAGTAAGAAAAGGGCTTGTATGCAAACTGTGACCGTTTCGGATAAAGGCCAAGTAGTGATTCCTGTGCAAATTCGCCGTCGTCTTGGCATTGCACCGGGTTGCCAGCTAAATTTCAGCTTGGAAGGCCAAGTGATCCACGCCGAGGTGAAACGTCAAATGACACCCACCAAGGCGGAAGATGGCTTTGGCATGCTCGTCTGCAAGCAACCGGGCACGCGCAAGTTGGCTGATTTTGATGTGGCCACGGCCATGCGTGAGGCCACGGATGATCGCGCTTGATACCAATGTTCTGGCGCGCTTCTATGTCGATGATCCATCTGATCCCGAGGCTGCAAAGCAGCGCCCGATTGCGCAGCGCCTGCTCACCGGGTCGGCTCATTTGTTTGTACCTCTGACGGTCATTCTGGAGCTTGAATGGGTTTTGCGCGCCTTTTACGGTTTTGAAGCCAAAGATTTTGTGCGTGTTGTCAGGCACTTGTTGGGAGTGCCGGGTGTCAGTGTGCAGGAGTGGGCTGTCGTGTCGGATGCTTTGGCGTTGCATACAGATGGACTTGACTTCGCAGATGCGCTGCACTTGCTGGCCAGTGCCCATTGCACTGAATTGATGACCTTTGATGATCGCCGCTTTGCACGGCGGGCGGTTCGATTGCGCTTAAGCCCACGCGTTGTCGTGCCAAGCCTCTGACAACAATTGGGGTCACCAATTAGTTTCCATGCAACCCCTTGTTTCGATTGTTGGCCGTCGCTGAACCAGGCGGCGTTTATTGCGGATGCGGTTGAGAGTGTGCTGTCGCAAAGCTATCGGCAGCTTGAACTGATTGTTGCCGACGGCGGCTCTACCGACGGGACGCAGACTTGGCTGGCTCAATTCGGACGACTTGTACATGCCGGGCGCGGTGCAGCGCGCCGTGCAGGCTTTGCAGGAACGCAGCGAGCGCCTGATGGTGTACGGGCAAGGCGAACACATCGATACCAGCGGTGCGGTGTTTTTCAGGCGCACGATGTGGCTGCTGCTGGGCAAGTTTGATGAAGAGCTAAAGACGGCTTTCGATTTTGATTATTGGCTGCGCGCGTTTGCCCGGTTTTCTGACCGGATTGGTTTTGTGGATGCGGCGCAGGCGCAGTCTCGCTTGCACCCGGACTGCATCACATTGCGTCTTCGGCGCACGGTGATTCTGGAAGGAATGCAACTGCTGGCCCGTCACCAGAGGCACGCACCCAAAGAATGGTTGCTAACCTATGTGAATCAATTGCTGGCGCTGCCACCCAGCGAGTAGGGCGTGGGCGATTTGAAAGCACATGTTGCCCAGACCCTAGCCGTGGCCAAGCAGTGGTTGCGGCCGGGAGATTTGCTGGCGTTGGAGGGGGAAGTGGAGGGGTTGCTCAAGTTCCGGATGCGATGATGGCCCAGGCCGATGCCAGGACAGCCCCGCCTGTCGGCACCGGCTCCCTGCGCCTGGGCTGGCGCCTGACGTCCAGCGGCACCGCGCGGGTGAAGGAGTTGGTGTTGGGGTGGCGGGGGGGCCCCACCACCGAGGACCCAGGCTTAAGCGTGTGAGGGTTCGCGACCTACTGCCAAGTGCAGGCCAGCAGCGCCAATGACTGCCAGCAAGGTCTTCACAGTCGGGTTGCCCTTACAAAATCTGGCGCCCGTTCAACCGACAGGCCACGTTCGCGGACATTGGTGTCGTTCTTCTTGGCGTCGAACTCGATGTGCATCAGGCTGATTGTAGTAACGCTTTCGTCTTATGTCAGGCCTTTTTGTTACTACAACGCCGAGTATCAGAGCGCGGTGCTTCATGATGTTGGCGTTTTCAGGCAATTGCATCAGTACCGCCGCCAGGCGCGTGAAGTCACTGCCCGCTTCAAGCCGGTTAAGGCGTGGTTGGCAACTGCTGCCATGCCACCCCCCGAAGACGCCGACCGCTTGACGCGCTACCAAACCACGCTGGAAAAGCAGCTCTCACGCTACGTTGGCGAGCTACTCCAACTCCAGCCCACGTTGCCGCCAGGGTAATCCGCGGACCTGTTGTTTTGCCAAACGAACTCAGACGCAGCCTTCTTGCATCGTTAGCGACCACCGCTGGCCTCCAACGCAGACTTCCCCATCCTGCGGGCTGGATTGCCAACGTAGACACCATCGGGCTGCGTGTCTGCCACAACAACTGCGCCAGCACCTATAAAACTACGCTCAGCGATAGTCAGCCCATCGCGCAGCACTGCGCCTACGCCAATAAACGATTGTTCTCCAACGCGGACGTTACCGCCAAGAGTAACCCCTGCAGCCACGAAAGCGTGGTCTGCTACTACGCAATGGTGAGAAATGTGCGCTGCACTTCGAATGATTACGTTGTTGCCAACGCGGGCAAAGGGTTGAATGATGGCACCTTCGTAGACCAGACAGTTCTGACCCACCTGCAAGTCAGGCCATGTGCTGGCACGGCTGGAGATGTAGGAAATGAATTGGTACCCCTTCCGCTGTGCGGCTTCGTATCGTTGGCGGCGAAGCCCATTGATGGAATGGTAGCCTAGGGGAATCAAGAGCCGCACCGTGCCGGGTGGAAAGTGATTTTCAAGCTCTTCGAATGGAATAACCGGAAGACTATGGTGGGTTGGCGAGCGTACATAGGCTCGATCGACGGTAAAGGCCACCACCTGAAAAGGGCTGTCATGGGTCAGGCAGTACCACGCCAGGCTGGAAAAGCTCTCAGCCCCAAACACCACAACCTGCTCTGGATTCATAAAAGCTCTTTCTTCATTCAAATCTGATCGATCACTGCAGTTGGCAAAGTCTACTCACGCTCCAAGCATTGCTGGCGCCGTCTTCCCATTCTTCAGAAGCCCCGTATCCAGCACCGCTTGCAGAGTCGCCACCACTGCTGCACATTGGGTCTGTGACATGCCCGCAAACCATGGCAGCCCCAAGGAGTGCTCTGCAAGGTGCTCGGTTACGGGCAACCGGGTATCACCCTCCGGCCCACAGCGAGCGCAAGCGGCGAAGACATCGTGGTAGTGCAGTGGTGGGCAGTACCACCGACGGGTTTGTATACCAGACTGCGCCAGCGCCGCCGCCACATCCTGTGCGGGTAGCGCCAGATTGACCACTAATGCGGCTGGCAATTGATCGGGGCCAAATCCGCGCTGCATGGTGAGCCCCGCTGTGATGCTCAACGCATCGGCGTAAGCGCTCCACAGCGCCCGACGATTCGCTTGCTGGGTCGGTTGCCGCGCCCACTGCGCTAGTGCTACTGCGGCAGCGTATTCGGACAACTTTGCATTGAACCCGGGCGCACAAACCAGGCTCGCATCAAAACCGAAGTTGGACAAGTTCCGCACCCGCCGGGCCAATGCCCAATCACGCGTGGCCAAGGCTCCGCCTTCACCAATGCCAAACGGTTTGGTTGCATGAAAGCTGAAAGCCACATGAGCATAAAGGCCCACCGTCTGGTTGCCGAAAGCAGCCGCAGCATCAATCAACACCGGTATACCGGTTTCTACAACAAATGCGTCCCATCCGGCCATGTCTGCCGGGCAACCAAATGTCGCGACAGGCATAACCAATGCAAACTCGTGCGTTCGCATGGCGTTACGTGCCATTTCAGGCGTCAATTGCCAAGTGTAGGGCGCCACGTCAGTGAAAAGTGGGATCAAGCCAGTGCGACACACTGATGTAGCAGTCGCCGGAAAAGTGAAAGAGGGCATTAACACGCTGGCGCAAGGCGGTAGCGCCAAGGCTGCCACACAAAGCTCCAATGCGGCTGTACCGCTATTCGCGCTGATTACGTTCACAGGTTCTGTCGCGTTGCCCCATACGCTACTGAGCGAGCCTTCAAACTCTTGAACCAGGGGGCCAAAATTGGTGTACTGGCGTGCAGCATCTATCCTGGACAGCCAAGGCATCAGTTCTTGCGCGTCCGGCAGGTCGGGCACCAGCACTGGAATGCGCAAGGGCAGGCTCGCACCTTCATGCATATGTCGACTCGCTGGGCGTAGCCTCCACCTGAAAATGTGCTGCCGTCAGACCAGCACACCAGCGTTGCCACATCACCCTTAACCCCGCCTCCAGACCGCGGGCAATCGCTGCATCATTGCGCCACGGCGAACTCAGCCAGCGCTCACGCATGGAAGCGCGTACGTTGGCGAGACCCTGGATGTCCGTAGCGTGCTCAACGGCCTTGCGAACAAAGTCCACTTCGTCCACTGCCACCCACTCATCCAGTCCGATTCGCCCGAGCGCAGCGGCACCCTGGCAGTGCGCACGCGAAGGCCCCCGCAACGTGACAACTGGAACCCCCATCCACAGAGCGTGGTTGGTTGTTGTGCCGCCGGTATAGGGCCAGGTGTCCAACACAATGTCGACATCCCGATGCAGCGCAAGATATTCCCCCATAGGCAACTTCGGGCTAAACGCAAGCCGTTGCGCTGCAATGCCAAATTCGCCAAATCGGTCAGCCAGTGCGCGTGCGCCGCAGGCGTCGACCACATTTCCCAGCAAAAGACGAGAGCCGGGCGTGGCGGTCAAGACCTGACTCCAGACTTCTATGACCCGCCGCCCTAGTTTGTTAGGCCGATTAAAACTGGCAAAAGTCACATATCCGTTCTTCAGGGCAGGCAGAGCATTCACTGCAGGAGCCCGCACAGACGGTAAAAAGGCACCGCTAGATGGCAAGCGTGCAAAATTTTCGGTGTAATAGTGTTCATACAGGCCCAGCGGAGCATTGAATCGATCGCAGATCAAATAGTCTATCGAGTGCAGACCAGTGGTGCCGGGGTAGCCTATCCAGGTCGCCTGTACAGGGGCCGGCTTGCGAGCAAAGGCCATAAGCCGGTTGTGGCCTGTATGGCCCGAGAGGTCGATCAGAATATCGATACCGTCGGCTCGAATTTGTTGCGCCAAGGCCTCATCGCTCAGCGCCGTAACTTGTTGCCAGTTGGGAACGAGGCGACGCAGGCGAAATGTGACGGCGTCCTCCAGCACGTGGTTTGAGTAGACCCACAACTCCACAATGGCTGGGTTGAGTGATGCCCACACCGGCTCAATAAAATGTGCCACAGCGTGGTTACGCAGGTCACCAGAAACAAAGCCGAGCCGCAGTCGACGCCCTAGATCGCGGAGATTGGTATGGGGGGACCAGCCGGACCGCAGATTGGTCTCAAAGTGAACGCCAAACGCAACATGTGCACCATAGACTTCGGACGGCGCGACACCTTCGCAGTGTAGTAGGCAAAAAAGCAAGTGACTGTGTATTTGAGCGTTATCAGGCTCTTGTACCAAGGCTTGACGATAGTAAAGGATAGCTTCTTCCACGCGTCCCTGATCACACATGGCCGTGCCAATGTTTGCCATGGCCGTTACCAATTGGGGATTGAATTTCAAAGCCAGGTGATAGTGTTCTAAGGCCTCTTCGATGCGATCTTGTTCCTTTAGTGCGTTACCAAGGTTGTTGTGGCAATCTGCATCGAGTGGGTCAATGTCCAAGGCACACCGGTAGCAGGCTTCGGCTTCACAAAATAGCCCCTGTTTCCTCAACGCATTGCCCAGGGTGCGGTGGGCTTCGGCAAATTTGGGTTTGAGTGCAATCACTCGGAGGTAACAAACTTGAGCCTCGACAAACTGCCCTTGCTTCATCAGAGCATTGCCCAGATTGTGATGTGCTTCCGCATCGTCCGGTGCGAGTGATGCTGCTTTTCGCTTGCAAGCCAAGGCCGAGCCGGAATCGCCCAATCTTTCCAATACCGCGCCGAGCACCTTCCAAGCAGATGGATGGCCTGGATAGCTACGTGTCAATTGCCTTGCAGCGACTTGTGCTGCTGTGAGCTTTCCGTCGGAGTAGAGTGCGAACAGTTTCTGTAGATCGACCGCACGCGGGGCACGAATTCGGTTCATACTGGAAAGTATCGTGGACAGTTCAGACTCCCAAATGACGAGGGCTAGTGTGTCGGTTCTTGAGTGCCTTCAAGCCATCGATCGGGAATTCAATCACACGAGGCGAAGTATCGCACGCTCGTCCATCGATGGCGACGACTGCTTGGGACACGACTGCTTGGGATAAGAGATTTAGCTTTCGGCACACGACTATGAATTGGCGGCACACATTGCGGATGGCTTTGCCGTTGTCTTTACGGAAGTTCGCGATGGTCTTGAAGTCGGGTGCCAAGCGACCGACAAGCCACATCAGTTCCATATTGCGCTGGGCTTCGCGCTCCAGGCGACGGCTCGACTGAATGCGGTTGAGATACCCGTAGATGTAGATCTTGAGCAGTACGAACGAGTGATAAGCAGGTTGGCCCGTGAGTTCTGGTTCAACGCTGTCAAAGCCCAGTTGGCCCAGATCGAGTTCATCAACGACCGCGTCAATGACTCGCACCGGGTTGTCTGTATCAACAAAATCGTCAAGGCACTCCGGCAGCAAAATACTTTGTGATCGGGCTTGACCTTCGATGAATCGCTTCATAAGGCAGTCTCCCGCAGTACGAATGATTCAGTCTAAAACAAAGTGGCGTTTTTACACAGCCTCTCTTTGGGTGTCTGGCTGCGGCACCCATCTGTCTAATCGACCTGTGCTAAATACGGACAAAAAAGGTATTTGTGAAACCGAGCCCATTGGCTGTGGGTGCCGTTGCGTGAGGACGATGGCGTGCGGATTGAGTCCGTAAATTTGGCGAAAGTGTCGGGCGGTGAAAAGCCTAGTCTATTCGCCTCGATTCAGGGCATCTTTTCATACTTTTTTCATACCCGCAAGAAAAAAGCACTTGACGTTTCCGCTAAGTGCTTGTTTTCATTGGTCTTTTTGGTGGCGTATGGTTGACACCATGTTACCGGACGAATCCAACAGGTGAGGTTACCCGCTACCGGGAAGTCCAATTGCAAGATCTTTCCCTTCATCGGTGACTACACGAAGAACTGTGCCAGTTGATCGCTTGCCTCTGAAGATCAAAACGTTCTGGGTAGGAAACATAGTGCCAATGTACTAGCCCAAGTAGCACTGACTCACTAGATTAGGCTGCAATAGCCAGGTTGAAAGCTACCAGCGAATATGTACTCAGGAGGCATTCACAACACTGAGGGGTAACTCCAGAATTAGCTCATCGCAGGACCAACGGTGACAACCTTATCAGGAGAGCTTCCATGAAACGCAGTCTCAACAAGTTCTACTCGCTGGCACTTCTCGCCTCGCTCGCAGTGGTCAGTACGCCGTCTTTGGCGCAGATGTATGTTGCAGAAAGTACAACTTCCAACGGCACCAGCCTCAACTTGGTGCTACCTGTCAACTTGCCCAGCACGACCGCTGGGAACTATTGGACAGGATTGCTCAACATCACACCAAGTCAGACAAAGGGGGGGGCGGGCTCTTCGTTCGCTGCGTTTTGCATCGATCCTTTCCAGTATTCCAACGCAGGCGTATCGGATTACAGTGTGTCCTCTGGTCTGGGCTCCTTAGGAAGCACACAGGCCACCTGGGTATCCAACCTGTATTCGCAAAATTATGCCAGTTCGATTGGAAATGCCACGGGCGCTGCAGCGTTTCAGCTTGCTCTGTGGGACCTCGCCAAGGATGACGGCGTCCTGACAACTGGCAAGGTCAAGGTAAGCGCTTCAACCGACTCTTCGGTAGTCAAACTCGCCGATAGCATGATCACTGGTGCAAAGACTGGACCCGGTACATCGCCGTACTCACTCAGCATTTATAACAGCCCCACGGCGCAAGACTATCTCGTGGCATCAGTTACTCCGGTGCCGGAGCCTGAAAGCTACGCGATGTTGCTGGCGGGGCTTGGCCTGATGGGCGCGGTTGTGCATCGTCGCAAGAACACCCCGGCCTGATCGCACCCAGCAGAAATGGGCGAAAGCGGGTCATCTTTCACAACCGAGGACCAACGTGAAATCAATCCACCGTGTTCTAGCCCCGTACCTGTTGGTCTGCCTAAGCTTGGGCGCAGTACCTTTGGCGCAGGCTTCAACCAGCAGTTTGGGTCTGGACTCCAGTCTCAACCTGCTATCGTTCGGTAACTTTTTTGCACCCAGTTCCGACGTGCAAGGGCGTGTCGCCGTGGGCGGCAATGCCAATATCACATCGTATTCAATCGACACCTTGAATGGCTCAAGTGCCCTGTACGGTGGCACGGGGTTGACCGTTGGCGGCAACCTAACTGCTGGACGTGGCTCCTATGGGGGCAATACTGTGATCGGTGGCAGTTTGTTTGCGGGTTCCGGTGCAACTTTTCTTGGAAACCTTCAAGTGGCAGGCGACCTGAATGCCAACAACAACTGGCTCTCGGCTCCTAGCATCAGCTATGGTGGCACTGCCTCTGGACTGCAACAATGGCAGGATCCGGCAGCAGTGAAAGTTGCAGCGGGCAGCATTCAAACCGGTATCAACTTTGGTGCCGAGCAACAACGACTCAGTAGCTTGTCTCAAAGCTTTGATGCCTTGGCAACTACCGGGAAAGGCATCAGTCAATATGGCACCGTCACATTTGACACAAAGGGAGCTGCCTTGGCTGTGTTCGACCTGAGCAGCACCGATGTAATCAACAATCTGAACCTATCCAATGTCGGAGCCAACACTACCGTGATTCTCAATGTGCATGGTGCATCAATCGACTTTGGCAACCACGGTTACCAAAATTTTGTTGCGGGTCATGTACTTTTCAATTTGCCCGACGCCACACAAATTACCTTTGGCAGTGGCGTTAACGCATCCTTCCTTGCACCTCTGGCCAGTTTCAGCTCAAACGGGGGCCTCATCACCGGTCAGGTCGTTGTCGCCGACTGGTCTGGCAATACCCAGGTCAATGATGCCGCCTTTATCGGCAATGTCGCTGCCGTCCCAGAACCTGAAACCTACGCCATGCTGCTGGCCGGCCTGGGGCTGATTGGGGGCATCGCACGCCGTCGCAAGAACACACCGGTCTGATTGATTCGATAGCTGTCACCATTGGACGGGGGCTTCGGCTCCCGTTTTGCCTTTGGGTGGCTCGTATGGAACAAAAAGTAATTCAGATGTGCAGCGGGAGCGGTCATCGCCGTTTGAGCCAATAATGGCTCACCGATCGACCACTGGGATTGCAAGCGCGCCATCACACCGACAACACCCGGCGCCTCAAATTGTGAAAACAAAACCCCTGCCAAAGATATTGCTCTTTGTGGTGACTCTGTTGTTGGCGCCGTCGCTCATTGCGCAGGCCAATCCCTTCAAGTCGGCACACTACGCCCCAGCGCCATTGCCCACCTTTGAGCGTACGCGCGAAAAACTGCCGGCGCCCATCTATGACGAAGTGCCACTGTTTGTCCAGACCTACTGGAAGGCGTGGGAGTTGGCCTTCAAAAATTTCCACGAACCCACAGCCGAAAACGGCTTTGTGTCACAACTCATAGACGCGTCCTTCAGCCAGAACATCTTTCTGTGGGACACCTGTTTCATGACCATGTTCACTAACTACGCGCACCCACTGGTGCCGGGCATTGGTTCACTGGACAACTTTTACGCCAAGCAGCACGACGATGGCGAAATCTGCCGTGAGATAGATCGCAAAACGGGTCGAGACTCTCCATACTGGATCAACACCAGCGGGCGCGACCAGTACAGCTACGACGGTAATTTGACTTGAGTTTGAACGGCAAACAGTCCAGCGTTAAAACCGGTGGCGCCTACTGGACACTGCTGGCGGGCGTAGCATCCGACGCGCAGGCCCAGGCGCTGGCCACCGAGTTACGTAACCCTGCCACCTTTGGCCGCCAGCACCGCGTGCCCATGGGCGCGCGACCGCTGGGGCTTCAACGCCGAAGTGCAAATGCTGGCCGCCATGGGCTACGCGGTGATACAAACGCAGTTTCGCGGCTCCACCGGCTTTGGCAGCGAACACCTCAAGAAGTCGTACGGGCAATGGGGTCTGGCGATGCAGGACGACATCACCGATGGTGTGCAAAGCCTGATCAAACAAGGCGTGGTCGACGCCAAACGCGTCTGCATCATGGGGGCCAGCTACGGCGGCTACGCCACCATGATGGGGCTGGTAAAAGACCCGGGCCTGTACCGCTGCGGCGTAAACCTGCTGGGGGTGACCGATATGTTCTACCACGCATCGTCGGGCCGCTCGCATGATCCGGAAGTGAACTATTTTCTCGATAG
>CANNRR010000087.1 GCA_947508055.1 Burkholderiales bacterium
ATCATTGCGGATGTTTCCGTCATTGACCGGGCCATGCTGGAGTTGGCAGGTCAGACATCTTTGCGCGAAGTGCTGGCCCAGCAACCCGGTGTGCAAACTGTCTCGAGTGGCAGTTACCGGTCCACCTCGAGCATCTTTTTGCGCGGATCCGTTACCTCCCAGACCCTGGTGCTTGTGGACGGGGTGCGCATAGGTTCAGCCACGTCGGGTGGTGCGGCGCTGGAGAATATTCCGCTGTCGCGCATTGAACGTATCGAAATCTTGCGCGGTGCTGCCTCCGCCCTGCATGGCCCGGACGCCGTGGGTGGTGTGATTCAGATTTTTACCCGCGAACCCGGCCTGGGCCTGCAGTTGGATGCGTCCGCTGGCGTGGGGTCTGACGGACAACAGCAAGCCGGCGCATCCCTGCGCGCCAGCGACGGCGCTATTGGCTACAGCCTGGGCGTGTCGCGTGAAAAGGCCACCGGCATCAGCGTTATTTCGAACCCGGCGTCGGGGAGCTACAACTCGGATGATGATGGTTTTGGTTCGACTAGTTTCGATGCCAAGGTGACAGCCCGTTTGAATCGGGAGCATGCCTTGACTTTGAGCATGTTGCGCAGCGACACCGATTACCAGTTCGATTCGGTCCCCTTTCCCAATCCGCTGGGGCTGAATCGACTCACCTCGGACGCGCGGGCCAAAGCGGGTCTCGCCAACGCCACCCTGAAGTGGGACGCGCAGTGGCTGGCGCAGTGGCACTCTAGCGTCACCCTTGGCAATAGCGACGAGCAGTCGCTGGCCGACTATTTCCGCTTGTCCGATGGTGCTTTTGGTGGTTCCACCAAGTTCAATACCGGTCGCCGCCAGGCCACCTGGCAGAACGACATCACGCTTGGCAAAGACGTGCTGTCGTTGATGATGGAAGGACGCAACGAGAGCGTGGACAGCAGTACCGCCTACACCGTCACAAGCCGTGATGTGCGCAGCGCGTTGGCGTCGTATGCATTCAACCACCCGACCTGGAACGCCCTGCTGGTGGCCCGCAATGACGACAACTCCCAGTTTGGCAATGTCAACAACTGGTCGCTGTCGGGTGGCTACCGCGTGACCGAAGCCCTGCGTGCCGTGGCCAGCGTTGGCACCAGCTTCCAGGCACCGAGCTTCAACCAGCTTTACTACCCAGGCTTCGGCAACACCGCATTGCTGCCGCAGAAAAATCGCGCCACCGAGCTGGGTCTGAAGTACCAATCGGGCAATGTGTCCCTGGCCGCCGTGGCCTACAACAACGATGTCCAGGGCTTCATCATCCCGACCACCAATGTGCAGAGTTCGCTGGCGGTGTTGCGCGGTATTACCTTGAGTGGGGATGTGCAGTCAGGTGATACCCGCTATTCGCTGTCGTACGACTATGCCGACCCGAGGTCCTACTCAACCTACCTACCGTCGAATGACCTGCGGCTGGTGCGTGTTGCCCAGAACATGTTCAACGCGCGGGTCACCCACCACGTACGCGATTTCAGCGTGTTTGCCGAACTCAAGCTTTCTGGCGACCGCGAAGACAACAATCTGTCGTTTACCGGGCGCGACCTGTTGCCAAGCTACACCCTGCTCAACCTGGGCGTGAACTGGAATCTGCAGAAGAACCTGTCGCTGCTGGCGCGTATGAACAACCTGACCGACGCCCAGTACCAACTGGCCAATGGGTTCACCATGCCCGGACGCAACCTGTTTGTGTCCATGAACTGGGCGAGGTAATTTGGTGAAATATCAGTCAAATTGGACTCTAGGCCTCGTAGACAATACGCAAGCAGCTATGAATTCAGGAGCAATTAGGGCTATTTTCGGTACGCTGGTGTGGCTGGCCGGTCTGGTGCTGGGCACTCCAGTGCATGCATTGGAGCTGACGGACGACCGTGGCACGACCATCACGCTGGCTCAGTCGCCCCAGCGCATCGTCAGCCTGTTGCCATCGCTAACCGAGATGGTGTGTGCCCTGGGCCAGTGCCAGCGCCTGGTGGGTGTGGATCGCTACTCCAACTTTCCGGCCAGCGTGCGTGCCTTGCCTCAGGTTGGCGGCGGACTTGACCCCAGCATCGAGGCTGTGGTTGCGCTCAAGCCCGATGTGGTGCTGATGGCCATCAGCGCGCGCGCCAGCGAACGGCTGGAGGCACTGGGCATCAAAGTAGTGGCGCTAGAGCCCAAGACCCACGACGATGTGCGTCGGGTGCTGGAAAAAGTTGGTGCGCTGCTGGGGGTGATTGACGCCCAACGCGTCTGGCGCGTGATCGACGCGGGTGTGTTCGCGGCCGCCCAATCCTTGCCGCCAACAGTCCGAACGACGCGCGTGTATTTCGAGGTCAACAGTGGTCCCTACGCCGCAGGTGACGCATCCTTCATTGGCGAGACGCTGACCCGCTTGGGAGTAAAAAACATTGTGCCGGCCAGCCTGGGGCCGTTCCCAAAGCTTAACCCCGAGTTCGTGGTGCGCGCCAACCCGGACATCATCATGGTTGGTGACTACAACTACGTTGGCATGGAGCAGCGCCCCGGCTGGAGCAGCATGAGTGCTTTGCGCGAGAAGCGCGTCTGCCTGTTCAGCCCCGAACAAGCCGACATGCTGGTGCGCCCAGGGCCACGCATGGCCGAAGGCGCGCGCATCATGGCACGCTGCGTGACGGACAAGATGGCAGCGAGTCGCGCACCATGATGAACCAGCGCGCCAGCGCCGTCGCATCTGTTCTGCTGCTGATCGCAGTGGTGCTGGCGCTGCTCGGTGTGGGTGTTGGAAGCACGGGTTTCGAGAGTGTGCTGCACGCTACCGAAGACCCGGTTGCGCTGCAAATTCTGTGGGACATCCGCCTGCCGCGCACTCTGGGTGCCTGGGTCGCCGGTGCACTTCTGGGACTGGCCGGTGCAGTGGCGCAAGGATTGTTTCGAAACCCACTGGCTGACCCCTATTTGCTGGGCAGTGCTTCTGGCGCGTCGCTGGGCGTGGCACTTAGCCTGGTGCTGTTTGGCGTGTCGCCCTTTGCCACGCAGTGGCTGATGCGCCTGGGTCTCACCGCCGGTGCCTTTGCCGGCGCCGTGGCCGGTGTATTGCTGACGCTGCTGCTTGCCAGGGGCGTGCAGCACACGCTGCGCCTGTTGCTGGCCGGTGTGATTGTGGGCGTGGTGCTGGGCGCGGCCAAGGAACTCATCATGCTGGCCCGGCCCGATTTCTTGCAGTCCATGCAGTCCTTCATGCTGGGCAGTACCGGCTATGTGGGCTGGATTGCCTGCGCCATTATGTCGGGCACCTGGCTGCTTTGCATGGCCGCTGCCTGGGCCCTGAGCCCGGTGCTCGACGGCTTGGCCCTGGGTGAGGCCACTGCCGCCAGCCTGGGCCTGCCGCTGGCCCGTCTGCGCCGCGGCCTGGTGGCGGTGCTGGCGTTGGCGACTGGGACGGCCGTGGCGCAGACCGGTATGGTGGCCTTTGTAGGGCTGGCTGCCCCGCATTTGGTGCGCTCGGTGGTCAAAACCAGCCACGGGCGTTTGGTTCTTCTGAGCAGTCTGATGGGCGGCGCCTTGCTGATGGGCGCCGACATCCTGGCGCGCTGGGTCATCGCACCGCAGGAGCTGCCGGTCGGTGTGCTGACCGCCTTGTTGGGCGGCGGCTACTTGCTGTGGCTCATGCACCGGCGCGTGGCGAAGGGTTGATCGCTATGAATTCAATAGCTGTTCACGCACATTCCATAAGGGCTAGCCTCGGAAATGCCGAAGTCTTGCAGGGCATTGATGTGGCATTTTCCGCAGGTCGCTGGACCAGCATTGTCGGCCCCAATGGGGCCGGTAAATCGACCCTGTTGAAGGTGCTGGCTGGCCTTTTGCCACATAGCGGCACCGTCATGTTGTTGGGTCAGCCATTGGTGTCCCTGCCCGGGCGCTTGCGTGCACAGCAGCTGGCCTGGCTGGGTCAGAACGAATCCAGCGCTGATGACTTGACCGTTTTTGACGTGGCCATGCTGGGTCGCCTGCCGCATCAGCCTTGGCTGTCGTCCCCCAGTGCTGCTGACCATGCAGCGGTGGAACTGGCGCTGAAGGCCACCCAGGCTTGGGACTGGCGTGCTCGTGCTTTGGGGCAACTCTCCGGCGGCGAGCGCCAGCGTGTATTGTTGGCTCGCGCCCTAGCCGTGCAGGCTCAGGTGCTCCTGATGGACGAGCCACTGGCCAATTTGGACCCGCCGCACCAGGCCGACTGGTTGGGCATAGTGCGCGCACTGGTGGCACAGGGCGTGACCGTGGTCAGCGTGCTGCACGAGGTGTCGATGGCCCTGCATGCGGATGAAGTTGTGGTCATGGCAGCGGGGCGTGTATTGCACCACGGTGCTGCCCATCACCCCGATACTCACGTTGCGGTGGAGCGGGTGTTTGACGGACGTCTGTCTATTCATTCCGTGGCCGACCAGTGGGTTGTGTTGCCGCGTTTGTAGCCTTCCGACAAAGTCGCATGCCCATGGGCACTGACTACTATTTTTCCTAACTTATTAAATGCAAATATGACCGCCCATTGCATCATGGTGCTCGGCACCACCAGCGGTGCTGGCAAAAGCTGGCTGACCACGGCGCTGTGCCGCTACTACGCGCGCCAGGGTTTGAAAGTTGTGCCGTTCAAGGCGCAGAACATGAGTAATAACGCACGTGTGGTGGCTTCTGAAAGCGGGCAGGGAGAAATCGGCAGTGCGCAGTATTTTCAGTCCCTGGCGGCCAAGGCCAGACCCGACGTGCGGATGAACCCGCTGTTGCTCAAACCCGAGTCCGATACGCGCAGCCAGGTGGTGTTGATGGGGCAGGTGGATGCCGAGCTGACTGCCATGCCCTGGCGCAGCCGCAGTTTGAAGGTGTGGCCCCAGATTGCAAGGGCGCTGGACGAACTGTGCGCCGACAACGATGTGGTGGTGATCGAGGGTGCTGGCTCTCCGGCCGAGATCAATTTGCATGACAGTGACATCGTCAATATGCGGGTCGCGCTGCACTGTCAGGCGCGTTGCCTGCTGGTCACGGACATTGACCGGGGCGGCGCCTTTGCGCATCTGTATGGCACCTGGGCGTTGCTGCCGGAGAACGAGCGTGCGTTGATCAAGGGCTTTGTACTCAACAAGTTTCGGGGCGATGCAGGTCTGCTGGCCCCTGCTCCGCAGATGTTGCAGGACCTGACTGGCATCCCCACGGTGGCTACCTTGCCGATGTGGTGGCAGCACGGACTGCCAGAAGAGGATGGCGTGTTTGATGACAGCAACATCGCGTCCGGTCGGGTCACGACGACGGTGGCAGTGATCGCCTACCCCCGCATCAGCAACCTTGACGAATTCCAGCCACTTAAGAATGTTCCCGGTGTGCGCCTGCAGTGGGTGCGCAGTCCGTCAGCTATTGCCGGACTCATGCCCGGTGACTGGATCATTCTTCCCGGTTCCAAGAACACCAGTGGCGACCTGGCCTGGTTGCGATCGCAGGGGCTGGACGCCGCAGTGGCAGCGCATGCCGAGAAGGGTGGGGCGGTGTTGGGTGTGTGTGCAGGGATGCAGATGCTGGGCGAGGCGCTGATTGATCCGCATGGGATTGATGGCAATGCACCTGGGTTGGGATTGCTACCGCTGGTCACGGTGTTCGCTGAGGATAAAACGGTAAGGCATACGCAGACGCGGTTTGCTGCGGATTGGTGCTCGCGCGTCGGTGGGGACAAGGGTGCACCGTCGCCCTGGTCCGCACTGGCTGGGGTCGCCGTGTCAGGCTATGAAATTCACCATGGTCAGACCGCCCAACACCCGGCCATGGCAACGGCCGGTGATGTAGCCTATCCCGTGTTGCCCGACGGTCTGGGCTGGCAGAACGGCGCCGGTAATGTGCTGGGCCTGTATCTGCACGGCCTGTTTGAAGACCCGGCGGTGTTGCAGGCCTTGTTCGGCGCTTGCGCGCCGACGCTGGACTCCGTGTTTGACGGGCTGGCCGACTTCATCGCCCTACACTTTGAAAACGGTGTGCTGGATTCGCTGATTGCACCTTCCGTCTCCTCCTGAAAGCACCTGCTGGATCTCACCCGAGACCTGGGTACGCACTATTTTGTTCCTGCTTTTTCCTGCTCGGCCGCCAGCACTTCCAGGCGCTTGATCATGTCTTGCATGCTTTCAGCGACGACTTTGACTTCACCTTCGGGGGTCTTGATGGTCACCTTGGTTTCGGCCGGGGCGTTTGTGCCGATTGGTGTGGTCGAGATTTGAACGTCACCACCTGGGGTGCTGATCTTGATGTCCGCCACGCCGTTGCCTTCATGCATCTGGGCCGGCGGAGATGGCATGAACATGGAACCGGCCATGCTGATAACGATACTTCCGATAATGCCTGCTACCGCTGCCACAACCGTGTAGGCGGCAGATTTGTCAGGCGGACTTTTCATTAGTATGGGCAAACCCACAAATACCAGGTACAGCGAATACAGGCCACCCAGCAGGGACAGAATGGACAGACCCGGCATAGCGCTGACGACGCCCACCAGCATGGCTGGCGTGCTGGCGTAGACCGAGAGTTTGACCCCATTCATCAGGTTGGCTTGTCCGCCGAACACGCTGGCCAGCTGGCTGATCAGCCAGCCCCAGACAAACACCATGACCAGGGTCATGACGTATTGGCTCACCATCAGGCCCAGACCGCTGAGCACCGGCAGGCGCATGGAGACGCCAAAGCTTCCCATGCCCAATACGCTCCAGCCGATGAAACTCGAAATCGCCGGTATGAGCGCCAATGTGACCATATAGGGCACATACAGGCGCTGCCAATCGGTTGCCTCCTGTTCAATCACCGTCCAGGTAGGGCTGGGTTTGACGATCACTGCGCGTGCGCGTTCGACCATATCCATGATGAAGTTCCCCAAGGGTTGAAAAAATGTACATGCTCTGCGCGAGTCTACTGGACTGGCACTGGCGTCTTTTCGCCAAAATCACAGTATTGGATGACGCCGCATTGCCAGCACAGCGGTTTGCGCGCCTGGCAGACATAGCGACCATGCAGGATAAGCCAATGGTGCGCATCAACCATGTAGCGTGTGGGTATGCGTTTGAGTAATTTCTGCTCTAAGTCCAGTGGGGTCTGGCCGACGGCCAGGCCGGTGCGATTGGCAACGCGAAAGATATGTGTATCAACAGCCATGGTGGGCTGGCCAAAGGCAACGTTCAGCACCACGTTGGCGGTCTTGCGACCTACACCGGGCAGTGCCTCCAGGGCCTCCCGGGTGCACGGCACCTGACCGGCGTACTGATCGACCAGGATGCGGCAGGTTTGCAGCAAATGTTTGGCTTTGCTGTGGTACAGCCCAATGCTCTTGATATAGTGTTCCAACCCAGGCAGCCCCAGATCCAGAATGGCCTGTGGCGTGTTGGCGACTGGAAACAATTTGCGCGTGGCCTTGTTTACACCAGCATCGGTCGCTTGTGCACTCAGCAAAACCGCGGCAAGCAACTCGAACACACTGCAGTATTCGAGTTCGGTCACGGGTGTGGGGTTGGCCACCTGTAGCGTGGCGAAGAAGGCTTTGATTGCGTCCTTGTTCATCCCGGGTAAGTGATCAGGGGACTTACGCCAGATGGCGCAATTCCCGTAGTGCAACTGATACTGGCGCAAGATCTGCCGCTTGTGTGCTGATATTTCCCAGCAGGCGGCCCAGACGTTCAATGGCATTGCCGTGCTGGCTACGCCAGGTCTCCACTGCTTCCTGCCGCGTGAGTTGACCCAGCGTGATTTGGCTGGCAATCGAGTACACGTCGTCACGCGCGCTCCCCCGCGCCTGGGTCTGCCACAGGGTGTCGGTTGGCAGCCGGTTGATCTGGACCCGCCATTCGGTCAGACCCAGTTCGGCTTCAATCCCAAAATAGGCGCGGGCGGCTTGTTCCAGCCCGGTGTTGGCGTTTTGCGCCAGGTCCACTAGATCCAGCGCAGGGAATATGAACTCCAGGGCGGTCAGATCAAGGGCAAGCGCCGTTTCCACGCCGGCTTTGACCAGTGTGTCCGTGGCTTGTTCCCAATTGGCGATCGCGGTGGGCGGCAGCCAGTTCGGTAGATTGGCTCGCAGCTCCCGTGCAGCCGGTTGGTAACGCTGAATCAGGGTCGGAAGATCGGAACCCCCGGCCCGAACGCGCAGCATCCAGCGCGAGGCGCGCTGGGCAATGGCAATCAGCTTGGTTAACAGGTCGAGCTGCAACTTGGCGCCCACTTTGTAGTCCAGCGCATCGAGCTGGTCCCATAGTGGCTCCAGGTCAAAGATCTCGCGGGCCAGGGTAAACGCTCGGATCACATCGGCAGTGGGCGCCCCTGCCTCGGCCGCGATGAAGTTGACAAAGGTGGCGCCGGTGCGGTTGAGCACCGTGTTGGTGATGTAGGTGGCGATGATCTCGCGCTTGAGCGGGTGCAAACCAATGGCGGCGCCAAATTTTTCGGTAAGTACCTGCGGAAAGTAGGCCTTGAGCGCCCGCCCAAAGAACGGATCATCTGGCAGGTTGCTGGCCACCAACTCGTCAAACACGGCCATCTTTGCATAGGCCAGAACGACGGCGTTCTCAGGTGCCGTCAGTCCGACCTTGCGGGCGCGGCGCTTGGCGATTTCATCATCGGTGGGGAGAAATTCGATCGCCCGGTTCAGCCGGTTGCTGCCTTCGAGCCATTGCATGAGACGCTGTTGCCCATCCAGCACATACATTGGTCGGTGCGTCGCAATGTCAAGAGCCTGGGTCTGGTAGTAGTTGTCCTGCAGCACCAGGTGGCCGACTTCGTCGGTCATCGAGGCCAGCAGGTCGTTGCGCTGCTTGAGCGTCAGGTCGCCAGCTTCGACAATGGCACCCAGCAAGATCTTGATATTGACTTCGTGGTCGGAACAATCCACACCGGCCGAGTTATCAATCGCGTCGCTGTAGATCAGGCCACCTTTTTGGGCGAATTCAATGCGTCCATTCTGGGTACAGCCCAGGTTACCTCCTTCGGCCAGCACCTTGCAGCGCAACTCACCACCGTTGACACGGAACGCATCACTGGCTTTGTCGCCTGCCTGTGCATGGGTCTCGAAGCTGGCCTTGACGTAAGTGCCAATGCCGCCGTTGTAGATCAGATCCACTGGAGCTTGCAAAATCGCTTTCAGAAGCTCGACCGGTGCCAATTCTTCCGCCTCAATGCCGATGACGGCACGGGCCTCTGCGCTCAACGCAATCGACTTGGCCGTACGTGGATACACGCCACCACCTCGCGAGATCAGACTCTTGTCGAAGTCATCCCAACTGGAGCGCGGCAGGTTGAACAGGCGCTGACGCTCGACAAAGGAGCGCGCAATATCCGGCGTAGGGTCAATGAAGATGTGGCGGTGGTCGAACGCCACCACCAACCGAATGTGTTCCGACAGTAGCATGCCGTTGCCAAACACGTCGCCCGACATATCGCCAATGCCGGCCACCGTGAATGGCGTGGTCTGGGTGTTGACACTGATCGTGCGGAAGTGGCGCTTGACCGCCTCCCAAGCGCCACGCGCGGTGATGCCCATTTTTTTATGGTCGTAGCCTACAGAGCCGCCGGATGCAAACGCATCGCCCAGCCAGAAGCCATAGTCTGCCGACACGCCATTGGCAATATCCGAGAAGGTCGCCGTGCCCTTGTCAGCGGCTACCACCAGGTAGGGGTCATCCACATCGTGGCGCACCACGCTGGGGGGTGGTACGACTGCACCTTTGATGATGTTGTCCGTGACGTCCAACATGCCCGAGAGAAGAATCTTGTAGCATGCAATGCCCTCAGCCATCCAGGCGTCGCGGTCGCTTACAGGCGGCAAGTTCTTTGGCACGAAGCCGCCTTTGGAACCTACCGGAACGATGACCGTATTCTTGACCTGCTGGGCCTTTACCAGGCCCAGAATTTCAGTGCGGAAATCTTCGCGGCGGTCCGACCAACGCAACCCGCCACGCGCCACCTTGCCCATGCGCAGATGCAGAGCCTCAACCCTGGGAGAGTAGACCCAGATTTCAAACAACGGCTTGGGTTCGGGCACACCTGGCACTTCGCGCGGGTTAAGCTTGAAGCTCAGGTAGGGTTTGGCCTCACCCCCGGCGGTTGTTTGCCACAGGTTGGTCCGCAGGGTGGCCAACACGGAGGACACAAATTGACGCAGGATGCGGTCTTCGTCCAGACTAGCGACCTTACCCAAGGCTGCGTCGATCTGTTGCCTCAGACTCAGTTGCGCAGCAGTGCGGTCACCGGCAAGAGAAGGGTCAAAGCGGGACATGAATAGGTTGACGATGGCTTGCGCAATGCCGGCGTTCTTGTTCAGCGTGGCTTCGATATAGCTTTGGCTGAAGGCAAAGCCCAACTGTTTGAAATAGCGCGTGTAGGCCCGTAACACGGAGATGGCTCGGGCATCCAGATGTGTGACCAGTACCAACCTGTTCAGGTCGTCGCTTTCCACTTCGCCGCGCCAGGCCGTGGCAAACAGGGCTTCAAAGCGGTCCTTGACGGTGGCCAGATCGGTGTCAGGTGGCAACTGCAGGCCCAGGTCGTGAATCCACAGCGCGCTGCTATTGTCGCCAACACGGTACGGGTGTTCGTCAAGCACGCGAGCTCCCATGCGCTCCAGCACAGGCAATGAGTCCGACAGTGCCACTTTGGAGATGTTGTAAATCTTCAAGCGCAATATGCCCGGCCCGGCATCGAGCGGGCGGTACAGTTTGACTGCCAGCGGTGATGCAGGCGATAGCGCGAGCAACATGTCGGCATCTTCTGCAGCCACTTGGGCTGAAAAATCTTCGCGGTAGGATGTTGAGAACGCCTCCGCAAATCGGTGTGCCAGTGCCATGCCTGGGCCTTCGCCGTGGGCGCGCAGCAACTCCGTGGTGCAGTCGTCTTCCCATCGTTGGGTGAGGCGTGTGATACGAGCCTCCAGTGCCGACAAGCTTACGTTGTGCGGAGCGTTCGCCTTGGCCCGCACCAAGTAGTGAATGCGTGCCAGCGGGCTGTCAGTCAACATGGGCGTGAACTCGATGGACTGGCCGTCCAGTGCGGCCATTAGCTCGTTCCCGATTTTGATACGCAGCTCGGTTTGGAATCGCTCGCGCGGCACAAAAACCAGAGCCGAGGTAAACCGGCCGAACGGGTCGCGACGCAAAAACAATCGGGTGCGTTGACGCTCTTGCAGCCGCAGTATGCCGATGGCGTGCTCGGTTAGCGTGGCGGTGTCAATCTGGAACAACTCATCACGCGGGTATACATCCAAAATCGACTGCAGCGATTTGGCAGCGTGGCTGTCGGGTACCACACCCGCTGCCGTCATCACCGCGGCGATGCGGCTGCGCACCTGTGGAATCTCCCCGACTGCAGCGGTATAGGCTGTGGCCGTGTACAGGCCCAGAAAGCGGGCTTCGCCCACGACGCTACCTGCCGCATCAAATCGCTTCACGGCAACATAGTCCAGCCATGCGGGGCGGTGCACGGTCGCGCGCGTCATGGCCTTGGTGACCAGCACCAGTTCGTTTGACTCCAGCAGTGCAACCGCTTCAGGGGGCAGGTGGGTCTCCAATGTTTTAACTTCGCCGCGCAAGATGCCCAGGCCCGTCTCGGGCTTGGCCACTAGGCTGACCGCATCTCCATCGCGTTTGAGGTCGTAGTCGCGCGCGCCCAGGAATGTGAAATGCCGGTCTTCAAGCCAGCGCAGAAAATCAACTCCCTCCTGGCGGCCAGATGCCGACAACGAAGAGCTCGACGCAGCCAAAGCCATGGCCTGCGCGCGCTCCAGCATGGCGCGCCAGTCCCGCACGGCGCTGCGCACGTCGCACAGTACGCGTTCCAGTTCGCTGACCAAAGCCAGTTGTTCAGCGCTGCTGACGATGCGGTCGCATTCAACTTGAATAATGGATTCAACCGGGTCATGGCGGCCCGCCACGGTAGCTGCCGCCGCGCTGCTGATGCCCATCACCTTGCCTTGTGCATCGCGCGTTACGCTCATAAGAGGGTGAACGATCCAGTGGGCGGTGCGGTTGCCCCGGTTGATGGCCATGGTGACCGAATCGACCAGGAAGGGCATGTTGTCGTTGACAATTTGCACCACCGTGTGTTCGCTTACAAAGCCGTCCTCGGCCAGCGTGGGGTTGAATACGCGAACCTTGGCCGTGTTGTCCGGACGCGCGGCATCGAGCAATCGCCAGTGGGCGTTGGCAATGGCAAACAGGGTGGCCGTGCCACGGGCTTGCAGTTCATCGGGGTCGGTGTTGTCGAAGTACGCTGCCACAAAACTGGCAAGGTGTGCGGACGAAGGGCCTGCGTGTTCACGGGTATAGGACAGCAGCTCGTCGAGCGTCGAATGGGTCATTATTTGCTCCGGGTTATCTTTTGGATGTGGCGGATTCTAGGCCCGTGCAATGGCTCTGGATAGGCAGATTTTCCCTCATTCATGGCATTATGCAAAAAGTGCATCAGACGGTCGATGCAGCTCAGGCGCTACTATTGCGGCATACACCCTTCAACTGAGTTACTTTATTCAAACTGCCATGCCACTTCAATTTGCCACCCGCCTGAACAATGTAGAAACGTCGGCCATTCGCGAGCTCTTCAAACTGCTTGGCAAGCCCGGCATCATTAGCTTTGCTGGGGGCTTTCCCGACCCAGCCATGTTTGATGTGGAAGGCATCCGCGAGGCGGTGAATGCGGCGTTGACCAATGAACCGGGTGCCACACTGCAATATGGTGCTACCGAGGGGCACAACCCGCTGCGAGAGCAGTTGGCCAGTTTCATGGCCAGCAAAGGCTGCAAAGACGTGTCGCCCGAGAACCTCATCGTCACCACCGGCAGCCAGCAGGCGCTGGACCTGCTGGGGAAAACCATGATCAGCCCGGGCGACAAGGTGATCGTGGAAGGCCCCACCTTTCTGGCCACCATCCAGTGCTTTCGTCTCTACGGCGCCGAGTTGATCAGCGCGCCCATTGACGCCAATGGCGTGCAGGTGGACAAGCTCGAAGCGCTGATTGCAGAACATAAACCGAAGTTCGTTTACCTCATCCCCACATTTGGCAACCCCAGCGGGGCCATGCTGAGCTTGGAGCGCCGCAAGCGCGTGCTGGAACTGGCCGTGCAATACCAGACGCTGATTGTGGAAGACGACCCTTACGGGGACCTGTATTTCAACGCTGCACCGCCGCTATCACTGCTGGCCCTGAGCGCGGGTGTTCCCGGTAGCCGCGAGCTGCTGGCGCACTGTGGATCGCTCAGCAAAGTGCTTAGTCCCGGCCTGCGTGTGGGGTGGATGATCGCTCCACCCGAGCTGTTGGGCAAGGCCACCATGTGCAAGCAGTTCAGCGATGCCCACACCAGCACCTTCGCCCAAGCCACCGCCGCGCAATACCTGAAGGCGGGACGCATGCCCGCCACGTTGGCCAACGTGCGCAAGGTGTACGCCGAGCGCGCACTGGCCATGGGCAACGCGCTGCGCAAGGAACTGGGTGATGCCATCGCGTTCGTGCAGCCACAAGGCGGTCTTTTTGTGTGGGCGCGACTAACTGGCGCTGACGGCAAATTGGCAGATGGTGGCGAATTTGCGAAGCGGGCGATCGAGAAGGGCGTTGCCTTTGTGCCCGGTGCACCGTTCTATGCCAACAACCCGGATCCGGCCACGCTGCGGCTGAGTTTTGCCACGGCGGATGTGGTGAAGATTGAAGAGGGTGTGGGGCGTCTGGGGCAGGCGTTTTAGCTGGCGCAGCATATGCGCAAACCAATTCAATCTGACGTGCTGGTGGTGGGGGGAG
>CANNRR010000088.1 GCA_947508055.1 Burkholderiales bacterium
ACTGGCCTACGCAAGAATGGCAGCGGCTGCAAAAATCGAAATGCCACCAACAAGGCTGATCAGTGCGCTGGTGCGCGGCAAGAAAGAAGACTTTTTTGCCGTTCAGCGCTTCGACAGGGTAGGCAACAGCAAGCGTCACGTCATCTCTCTTGGTGGAATGCTTGAAATATCCCATCGCGCGCCCAGCATCGACTATGCAGGGCTCCTGAAAGCCGTGTCGTTCGTCACCAAGGACGTTACGCAGGTCGCCAAAGCCTTCAGATTGATGGTCTTCAATGTCCTGGCTCACAACAAAGACGACCACGTCAAGAACTTTGCATTCATGCGGGGCGACAAAGGCTGGGCTCTTACCCCGGCCTACGACCTGACCTTTAGTGGCGGCATCAACAACCAGCACACCACGGCAGTTTGCGGCGAAGGCCTGCCGACATTGGCCGCCTTGCGCAAGATTGCCGAAGACCTGCAACTAGCCCAATGGCAAGAAACCGTTCGCGAGGTTCACAAGGCTGTTTCCTCGTGGGCCAAGCTCGCTGCAGAGCTCAAGGTGCCCAAGCCGGTTGCTGACAAATATCGCTGCGCCATGGAGGCCGGCCCCTGCTTTTTGTCGTTGCGCTCCTCGTGACAGAAGAAGATGGCGCTTACCGGGCGCTATCGCGCTGCAAGACGATACGGGTAAAGTCCAAAAACTCGTGGACGTGCTCGGTGATAACCGACACCAAAATCGGCAGCAGCAGGCTCTGGTAGTCATGCACCGCAATATTGCGAAACGCCACCATGCGTTTGAGGGCGCCAGCTAAATCGGCATCGATCCATTGGCCACGCCACAACAGCTCGAACACGTCGCGGGCGCTCTGCGGTACCCCAAGGCATTCGCGGCGCACCAGGTGCTGGCCCATGTCCAACACCGCTTCGCAGGCGCGTTGCACGTTCAATATCGCTGCATCCTGGCGCGTGAAGTCGGTCGCAAAGTTGAGTGGGTCACGCTCAAATTCTTCGCGCGCCCTCGCCACGCAGCGTTCAACCGTGGCCGCTTTGTTGACCAGAACGTCATCGACCATAAACGTCTCCACGTCTTGCAATGTCTGCCATCAGGGGCGATCGAGCACTGTCGAGCGCAGTTTTCTCGCTCAACACATAGCACTCAAACAAACCGGCTGCCACACCCGCTGCCCACAGGCGCTGGCCAGTGCTGATCACCTGGTACTGCATCACGGTTGAGGCAGCCCGCAGGTCGAGCAAATCAACGTCGCAACCGGCCACGTCGGTCAAACTACCCGCCAGGTCCCACAAAACCAAGGGGTCGGCGTAGCCAGCTACCAGCACGGCGAGGTCTAGATCGCTGGCAGCGCTTGCCGTGCCCTGCACCTGGCTGCCAAACGCGTAAATTGCCATGGCCTGCGGCAAACGTGCGCAAATGGCAGCCACCACCGGGCCACCAGGGGCAAGAATAGAACTCATGGGGGAGGGCATAGATCCGAAGTGTAGTCACTTCTCCATGGCGATCCATGAACGCATGGACTGCCGCGGGCTGCGTCCTCGCAATGACAACCATGCCTGTCATCCCGGGATCGGTAGCTGTCATCCCGGGCTCGATAGCTGTCATCCCGGGCTCGACCCGGGATCCAGTGCCACGCGAGCCATGGATTGCGGGTCGGGGCCCGCAATGACAAGCAAGCGGGAACTGTCCATGGAAAGCGCAGCGCGGCAATCCCTGTTGCTTCCGTACCACAAACCCCCGCGCCACACCACCACTTCCCCACAAAACCGCCAAACGTGTGACGCCCATCACTTGTACGAGAGTGGCACAGGCCCTACAGTGGCGGCTAAGTTGGCAATAAAACAACTTGCACGCTTGTAGAAATAGCAAGTCGTGTAATAATTATTGGGCAAACTTGTAAGGGGTGGGCTCGGTGGCTTGCAATCTCATGGAGAGTCGGCAAGCTGGCGGGTACCAATTCACAACTGGTTTCAGTGTTTTTTTAATTTCTTAAGGAAGACCAAATGGCAAATTCACTTATTGGCAACTCGGCAGTAGCTACGCACATGTACCAGGCCTTGTATGGCCAGGCACCAAGCAACGGCTTGTACAACAGCTACATTGACTCCCTCGCCGCAAGCAGCCCGGCTGCTTTTGCTGCGACCCTGGCAGGCAATTTCGCCAACGTCACCGACTCAGCATTGGCACTTCAGGTTCTTAACAATCTGGGTGTGACGGCTACCACCGTAACTGCAACCGGCGAGTACACCAAACTGCTGACCGCTTTGGGTGAGGCGTTTGCTGCTTTCCCAGCAATGCGCGGCCAGGTCATCCTGAATGCGACCAACCTGTTTGCCAATCTGGAATCGGACGCCACCTACGGGGCTGCGGCCACCACCTATAACAAGCAGGCTTTGGCTAACTTCACTTATGCCAGCACCATCGCGAATACATCGCCCGGTATCGCTGCGCTGCCTGACCCGACCATTGGCCAGACTTACACGCTCACTACTGGTGCGGACAACTTCACTGGCACTGCATTGAATGATACTTTTTCGGGTCCTGTCTCCGGCATTTTGTCTGCATTTGACAAATTGGCTGGCGGACTTGGTGTTGATACGCTGACTATTTCGGATACCGCTGCTATTGACACGACGGGTTTGTCCCTGACCGTCACTGGAATGGATACGGTGAACCTAAACGGTACGGCTGGCGTCAAGGTTGACACCACTGGCTGGGGTACAACTGCTTTGACAGTAGCCAACGGAACCGCTGGCAACGTCAACGTTACAGCTGAAAGCACGACGGCTGTCGTAGCGACAAGCTCCTTTGCAACCGGCACGGTCACCGCCGTTGGTGGTTCTACTCAAAGCCTGACCGCCAAGGGTGGCGCAATCACGGCTTCAAAAGCAGCCGGTGCGATCACCGCAACCTTGACCTCCGCCGCTGCAGTGGCTGGCAGCTACACTGGCGGGACCAGCGTAACTGTTACTGAGTCGGGTTTGACCACGGGTACTGTTGCGATTGGCGGCGCTACGACGGCAACACGGCCAACTGGCGCTGTAACTGCGACGTTGTCTGGCTCCGCAGCATCTGGGGCTTCGGGTACTGTCGCGGTAACTGGCGGAACCAGCATCACGGTAAGTGACCTGATTGGCAACTCCAACACCACTGGCACTTCTAACTCTGGCAATATCACCATTACCGGATCGGCCGCAACCACTTCGGTTTCGGTAACCCAAGCAGACGCGGTAGCTGTTGCTGTCACTGCGGCAGAGACCGCTGAAGTGAAGAATACCGCAGGCGAAGTGACGACAGCTCTTGTGGCTGCCACTACCGCTACGGGGGGTGTAGCTGCTGGTGTTGTAGCTATTAGCGATGTGAATGCGGCGTCGGGCACGCTAGCTAACAGCATCGGTTCTGTCACGCTGAACAACTATGGGGCTTCGACCATTGCCAGCAATGCGCTGACCAGCTTGTCACTTTCTGGCACGGGTGGTACGTTGAGCATTACCAATGCTGCAACAACCCCAACCAATACAACGCTGGGGTTGACGGTTAACAAGTTGAGCGGTGCAAACACCATCACTGATGTCAATAACGAAATTGTCAATCTGAACATCACCACAGGCGCAACCAAGTCGACAATTGCAGGCATTGCTGCAACCGGCGTAACCGCCTTGACTGTGGATGGTAGCTCTGGCTTGACCCTGACAGCCGGAGGCATGACCAGCCTGAAGACGATTACTGTCAAGGGCGCAGCAGGTTTGACGGACTCTGATCTGGGCGGCATCGGCGCTCTGACTTCCGTTGATGCGTCGGGCACTTCGGGTGACAACACGGTCACATTGTTGTCTACACAGACTGCCTACACTGGTGGCTCCGGCGTGGACACCGTGACCATTAATGCTGTATCGTCCAAAGTGATTGACGGTGGTGCGGGGACTGCTGACGTTTTGGTTTCAAATACCGCAACATACGCAGCCAGCACTAAGAACGTCAATTTTGAAACCCTGCAAATGGGGGGTGCTGCAAACGGTGCTTTCGTCGCTACGGGCTTTAGCAATCTGGCTGCTGGTGCGATTACTGGCGCATCATCTTTCTCCAATGTCGCAGCAGGCGTCGGTCTGACGCTGACGGGTGCGGCTGGGTTTGCTGTCACCTATACGCTGTCAGACGCCAATGGTGCCTCCGACGTGTTGCCATTGACGGTGAAATCAGCTGGCACAACTGAAGCGAATTCGGTTATTGCCACGGGAGTGGAAACGGTAAATGTGACCTTGGTTGACACACTCACCACCAGCCATTTGGCGGCTACGGAGACACTCACGCTTGCAGGTACAGGCCAGAAGACACTGACTTTCACGGGCACAACACCACTTAAACTGGCGTTGGTTGACACGGAAGTTACCTTGACTTCAGTTGATGCAAGTGGCTTGACGGGCACTGGTGAAGGCTTCGCCTGGACCGCTCCGGTTCTGACTTCAACAGCAGGGGTAACAGTTACAGGTGTTGCAGGTGCTGGTACTAACGCTCTCGACTTCTCTAGTTATGTTGCGGGCAAGGTGACCTACACCGGTGGTTCCGGTGCTGACACCGTGGTTCTGGGCACGGCGGCCAAGGCTAACGTTTTGAATCTGGGCAACGGTACCAATACGGTGACCGGCGCATCGACGGGTGCCAACGTGATTACCGGCGGTACTGGAGCGGATACCTTTATAACCGGTACGACCGGCAACAACGTGATCAACTTTGGAAACGGCGCCAATACGTTTACCGCAACGACGGGTAACAATACTTACACTGGCGGTACAGGCGTCGATACGGTGACTGTTGGTGGTGGCTCAAACAGCATCACATCCGGAACCGGTAACGATGTCATCACGATCACGACGGCTGGTGCAAATGTGAACACGTACTCAACGATCACTGACGCGCATGCTGGCATGAAGATTGGTGTTACAGACATGGGTACTGAGACTTTTGTGACTGCTAAAGTTTCGACTTTGAATGCAAACACTGCTGTGTTCCAGGATTTTGCTAATACCGTAGCGGCACAGGCATCTGACGCGAACCATGCCACGAACGCAGCATGGGGTTGGTTCCAATTCGGTGGAAACACATACCTGGAACAAATCCGTCATGACACAACGTTGGCCGCGGACGACTTCTTTGTCAATGGGGTAGACGTGATCATCTGCTTGACAGGCTTGGTTGATCTGAGTACTGCAACTGGCGGAACAACTAACGTTCTGACGCTGGTCTAATCTTCCTTTGAGATCCAACCCCAAGCTTCGGCAAGGGGGGTAGGTGAAAACCTCTCAAGCCCCGCTGCTCAAAAGGCAGTGGGGCTTTTCAATTCAAGGAACCCAATATGCCCATGATCACCATTGACGGTCAGGAATACGACTTTGATCATCTCTCCGCTGAGGCCAAAGGACAGTTGCAAAGCCTTCAGTTTGTCGAAGTCGAGTTAGGCCGCCTGGCGGCTCAGACCGCAGCAATGCAAACGGCCCGTATTGCGTATGGCAGAGCACTCAAGCAGGCGCTGACAGTTCCGGTGCAGGCTGGTTTTTCCGGGGACACGATCAAGCTGGGATGAGGGCGGCGAGAGTGGCCGCGCGGCGATAATAAACGGTCTTGTTTCTTATGAAGGTACTATGCGATTGCTCGTTGATTTGCTAGCCCGTTTTACGTCGGTGGCAGCGTTGGCGTGTCTGATCTTCTGGCCCTCCATTGCCTTGACTGGCACAGTCGGTTTTTCAGTTGACTTCTCACCGAATGAAGTCCTGTTAACCAACACCGGTAGTGAAGCGGCTTACCGGCTTTCCATGTGGACGCTTGATGGCTCCGAAAAATGGCGGCGAGTCCCGGTTCTGCTTGGCAACGCCGACTATCTGGAGCCACAACAATTGATTAGAGGGCGTCGTCAGATGTCTGGCGCAACAAGCGGGCTGGCGCTTGGCGACCCACTGCTGGTCATGCTGTTTGACAAGGCAGGCAGCCGTATCGCCCAGTTGGCTTGGCGGCAGGCGCCGGTAGCAGCTTTAGATACGTTGCCAACCCGCCGCCATGGCTCGCAACTTTACATTCAAGGTGACGCGAGTGCTGCCAAGATCGTCGCCACCTATGGCATTACGGTCCCGTATGCAGGTGTCGCGCGCCTCGCGCAGAGTTTTGCAGCTGCCGAGCCGCCGCCCGACCCGCTGCGTCACCCGTGGGCGCTTTGGCCTGCGATGACGCTCGATACCGGAGCCGCTCAGGCTGGGGTCTGGCTGGTGCACCAGACGGCGACTGGCGAACTGCAAGTGCAGACCGTCGTCGATGGCGCGGCGCGTGGGCTCGAACAGGTGCCCGCTTGGCTCACCTGGGTGCGTCGCCACTGGGCGCGCTATGTTCAAGCGCTCGCGGGCCTGGGTGCGTTCCTGCTGCTCACCGGACTCGTCCTGGCGGGTCGACAAAAGTTCGTCGAAAAGTTGGCAAAGTAGCTACAACATGCACAAGGCCTTTTTGTTCCGGCGCTTTTTGGATCTGGCAGTTGTGCTGTCGACTGCGTGGCTGATTGCCGCGGTGCTGGGCGTAGGCTTTTTGCTTTCGGCGAACCTGCCTACCGGCGGCGACAGCGCCTCTCACCTGCTTTACGCCTGGCTCTATGTGCACGAGCTTTTGCCCAAGGGGTATATCACCGCCTGGATGCCTGAAGTCTTTGCCGGATTTCCATTTCTGTCCTATTACTTTCCTTTGTCATTCATCAGCATTGCGGGTCTTGCCAAGCTAATGCCCTTCGCTCCCGCCATGAAGATTGGCATGTTTGCCGCCGCCATGGCGCTGCCCGGTGCGATCTGGCTGGGTAGCGTGTACTTGCTGCGGATTCCGCGCACCATCGCCATCTGGGGGGTGCTGGCAGGTCTGGCCTTCCTGCTGCATGAACAAAATTCGATCTGGGGTGGCAATCTGCTCTCCACACTGGCGGGTGAATTTGCCTACAGCTATGGGGTGCTGTTTTCCGTGCTGACCCTCTTTGCCTGGCAACGCACCGTGGCCACGGGTCGCCACTGGTGGCTCGCGGCGTTGCTGGAAGCGGCCACCGGTTTTTCACACGGCTTTGCCTTGCTGATCACCGGCTTTGCCACTGCGGCTTTCTTGTGTGACCGGCAGAATTTCTTGCGCAATCTGCGGCTGCTGACCCTGGGCCATGGCCTGGCTTTCTTGCTGCTGGCCGGATGGCTGTGGCCGATGCTTGAAATGCACGGCATCACGATTCCGAACGACGCCTTGTTTGAGGTCAAGAGCTGGCAGGAGCTGTTGCCACCGCCCATGCAGGCCATCCTGGCTGCCGGTTTGCTGGCCGCCCTGTTACTGGGCTTGATACAAGGGCTGCCTGCGCTACGCCGCGCGCTGCCCGGCAGGCCTGAGATCAGCCACAGTCTGCGTCATGCCGGCTTCATGGGCGCCGCCGCCCTGCTGGCCGGCGTCGGCTTTCTGGCGGGCAGCAGCCTCGGTTTTGCCAATATTCGCTTCTTCCCCTTTGCCTGGCTTTTTGGCGGCATCGCATGCGGCTGGCTATGGGGCAGTCTGCTTCTGCGCCTGGCCTCGGCATTGCCACTGATCTCGCGCTGGGGCTTGACCTTCTTGGCAACGGCCAGTGGGCTTGCCTTGGCTGCGTCACTGAGTTGGCAAACGGTTGCTGTCTTTGATTGGGGTTTATGGAACCACAGTGGCCTTGAAGCCAAGCCGCAATGGAATCAATTAAGCAAACTCTTCCCCCTGCTTTCTGGCAAGCCAGGCAGTGCGCGCCTGCTGTTTGAGCACGATCCCGCCAACAACGACATTGGCTCGACCCGCGCCCTGGAAGCCTTGCCCATGTTTCTGGGCGGGCGCCCGGTGCTCGAAGGGCTCTACATGGAGTCTGCACTCGTCAGCCCGGCTATTTATCAGCTGCAGAGCGAGATCTCGACGCATCCTTCGTCCCCACTGGCGCGCTTTCCCAGTGGACGTCTGGATCTGGACATGGCCGCAGCGCATATGAGGTTTCTGCATGCCAACGAGGTACTGATTCGCCACGAAGATACGCGTCGTGCGCTGGCGGCCTCCACCGCTTTTCAGGAGGTGGGGCAAGCAGCGCCCTTTTATGTCTTTCGATTGAAGGACTTTCGAACGCAACTGGTGGATCTGGTGGACCGCCCGCTGCACTGGTTGCCAAAAAAAGGGTGGATGGAACAGAGCTTTGCCTGGTTCCGCTCGAATCAGCGCTTTGCCAGTGAATTGCCGGTGTTCCACGATGGTCCGGCACCCGGAGTGGCATCCGTTGGCACCAAGGCGGGTGTGACCGAGCTAAGGCAGGAGCGCCATCGCATCAGCTGGCGTACCGACGCCGTTGGCGCTGCCCACCTGGTACGCATGGCCTGGCATCCGCGCTGGCAACTGCTCAGCAAGGGCAGCCTGCATCTTGCCGGGCCGGGCTTTATGCTCGTGATCCCGCAGGAGGCCGAGGTGGTTCTTTCGTATGGCCAGACCTCTGCCGCAACTGCCGGCATGCTCGCGAGCGTGCTTGCTCTGCTGGCGCTTGGTGTTTTTGCCTGGCGCGACCTTCGGTCGGCCAGTGGCCGGCACACCACTGAAACGCAGGACCCGTGGCCGCGCGACTGGCTGGCAATGGTTTGGCCTTCGGTACTGGTGGGGCTTGGTCTCTGGGTGCATCTGCACAATCCCGAGCGCCGCTACACGGATGCCTGGGAACTCATGCGCAGCAATCGCTATGCCCAGGCCGCCGCCGAATTTGACCAGGCCTATGCGTCCCGCAAGAGCGAAGCAAAAAAAGAGGAGGCGTTGTTCTGGTCAGCCAAGGCCAGTGAACAGGCCGGGCAGCGAGAGGCAGCGCTGCAACGCTATCGCGAGCTCAACGCCAGCTACCATGGCTACTGGTTGCCAGAGTCACTCTACACACAATGGCAACTGGCCCGCGCCGCCGGGCTGGAGGCAGATAGCAAAGCAGCACGACACAGACTGCTGCAGGAATTCCCTAATGACCGCTGGACCCAGCGTCTGGTGCAGGAGACACAATAGTGAATCGAGTGATCATCAAGCAACTGCTGCAGTACGGCACGGTCGGGGTATTTGCCCTGGGGGTGGATGTGGGTACTTTTCTCGGCCTGCGTGCCGTGGGTGTGGATCTGGTGCCGGCCAATGTATGCGCCCGGTTTTCGGGTGCGGTTGCCGCCTACAGCGGTAACTACTTGTGGACCTTTGCCAAACCTCCCAAGCTGTCAGACTGGCTACGCTCAAGCTGGCGTTATGCCTTGCTCTGGGTTGGGGCTACCCTGCTCTCAACATTTCTGCTCAGCAGCTTGACAAGGCTGGGTGCCAATGAGACCGCCAGCAAACTCGGTGTTGAGATGCTGATGCCGGTACTTAATTTCCTCATTGCCCGACGCTGGGTCTTCAAATAAGAAAAGGGCGCAACCTTTTCAGGTTGCGCCCTTTATGCCCGTTTCGCAATGGGCATCTTCAAGTGAGCAGAATCAAGGAGGCGAACCGCCGGTGGTGGCTGTTCCGGTTGTCGCACCTGTCGTTCCGGTCGACGCAGCGGAGCGGAAGGCCACGAATTGCATCTGCGACCAGTTTCCGGCTGTATCCCTGGCGACAAAGTAAACGTTGTAGCCCGTCGCGGCACTGGGTAAGGAAAGAGTCGCCGTGGCAGCACTATTCGCGTTCATCGTGAGAGTGCCAGTCGGGCTTGACCATACCGTTGTGTAACTGGGGGTCGCTGCAGTTGCGAGTTGCACCAGATAATAACCCGTGCCGGCTTCATCAATGGTTGCCGAGAGGGTCGCGGCAGCATTGGTGATGGACGCTAACGCTACGCTTGGCCCTGCGGTAATCGTCGGCCGCGTCGTGTCGGCTACTGTGGTGGTGGTCGTGGTAGCGGTGGTGGTCGTGGTAGCTGCTGCGGTAGTTGTAGTAGCTGCTGCGGTAGTCGTAGTAGCTGCTGCGGTGGTCGTCGTGGCTGCTGCGGTGGTCGTAGTGGCTGCTGCGGTAGTCGTAGTAGCTGCTGCGGTGGTCGTAGTGGCTGCTGCGGTAGTCGTAGTGGCTGCTGCGGTGGTCGTAGTGGCTGCTGCGGTGGTCGTAGTGGCTGCTGCGGTGGTCGTAGTGGCTGCTGCGGTGGTCGTAGTGGCTGCTGCGGTGGTCGTAGTGGCTGCTGCGGTGGTCGTAGTGGCTGCTGCGGTAGTCGTAGTAGCTGCGGCGGTAGTCGTCGTAGCTGCTCTCGTCGTCGTGGTAGTTGCTGCAGTGGTCGTCGTAGCTGCCGCCGTCGTGGTGGTCGCTGCTGCGGTAGTCGTCGTAGCTGCTGCCGTCGTGCTGGTGGTGCCGCCGGTTGACACAGTCACCGGAATAGGTGTCGAATTGATCTTGATTGTTGAATCAGGATTGATGGTTACCACGGTTGTGATCACTGCTGACTTCTTGGTGCCAAAAGTAGCAACAATGTCGATGGATATAACGCTGCCATCTGCCGGTTTGCCGGTGGTTGGAAGAATCACATTGCAGGGGTCCACCTTGAATTCGGCGCCCACAACGCTCATCGGATGCGGTGCTCTAAAGGTTGTAACCGTGATTTTGAAAGTGCAAGAACCCAAAGTCGTGGTGCCACTGGCCTGGCCATCAGCACTGGCAATGGCAAACTTGGGCTGCGTTACATCAGCCGTGTTGGCGGTGAAAGTGACCTGAGTCGGAATGGCTGGCAAAGCAACTGCTGCGCCGGTGGCATCCACACCCGCAAAACCGGTGGGGAAAGTCAGCGGGGTGGCAGTAGTGCCACCGGAGGTGACCGCAACCAGCGTGCTTGCTGCTTGTGTTTTTTGTGTGGGTGTGATGTTGACATCGCCAATCACAAGGTCTGCAGTGGCCAGCGGCGTTTCGCTGCCGCCAAAACAGGCTGCCAGCGCCACAACGACGGCCGCACTCAAGACCCAGCGGGCCGGCTTACCACCTAAAAGTTTAAACTTATTCATATGAAAATCCCTGGGAAAATTGACTACAGAAACGAAGACGCGTTATTTATATCACACTTTTTTAAATTACAACAAGTTTTTCGCGTAGGCATAGAACGCGTCGCGCATTCGATACACCTGATCAGCAAAATAGCCTTGGCTCAAGCGCCCGATATTGAGTTGGTCCAGGCTCACACTGGTTGCCAAACCGATACTGAGCACCCGCGTTGGCAGGATCCAGTTGCCTGTGCTCTCAGTGTCTGTGATCAGCGATCGCAAGCCCACCGGAAAATAGGACGGCCCGGTAAAGATGACCGGCCCGGGCTTCATGCCTTGGCGCGGGGTCAGCGGAAACTCCAACTCCAGGCCGGCAAACTTCAAATTACCACCTTTGTTATAGAAGACCTTGACGCCGATATCGCCAAACCAGCGCGTCCAGTTCAGTGCAGGGCCTTGCGTGCCGTCGCTGTAGCGCTGCAGGCCGGCATCGATCCACATGGTGGGGCTGAGCAAGTGTCGGTAGCTTGCAACGTAGGCGCGATCCAGTCCCGCCATGTCTTCGGCTGACTTGTCGTAGCGGGCGGCGAACAAACGCACCAGGTTGTCCGAGCCGGGCACAAACGCCGCCATTTCAGCCTGCACGCCAAGTCTGTCATAGTTGAAACGTCCGATCCCCACGTTGGTCAGGGCATGCCGACCGAGCCAGAAAGACTGCTGCAGCGCCAGGGTTCTGACGCCGCGGGGCTGGCGAAAGATGCTGTAGATAGCGCCTTCGTCCATATTGGGTGAATTGCTCAGGGGTAGCACGTAGTCGACCACAGCCCGCGCGCCAGACCACAGGGGTACTTTGGTCTGGAAATTGGCCGCCAGAAAATAGTCAAGCGCACCCACCTCGGTGCCCACGGTGTAAGCGAGCCCTGGCTTGATTTCGACGCGCACCGGGGAAAAGGCGCTCGCTTCGGCGTCTATCCAACGGGTCTGCTCGGCATAGCTGGTGGGCAGGCGCTCCCACACCAAGCTATCGCGCACCGCTCCAGCCTGGCCGTCGCGTAAAAAGCTCCGGTAGGCCGCGACGCTGACCGAGGTTTCGTACACACGCTGGCCTTCTTTCAGCGTGACGGCCTGTACCCTGTGCACTCCCTTGGGCGCCAACTCTGTAGCCAAGCCAAATACCAGGCCCAAGGCATCAACCTCGTTTTGTGCATAACGGTGGTTTTCGTATTCCACCATCATCAGCAAAGTGCCCGGCAAACCTTCACGCAGGCCGACGCGCACCCGCTCGAGTCCGACGGCGATCAGCGCCTTGCGCAGGGATGCCAGTCGGTCTTCGGGTGTGGCCTGCATACCTGTCAGGTCAGACTTGGCATCAAGATCGGGCAGTGCTTGTGCCGGCTCCGGTTTCAGGGCGGCGGCACGCGTGTCCTGATCGGTCAAAGGTATCAGCAAGGTCAGCGCATAGTTTCTTGTATTGGCGCTCTGTGCCGTAGATGCGATCGTACCGAACGACTGCTGCACACTGCCCACCACCTGAGCGTTGCCGAATGCCAGGATAGGCTCAGAATTCCAGCGCAAACCGGCGTGCTTTTGCTGCCCATCGTACTCGGCCAGGGCCGACAGACCCGTATTGCCAAAGCGCCAGGCGACACCGCCAAAAGCGCCGTCAAAGCCGGCGCTGCCAGGGCGCCCTTTGGCGTACCCCAGAGACACATCAAGCGGCCCGAATTGGTCGCTTGCCACCACGTATTTTGAACCGAAGAGTTGCGCGCCACCACCCAGCTCGTTCATGCCCAGCGCCAGCTTGGGGCCGCCCGACCAGGGTGTTGGTATCTGCAGTTTCAGGTTGGCAGAAATATCGCGTGGGCCGCTGAAGGTGAAATAGCCGTCGCAGTTATTGCAGTAATTGGCGAAGCGCCCATAAAACTCCACATACGGCAGCAAGCCAATGCCCAGGCTCATGTTTTGCTGCTTCTCGTAGGGACCAAAAATGGACTCCTGATAGTTGCCGTAGCTCGTCGCCACCGTGCCGACCGGCAGCACTTGTGCCGACGGAATGACCAAGCCCCCCGTGTTGCCCTGGCTGCTGACGCCAAGGGTTTGCGCCTGCGCCAGCGTATGACATAAAGCATACAGAGCCAGACCTCCCCATAGCCCCCCATTGAGCCCATGTTTCCCAAATATCATGATGACAGTCATTTCAAAGTGTTATCGGAAGATCATAACTTGCGCTCATGTTGATGGCGGATGCTGATACCATCGCCAGAAAACAAGCCAGGTGCTTCTCTGAAGACCAGCAGGGAGTCAGTCATGTTCACCCGAAACGTCGTCCAAATTGCGCTTTCCTTCTGCCTGTGCCTGGCCAGCAGCCTGAGCGTGCAAGCGGCTGACGTGATATCGGCCAATGGTTACAGCGGGCTGGGCTTGGTGCCCAGTGCCGAGGTTTTGACCACCGGTGCTGCGGTGCTCAATTTCGACCGGGCGCTGCCGGGCATCGTCGATACGGCGGGCTACAACAACCAGGTTGGCTTTGGTCTCTACGACCATCTGGAACTGGTTGGCCGTCTGGCCACCAACGACCTGCGCTGCAATATGTTTCGCGCTGGCAATTGCCCGCCCAACAGCCTGCGCGACTTTTCTGCGTCAATCAAGTGGTCCCTGCCCTTTGACTGGCTCAAGAACAACAAGGCCCACTTCGCCG
>CANNRR010000089.1 GCA_947508055.1 Burkholderiales bacterium
CGCCATTGCTGGTTCCGACAGCCCCTTCGTGTTCATTCACGACCAGGACGTGGTGGGGGCTATCCTGCATGGCATCGAATCCGCCAAGGTCGGTATTTTCAATGTGGCGGGTGACGGCAAGCTCAGCATCTACGAGATCGCCCAGCGACTGGGTAAAAGTTGCCGCGTCCTGCCAGCCGGTCTGATTCAAACCGCGCTGTGGGTGCTTAAAAAGTTGAAGCTGACCCAGTACGGCCCGGAACAGCTCGACTTTCTGCGCTACCGCCCAGTACTGCTCAACACCCGGCTGAAAGAAGAGTTTGGCTATGTACCCAAGCTCACCAGCGCGCAGGTGTTTGATCTGTACCGCTCATCACGGCAAAACGCAAAGTAACCCCCCGCCATGCAAGAGCGCAATTTTTCTGGCAAGGTCATTCTCATCACCGGGGCGGCGGGTGGACTGGGTGCTGCCCTGTGCCGCTGCTACGCACAGGCCGGTGCCCGCATTGCGGCCATGGACCTGGACCAGGCCAAACTCAACGCATTAGTGGCCACGCTGCCAGAAGGCACACTGGCCATTGCAGGCAACATTGCCGACCCCGCCGTGTGCCAAAACGCAGTGGCACAGACCATCGCACATTTTGGAACACTGGACGGGTTGGTAAACAACGCAGGCATCTCCCACCGCAGTCTGTTGCAAGACACCGACCCCAGCGTGATTCGCCGGGTCATGGAGGTCAACTTCTTTGGCGCCATGCAACTCACCCACGCAGCCCTGCCTCACCTTATTTCCAGTCGTGGCATGGTGGCGGCCATATCCAGTGTGGCAGGCTATGCACCGCTGCTGGGCCGCACGGGCTATGCGGCAAGCAAGCACGCACTGCACGGTTTTTTTGACACCTTGCGCACCGAGGTCGCCGACATGGGTGTGCAGGTCACACTCATCTGCCCCTCCTTCATCGCCACCGGCATTGGTGCGGCTGCGGTGGGTGGCACCGGCGCATCCGCCACTTCACCGCGTATTACCACCGGCGGCGAGACGGACCCGGCAGATATTGCAGAGCTCATTTTCAACTCCATTACGCAAGGCAAGACCCTGCTACTGCCCGACCAAACCTCGCGCCTGGCCTGGTGGGTTAGCAAGCTGGCACCTGGCTTCTATGCCCGCACCATGAAGCGACGTGTGAGCGCTGAATTTCAAAAAAACTAACGAGGAGACCCATCCATGAACGCACGGATATGGCATCGATTGGCACAGGCTACATTGGCAATAGCGGCCGCAACGGGGCTGCTGGCGCAGCAGGCGAACGCAGTGGTGATCACCGTCAATGACCCCAGCGGCAAACCGGTTCCCACCGTCATGGTGAGCCGCCAGCCGGTCAAAGCGGCGGGGGTCGACACCTCGGACAACGGGTATCCGACAAGTGGCAAAACGCAGCAGGCATTCTTTGAATTGACCCGCTTCACCAATGCGTCCGGACGCGCCGACGTTCCCGCGGCCGATCATCCGTGGAAAATTCGTCTGCGCAAACCGGGCTACCAGGACCGGACCATTCTGGCATCGGAGTTAGGGGCCAAATCACTGCTGATGACCCCGGAGCTTGACCCGGCGGCTCTGGCCGAACAACAGCCGGCCAATGCCTGGTCATCGACCATTGACTTTGGCGATGACAACCTGAAGAAAGAATTCATGCTGCATTGCAACTTCTGCCACCAGCAGGGTGGCGCTTTGCTACGCAGAGAGCGATCAGCAGACGAGTGGCACGCCGCCATCAAACGCATGATGCGCTATGGTGCACGACTGTCCAGCGAAGGGCAGGAAAAAATCCCGGCGTTGCTGGAAGCGCACTGGAAAAAAATGCATGCCAATCCGGCACTGGTGCCCACCGGCACGCTGTGGGATGCATCCTTGGCAGGCGCAACCATCCGCGAGTTGCCGATTGGTGACGCCATGTCGCAAATGCACGACCTGCTACTGCACTCCAATGGCATGGTGTACGTGGGTGACAACCTGCAAGACCGTGTGTATGAAGTGGAACCCGCCACCGGCAAATACACGGTCTACAAAATCATGCCGCAACCTGGCGATCAACTCGGCGGGCTGCTGGCGGGCAGGCTGCACGATTTTCCCAAGCACGAAACCTACCAGGGCATCCACTCGCTGGCCGAGTCGCCCCGGGACCAGCACATTTTCATCACCCCGTCTTACCAGCGCAGGCTGATTGAGTTTGACCCAAAAACCAAGGCCTTTACCTACCACAGCATGGACGGCGGCTTCTACCCGCACACTGTGCGCTTCGATGCCAAAGACCGTGTCTGGTTCACACTGGCGCTCTCCAACCAGGTTGGCATGTTTGACCGCGCTGCCAACAAGTTCAACTTTTATGACCTGCCATTTCGCAGCTTCATGGAACGCATCACCGTCAAGCTAACGCCGTTTATCTTCAAGCTCCTGGGTTGGGGTATTCCAATCGCCAACTACGTTAAGGTCGACCATGCGTCCACCGGTGTACCTTTACCCTACGGCATCGACATCACCCCCGATGGCAAGGCCTGGATTGCGCGACTGCACACCGATGAAATCGCCTCGGTGGACCCTGACACGGGTACGGTCGCGATGGTGAAAACCCCATTCAAAGGACCGCGTCGACTGCGTTCCGACCGCGATGGCAACCTGTGGATCGTGGCCTTTAATGAGTCACAAATCGTGCGCTACTCACCCAAGTCGGGTGAATTCAAACGGCTTGATCTGCCCGTTATGCCCAAAGGCAGCGACACGCCCTACTCGCTCAATGTGGACCGGGCGCGTTACCAGGTGTGGGTCAATGGCACCAACTCGGACTCGGTCTATCGTTACGACATTGCCTCCGAAAAATGGACCATGTTCCCGCTGCAACGCCGGGTCTCGTTCACTCGCGATGTCGAAATTTCACCGCAGGGAAAAGTCTATGTGACCAGTGCCTCGTTTCCCAGCTGGCACATTGAGGACGCACAGCCAACGTTGATGGAAATCACGCCGTGACCCGTTTCTATCTGTCATGCCTGCTGGCGTTCACCGGTGGACACATGGTGAACTACACGGTGATTTTGTATTTGCAGGAGAAGGTTGGGTCTGATCTGTTGTCGGGCATTGGCTTTGGCCTGTCGTTTGGCAGCTCGATCATTTTTGGCTGGTTTGCCGGGGTGCTGTGTGATCGTATTTCGCCTGCGCGGGTGATTCACGCTGCGCAAGCGCTCTTTCTGCTGAGCCTGGCAGGCCTGTGGTGGACTGATGCGGGTGCCACCGATGAAGCCCGTGTGGCGTGGACCTTGTTCTCGGCCTTTTTGGGCGGACTGGCATGGTCGTTTGTCGGCCCCGCCCGCTTGGCAACCCTGGGGCAAATCGCGCCGCCCGACAAACTCAAACCCGCCACCATTATTTTCAATCTGCAAGTGCTGCTGGGCTTTGGCCTGGCACCACTCATCATTGGTTTGGTGCGTAGCCGCTACGGCTGGCCCGCCGTGTTTGCCACCGGCATGGGGCTGTTTGCTGCCTCCTCGCTTCTGTTGCTGGGCACGCACACCCGTGGTAGCGACCGGCCCAGCCTTGGCGTCAAACATGAGTTGATGGAGGGCTTTGCCGCCGTGCGCGCCAACCCCTTGCTCACACAGCTCATCCTGGCGGCCATCATGGCCTACGCCATGACCGGTCCCATGCAGATCCTGTTGCCCAAGCTGGCCCGCGAGGTGCTGGGCCTGACCGAACTGCAACGCGGGGGCTACCTGGGCCTGATGGCGCTGACACTGATTGCAGGTGGCGTGTCCGCTCTGCTGTTGGGCAAACACCTGCACCACGGTGCGGCGATCTTTGCGGGCACCATGACGGCAAGCCTGTTGTTTGCCTCTTTGAGTTACTGGACCAGCGCGTCCGCTTCAAGCATGGCGCTGGGTGGCATGGGGTTGCTGGGCGGTATGGTGATCAGCTTTGTTATTGCCGGCATTCAAGGCCAGGCACCTGAGGCGATGCGAGGACGCATCATGAGCATCTATTCGATTATTTCGCAGGTGATTCCCGCTGCATCCGGCGTCGCCGCAGGCGCGCTGGTGCGTTCAACGGGAGTTACCAGTGCGATTTTGATGGCGGGTATTGGTCTGGCATTGATCGCGGTGCTCGGGGCCATTCTGATGCCGCAGTTACGTCGAACGGTGGCTTGAGCATGAGAAAACGAAGCTACCTGGTTGCCATTGTCATGGCAGCTCTGCTTGGCGGCCTGGTGGTCTGGCTCAAACCCGGCAAGGGCCTGCTACACGACGCCCCCCGGTCCCTGCCCTGGGCGGTGCCGGACTATCGACCCGCAAAGGCCATGCACTCGGTGCTACCCGATGGACGCATTCGGATTGAGATCAAACACCTGCCCCTAAACGGGATTCGCCCTGAAATGGTGGCCTGGTGGTACCAGAAGCTGCCCATCTCCACCGTGGATGTGGGTGGTGTACGTTACCCGTTCTACCATGTGTTTCACCCCACCGAGCATGGGCGCATTCGTGTGGTGGAGCCAGCCAGCGATGGCGCGCCCGGCATGGGCGTGGGCGCACTGGTGGAGCGCGAAGAATGGTTTGGCCCGTTTGACAGCAAGGGGGCCGGACGCATCACCCAATTTTCAGCCGCAGGCATGACCGTGGTACCCGAAGTTGCGGGGCTGCGCTTTGGTGAAATTCAGCATATTTTTGAAGCCACATCGACGGGCATGCAATACACGGTAGTCAGCACCATCGGCGTCGAATGGCCACTGATTGGAGGCGCAGTGAACGCCCTCATTCGCCACAAGATGTACCCTGAGAGCATGCTCAAGGAATGGGAGCGGCACCAAATTGAAGAGGTGGGCATGCTGCAACATTTCCTGAAAACCCTGTACAGCAGCAAGCCGCAAGGCGATGCGTACCAGATCTAATACGGGTTGAACAACTCTTTGATCGTGCAGTGGTCGAGAATACCTTTTGCAAATGCCGCGGCAACGCGGTTTCGAAAGGTGATTTCGACGCATTGAGGCAGCTAAGAAGAGGCGTGCCACCAATTTTTTTGTAGCCGATGCACTGTCCTCCCTTAATGGATGGCAAGAAGGCGCGCTGGAGTCGGCGCAACACGCCGTACAACGGGTTCGCAAGCACCATGGGGCGTCCTTCAGACCGACAGCACGCGTTGCAGGCGCTGATCAGTGGGCTTGATTTGCTACTAATAATATAGCTGGTTGTGCATATTTTACGGGGGCTTGCGCCACTATTTCCATAATTTATGGCGTCAACGCGCGACTGTGTGCCTACACTCTGGGCTGGGCCGCGGCCTTTCGCTCGCGGTCTTTGCGGCGTGCATCCAGATGCCAGGCCAGAAACGGCAACAGTACAAGGGACCCCGGTAGGGCCCAGATGATCAGGTACGGGTAGACGGCTGATGCAGCACGCAGCATGTGCTGGAGTTCGAGACGTTCCTGGGGAGTCCACCTGCTGCCATTGCGGGGCTTCATCAGGAGTGGAATAGCCCCCTTGATTTTTCCCAGTTCCTGTCGCATGCGGTTTTTTTCCCGGCTGTTGCTGGCCAGAAATGACGAGAACCATTTAGGTGCCCGCTTCATGCTGGACTGGTACGAAAGTGTTTTGTTCGGGTCAAAATCCGGTGGCGGTCCACCCTTTTCGGTATCTGCTTGGGGATTGGACGGATCAGGGTGTGCCACGTATGAATTATCCAATAAGCCTAAACCATTGCTTCAGACGGGCCCAACTGCTCCAGACCGAATAAACCCAGCGCGCAGCACTAACAACTGTGCGCGGCCGCCAAATCAGCAAGGTAACGGCGGCGGCCGTCACGATTGCCGGATGGGCAAGCAGCCACACCTGTGCCTTGCGGAGCTGCGCGTGGGTGTGGTCAACGGCCTGCAGCGCGCCGCTGATCGGAGCCAATTCGCGCGCCATTTCTCCGCGCTGGACGCGGATGCGCTCACGCAGTCGCCCGCGCTGGACATAAAGCTCAATCTGGCGCTCGTCCATGGCGTGTCGCGGCCTTGAGCTGGCGCAGGTCTTCCTGCAGTTCCGCCAGACTGGCGTTGAAAAGCGGCTCGGTTGTTTTGGCGCCCTGGCGCAAACCGAAGTAGAAATACAAGGCCAGCCCCCACACCAGCGCACCTGCCATTGCCACCACCATCAGGCGCTGCTCCCAGAACAGCAGGGACAGGCCGACAATGGTCAGCACGACGCCCAGGCCGATGCAGAACATCATGGCCAGCGCCAGCATGAGCTGGCGCATGGCGCTCAGGCGCCCTAGTTCCAACTCGTTGCCAAGCAACTCCAGCCGTGTCTGCCCAATGGCCAGTAGTGTGACTGCTTTGGTCTTGGCCGCGCTCCATGCGCCTGATTCGTTTTGAGGCTGGCCCACGGGTGATGCCCGCAAGGACTAGCGACGGCCCAAAACCAGGCCGAGCAAAAAGCCGACGCCGGCGCCAATGCCCACGGCCTGCCATGGGTTTTCTTGCACGTAGTCATCGGTGGCGCGCGCTGCGGCACGGGTCTTTTCGATCAGTACTTCTTCTGCGGCCTCAAGGCGGATGCGCGCGTCCAACAGCCGCTCTTTGATGCGGGTGCGCAGGACGGCAATTTTTTCGCCAGTTTGGTCGGCTGTGGCCAGAAGAATTTCCTCGGCATCGGCAATGACGGCACGGATGTCGGTCACCAGCCTTTCCTGGGCGGTTAGTTTGGAGGTCGTGGATTCAGACATGGTGCACCTTTCATAAAAACGGATAGGATTCAAAGCGTATCAGATTCATCGCATCAAATAAGCGTCATTTCATGACATTGATCAGAATCATGCGTTTCGGTTTGAGTCATTGTGGAGGGACGCGGGGTAATGCTGAAAATGATATACCGGAGGCCGCCATGAAAAATACCAGTCTGAAGATTATTCGTGATGAACATGCTTCACTGGGCGCCATGTTGCGCTCCATGCGCGTGCTGGTGGTGCAGGGTACGGGTGACAATCCGCAGCAGTATTTTGATGTCCTGCGGGCCATGTTGTTTTACATTGACGAGTTCCCCGAGCGGCTGCACCATACCAAAGAGTCGGAGTTGCTGTTTCCGCGCGTGGTGCGTGCGGCGCCCGCGTTGCAGGAATTGGTCGAGCGCCTAGACCGGGACCACCAGCAGGGTGAAAAGGCCGTGCGTGAACTGCAGCACTTGCTGCTGGCCTGGGAGTTGTTGGGCGATTCGCGCATGCAGACTTTTATCGAGACGGCCCTTCGTTACCTGGACTTCTACCTGGAGCACATGCACCTGGAGGAAACCGTGATCCTGCCCGAAGCCGAGAAATTGTTGACCGATACCGACTGGCGTGAACTGGACGCCGCGTTCAGGTCAAATATGGACCCGCTGGGCGGTAAATTCCCACCCAATCCGGCCTATGACCGGCTGTTTACCCGCATCGTGTTGAAAACCCGTTCACCGGGCAACTGATGGAAATACCCGGTTTATTGGGCTTTATTTTGCCAATAGCCGATTTCGCCCGTCCCCATACTTGGCTTTCCCACTGTCTGACCCGGGATGTGCCATGCAAATCGATCGTTATAACCACCTGCAATTTCCACGCAACAACACGCCAGTCGCCTCTGATAACGAGTCGTCCGGTGCACCACCACGCGCCGGCCTGACCAGACCGCAGGGCCAGTTACCGGCGCCAGCCCTGGAGGGTCAACAGCATGGAGTCGAGGGCGTGGTGCTGAAGGTCCAGTTTCCAGGTGGTGGGGTTTCACAAGCTGTTCGGGCCGCTGTGGCGGTCTACACCGATGGGCGCAAGGCCAATGCAGGGGGTAATGCACAAGTCGATAGCGAGAGCCAGGCGGCCAATCATCAGCGGGCGGTAGACCGCAACGCTGGTGTCTTCACCCAGATCACGCTTAACAAGGATGGCGTTTTGGTGGCCAAGCCTCAGTCGGCGGGCGATGCCAAACAACCTGATTTCGTAGCACTGGCTGTCTCGGCCATGCGTGAATTTAGCGACGAGGCAGAACGCCAGAAGGCGCAGTCTTATGACTTTAACGCGCCACCGGCAGAGATGCCTTGGGGCAGGCTCAAGAGCCTGCAGCAACTCGCCGCCAAATTCAACGTGTTTGCCTGATTACTGCTTGACGGCCTCGACCTGGATCACCAGGCGAACGTTCTTGGGGAAACCCCAATCCACACCGTAGTTCATGCCGAAGGCGGTACGGTCGATGGTGGCTTCAAAGTCGCCGCCGCAGACTTCGCGCTTGAGCATGGGGCTCTGGTAGCAGGCGAACTGGTTGGCCTTCAGGGTAACCGCCTGGGTCTTGCCCAGCAGCGTCAAATTGCCCGATACCTCAGCCACTTTGTCGCCATTGAAGACGAACTTGTCCGACACAAACTTGATGGCAGGAAACTTGGCCGCATCAAACAGGTCGGCGCTTTGCAAGTGTTTGTCAAATGCGGCGGTACCGGAGTTGATGGAGGTGGTGTCGATGCTGATTTCGACTTTGCCGGCCTTGCCGGCCCGATCAAACTGGATGGAGCCTTCCTTCTTGTCGAAACGCCCGCGGTTAACCGATGCACCGAAGTGGCCGATCTCGAAGGTCACAAAGGTGTGCGTCGGGTCAATGCCATATGAGGCGGATTCAGCGTGAGTCAGGCCTGATGCCAAAGTGGCGGCCACGGCCAGACCGAAAAGGGATTTACGCATAGTGAATTGCTCCATAAAAAAGCAGGGTTGAGGGAAAAAAGTCAGAATTTGGCAACGCCCGTGAGCGTCAGTTTGAACTTGACCTGCACATCATCGGCAACCATGGCCGTATCGGCCCATTCGTTTTCGCCAATCTTGTAGGCCAAGCGCTTGATGGTCAGCAGGCCACTGGCAGTGGTATTTGGACCGGTCTGCATCAGCGTGACCGGAACCACTGCGTCCTGCGCGTTGCCCTTGATGGTGAGCTTGCCCGTGACTTCGAACTTGCCGCCGCCCAGGCCCTTGATGCTGCTGGACTGGAACGTAGCCTGTGGGAACTTGGCTGTGTTGAACCAGGGGGCCTTGGGCAACTCAGCATCGGGCTCGGGTGAGCCCAGAGTGACGCTTGCAATGTCGATGGTGAATGCAATCTTGCCGGTCTGGGGTTTCGTCGGGTCAAAGGCGATTTGCGCGTCAAACTTCTTGAAGCGGCCATCCACCGGGACACCCATTTGCTTGCTCACAAAGGTGATCTCACTTTGTGCGGGCAGCAGTTTTTGCTCAGCTTGCGCCGCGGTTGCGCACAGCGCCACCAGTAAAACCAGGGCTGTGGCGCGTGCGGTCGTCGGGAAACTTTTCATGGGTTTACTCAGTGTGGTTCAAGTGTGCGACTGCTGCACCAAAGTCCGAGTGGGCCGTATACGGTCCAGCAGACCGTCTTTATCGATGAAATGGTGTTTGAGTGCGGCGGCCACATGCACCGCCACCAGCCCACCCAAGGCATTGGCTGACAACGCGTGCCAGGGTTTGATCAGATCGGCCAGCGCCTTGTCGGCGGTTACGAAATCGGGCAATGGCAGTACGCCAAACAACACGACCGGAAAGCCCGCCGCAGAGCTGTAGGCCCAACCCACCAGCGGCACAATGAAAAAGAGCGCGTACATCAGGATGTGGGTGGCGTGGTAGACCTGCGTCTGCCAGCCTGACATGGCCAAGGTGACGGCTTGCGGCAACTCGGGTGGGCGGTGCGTGAGTCGCCAAGCCAGACGCACTGCGGACAGGATCAGGATCGTGACACCGGCCCATTTGTGCCAGTTATAAAGCTTGAGCCGCTGTGGCGAAAATGGCAGGTCGGCCATGTAGTGGCCCAAAATAAAAATGGTTACCAGCGCGATGGCGAGTATCCAGTGCATGGCGATGGCAAAACCATGGTAACGGCGGGAAGCAGGGGCAGTATTCATTGCAGGCAGCTCGTCAAAATTCACCCTTCAAGCAGCAATCGGCTTGAGATGGGTAGAAGTTTATGGTGCGTCTTAACCAAAAAAATTCAAATTACTTGTAGCAATGATTCGATTAAATTGAATTGAATGTTAGTACCGTTGCAGAGTCAAGATATCTGAAGCCCTACCAATTCGCTTCGCGCTCTGGTGACGCGCTGATCTTGTGGATGGACAGATCAGCGCCGTCGTATTCCTCCTCCTGGCTCAAGCGCAGGCCGGTCGTCGCCTTGAGCACGCCGTAGACCAGCAGGCCACCCAAAACGGCCCAGGCTACGCCCATGGCGGTGCCAATCAATTGGGCGCCAAATGACACGCCGCCCAGTCCACCCATTGCCTTGCTGCCAAAAATGCCGGCGGCCATGCCGCCCAGCGTGCCACACAGGCCATGCAGTGGCCACACGCCCAGCACGTCGTCGATCTTCCATTTGTTCTGCGTCAGTGTGAACATCACCACAAAAATGGTTCCGGCGGCGGCGCCCACCACCAGAGCACCCAGCGGGTGCATCAGGTCGGATCCGGCGCACACGGCGACCAGGCCGGCTAGCGGGCCGTTGTGCACAAAGCCGGGGTCGTTTTTGCCGGCCACCAGCGCTGCCAGAGTGCCGCCGACCATGGCCATCAGCGAGTTCACCGCCACCAGGCCCGAGATTTTGTCCAGTGTCTGCGCGCTCATCACATTGAAGCCAAACCAGCCCACCGTCAAAATCCATGCGCCTAATGCGAGAAATGGGATGCTTGACGGTGGATGCGCGGAGATGGCACCATCTTTACGGTAGCGGTTGCTGCGGGCACCCAGCAGGACGACGGCCGGCAGTGCGATCCAGCCACCCACCGCGTGCACTACCACGCTGCCGGCAAAGTCATGGAACTCTTCGCCGGTCAACGTTTTGATCCAGGCCTGCACGCCAAAGTGCCGATTCCACACGATGCCCTCGAAAAAAGGATAGATAAAACCAACGATAACGGCAGTTGCAATCAGTTGTGGCCAAAAACGCGCTCGTTCGGCGATGCCGCCTGAGATGATGGCCGGGATTGCGGCAGCAAAGGTCAGCAGGAAGAAGAACTTCACCAACTCATAGCCATTCTTGGCGGCCAGCACCTCGGCGCCTACAAAGAAACTGGTGCCATAGGCCACGCCGTATCCGACCATGAAATAGACCACAGTGGATACGGAGAAGTCCACCAGAATCTTGACCAGGGCATTGACCTGGTTTTTGCGCCGCACGGTGCCGAGCTCCAAAAATGCGAAACCGGCGTGCATGGCCAACACCATGATGCCGCCGAGAAGAATGAACAAGGCGTCTGCGCCCTGTTTGAGTGCTTCCATGTGAACCTCTTTGTGTGAAATGCTATTTATTGGTGCAATTTTTACCAAAACACTGAAACTGCACCAAAACTACGCAAGAAATACGCCAGAACGAGTTGCCTGGGGCGAAGTTCCGCATGAATACAATGGGAAGGCGTTTTTCTACCCTGTATCGGAGTTGACCATCGAAGCTTTTCTCGTATCCACCGGCATCGTCGCCCTTGCGGAGATGGGCGACAAAACTCAGCTTCTGGCACTCATTTTGGCCGCCCGTTTTCGCAAGCCCTGGCCGATTGTGCTGGGCATCTTTGTCGCAACCATTGCCAACCACGCCCTGGCCGGTGCCGCCGGGGCCTGGGTCACCACCGTGCTGGGGCCAGATGTTCTGCGCTGGGTGCTGGGTGGCTCGTTCATTGCCATGGCGGTGTGGATGCTCATTCCTGACAGCGTGGATGATGAAGAAACCACAGGCGCGCCCCGTTTTGGTGTCTTTGGAACCACGGTTGTGGCCTTCTTTTTGGCCGAGATGGGCGACAAGACGCAGGTTGCCACCGTCATGCTGGCGGCACAGTACCAAGCCTGGGGCTGGGTCGTGGCCGGAACCACGTTGGGCATGATGCTCGCCAACGCCCCCGTGGTCTGGTTGGGCGACAAAATCACCAAATTGGTGCCTCTCAAGGTCGTCCACATCGTCTCAGCCCTAATTTTTATGGGTTTGGGGCTATTTGCGCTGCTGGCGTAAACCCGCAGTGCACACACAGACGCCGAGCACGGATTTATACTAACCCACCAGCGCCGATTTGATTTACACGATTGCGGGCGCCGAAGCCACCGAGCTTCAAAATGCAGCTAAAGACGGTCAAGGCGATCCCCAACAGGCAACCCGGCCCCGCATTGAGAGCTGCCGGGTTTTTATTTGAACATTTGGGTTGGAATGGCATTGATCGCGACACCTCAGTCACAGCATTTTTCAGACGCCTTGCCCTTGCAAAGCGGCGCCACGCTGCGCGACTATTCCCTCAGCTTCGAGACCTACGGCACGCTCAACGCCGACCGATCCAACGCCGTGCTGATTTGCCACGCCTTGAACGCCTCGCACCATGTTGCGGGTGTCTATGCCGGACAGGACAACTCCGAGGGCTGGTGGGATAACATGATTGGCCCGGGCAAGCCCGTGGACACCAACCGTTTTTTCGTCATTGGCGTCAACAACCTGGGTTCCTGCTTTGGCTCAACCGGTCCCATGCATGCCAACCCGGGCATCCCAGGTCGGGTTTATGGGGCAGATTTCCCCGTCGTGACGGTGGAAGACTGGGTTAATTCCCAAGCCCGCTTGCTGGACGTACTCGGAATCCAAAAGCTGGCGGCCGTAATGGGCGGCTCGCTGGGCGGCATGCAAGCGTTGAGCTGGGCGCTGCAATACCCGCACAGGGTGCGCCACGCCGTAGTGATCGCCAGTGCACCCAACCTGACCGCTGAGAACATAGCCTTCAACGAAGTGGCGCGCCGTGCCATCGTCACCGACCCCGACTTTCATGGCGGTCATTTTTACGAGCACGGCACCGTGCCCAAACGCGGCCTGCGCATTGCCCGCATGATTGGCCACATTACCTACCTCAGCGATGACGTGATGAACGAAAAGTTCGGACGACAGCTTAGGGATGTGGCGCTGGCACAAAGCGACAAGCTTTCGCCGCCGGGCCGCCCCAAGGCGAAAGGCGCCCCCTCGGGGCTGAGGCCCGCGGCTCCCAGCCTGCCTGCGCAGGATGGGACGGGCAGAAGAGTCGTTGCCTCTGGCATCGGCACGTACAGCGCAGTACACGAAGTGACAAGCGTGGGTGCTTACAAGTACAGCACTCTGGATGTCGAGTTCCAGATCGAGAGCTATCTGCGCTACCAGGGCGACAAGTTTGCCGAGTATTTTGATGCGAACACCTACCTGCTGATCACCCGGGCGCTGGATTACTTTGACCCGGCCCGTACCTATGGCGGCGACCTGAGCCAGGCGCTCAAACGGGCAACCTGCAAGTTTCTGCTGGTGAGTTTTACCACCGACTGGCGTTTTAGCCCCAAGCGCAGCCGCGAAATGGTCAAAGCCTTGCTGGACAGCCAGCGGGATGTAAGTTACGCCGAGATCGATGCGCCCCACGGGCACGATGCCTTTTTGCTCGATGACCCCCGTTATATGGGCGTAGTGCGCTCTTATTTCGATAGCATTCCACAGGGAGCCGCAGCAGTACGCGCAGCGACAAGCGTGGGGGAAAGTTTCACCGCAGGGCCGCCCCAAGGTGAAACAGCCCCCTCGGGGGGCAGCGCAGTACGCGCAGCGACAAGCGTGGGGGAAAGTTTCACCGCAGGGCCGCCCCAAGGTGAAACAG
>CANNRR010000090.1 GCA_947508055.1 Burkholderiales bacterium
ATTTTTGCGCTCGTTGAGACAGAAAAAAATGTGACGCGCATAGTACGGCGCTAGGGGAGTGATTGGCTTTGTCATAGATGAATTTTAGTTTTTTGGGTCACGCTGCCAAATCAGCGACAGCACATACACCAGCGTGGCATAAGGCCACAACCAACCCAGCCATTCAGCCAGACCATGGAAACGGATAAACCGTCCCTGTTCCCAGGCGTGCAGGGTTTGGGCGAAATAGGCACTTTCAGGCGCCTGGTTCAACAGACTCAAGTAAATGCCAAGCGACAACAACAGCAGGGCTGCACTGCTGCGCCAGGGGACCAAAGTCAGCCCCAGGGACAGTAGCAACGCCATCGCCATACCCACCTGAACCGGCAACCCCAGCCAGGCCCAGGCGTGCACTGGCCCCCAACTCAGGGCCGCCGACAAAGCCGTTGCCGCGGATCCGACCCCTAACGCCATCAGCACAAACAAACCTCGCCGAATCCGCGCGCGGATGACACAAAATCCCAGCAGACAAGGAATCATCAACCCCAGCAAGACACACACCATCTCGGCGCCGGGCACCAGTGGCTGCAACTCGGTGTCCCGCACGGGAAGCCACTCCAGAAACGGGGTATCAACCAACTGCGAACCCAGGGCCTCTTCGAGGCGCTCCAGTACCTGCCCCAGACCAAACGGCACAGCGGGAGGAAACAGCAAAGCCATCGGCCACAGCGCCAGAAGTACTATTCCACCACGCGAGTGCGGCACAAACCAGCGGGCACGAATCTGGCTCCAGCGGTCAATGGCGCCAAGTTTAGCCAGCGAAATGACAACAACCGCTCCCGACGCCGCACCCAACGTATTGAGTAGCCAGTCTTCACGCGAAGGAATGCGCGCTGGTAGATAGCTTTGCAACATTTCCATCGCCAGCGACAGCAACGAGGCCGCCAGCATGGGCGCAACAATGGCGTGCCGAACCCGCCCCGTGCGCAAGGAGCCGAGCGCCAGCAAGCCGCCTAGTGGGGCATAGCCCGCAACGTTAATGGCAAGATCAAAACTGGTCCAGTAACGCGGCAAGGAAGCGCCCAAAAAGGCCCAGGGTGCAATGCCCTGATCGCGCCATTCGGCAAACGGGTACAAGCTGGCGTACACAACAAGCCCGACATAGACCAGGGCAAGCGGCCAGGCCGCCGACTTGTGCATCGCACACCTTTCTGAAGTGTTGGGAACAGAGCTACGCTGCGCTACGGTCTGTCCCGCAAATTATTAAAAAGGTTTCACCACCACCAAGATGACAGCAGCCACCATCATCAGAACCGGCGCCTCATTGAACCAACGAAACCACACATGGCTGCGGGTCATGGCATTGGCTTCGAATTTTTTCAAAATGACGCCACATGCATGGTGATAGCCCACGGCCAATACGACCACACCCAGTTTGGCGTGCATCCAGGCGTTGCCAGGGCCCCAGCCAATGCCAAAGCCAACCCACAGCCAGATACCCAGGCCCAGGGCTGGAGCCGCGATCAGGGTCATGAACCGCAAGAGTTTGCGACACATCAGTAACAGCCGGGCCCGCTCTGCGTCCGAGCCCTGCGGCACCATCGCCAAGTTCACAAAAATCCGGGGCAGATAAAAAAGACCAGCGAACCAGCTGGCCACGAACACGATATGAAAGGATTTGACGAGAAGGTATGCCATGCAAGAAGTTTAGGTCAAAAAAAACCCCAGCACGAGGGCTGGGGTGGTAAGCCTATTTGCTGTCACACATCAAGGCCCCGCTCAGGGAGGAAAAGCGGGAGGTAGCAAGCTACCCAACGCAAATTTAACAAAAAACTCCAACGTTTGCAAGAGATTTTAGAAAATAACCGTAAATTATTTGAGGTATTTAGGCAGGCGACACCCTTCGCAACGGCAAAGACATTTCAGTTTCAGGCACAATTTTCCCCATGACTCCCTACGCCCCCTACCCCCTTGGCCGCCCGCGCCGCCTGCGCCGCGATGTTTTTACCCGCAACCTGGTGCGCGAAAACACGCTCACCGCGCACGACCTGATTTACCCAGTTTTTGTGGTCGACGGCAAAAACCAGCGCGTACCGATTGCATCCATGCCCGGCGTGGAGCGTCTGAGCCTGGATCTGCTGCTGCCTGTAGCCGCAGAGTGCGTAAAGCTGGAAATTCCGGTGATCGCGCTATTCCCGGTGATCGACCAGTCCTTGAAAAATTACGAGGGCTCCGAGGCGCTAAACCCCGACGGGCTCATCCCGCGCGTGGTGCGGGCACTGAAAAAGGAGTTTCCCCAACTCGGTGTCATGACCGATGTGGCGCTGGACCCCTTCACCAGCCACGGTCAGGACGGCCTACCCGACAAGCGACCCGAAGCCCAAGGCTACATCCTGAATGATGAAACTGTGGCCATGCTGGTGCAGCAGGCCATGACCCAGGCCAATGCCGGCGTTGACATCGTCGCACCCAGCGACATGATGGACGGCCGCATTGGCGCCATCCGGGCCGCGCTGGAAGCCAACGGCCACATCCACACCCGCATCATGGCCTACAGCGCCAAGTACGCCAGCGCCTTCTACGGCCCCTTCCGCGACGCGGTAGGCTCGGCCAGTAATCTGGGCAAGAGCAACAAAAAGGTCTACCAGATGGACCCCGCCAATACAGACGAAGCCCTGCGCGAAGTGGCCATGGACATTGCCGAAGGCGCCGATATGGTCATGGTCAAGCCCGGCATGCCCTACCTGGACGTGGTTCGACGCGTGAAAGACGAGTTCAAGATTCCGACCTTCGCCTACCAAGTGTCTGGCGAATACGCCATGCTTAAAGCCGCTTCCCAGAATGGCTGGCTCGACCACGATGCCGTGATGATGGAAAGCCTGCTGGCCTTCAAGCGCGCCGGGGCTGACGGTGTGCTGACCTACTTTGCGCTTGACGCCGCCAGACTGCTATCAAAATAGTAGCTTGCTACGCAATACATTCGGGGGCTAACACCCTATTCAACATATAGTCTTGACGACCAGGCCCATGCGCATCTTTCACATCCAGAGCACCAGTGTTACGGAAAGCAGTGACCTGCAGGCCCTCACCGCGGCCGGCCCGCCCGCACAGGGTCTGGTTTGGGTGGCTTGCGCGCGACGCGAGTTTGAAGTGCTGCAAAGCGAGGTGCAAACCATGCTGCAGGCCCTGTGCGGCCAGCAGTTGGTCGATTTGCACATCTCCGACCTGATCAACAACCAACTGCCGTCGCACTACGACTACACATCGCAATACGACGTGCTGGTCTTTCGCCGACTGGCAGCCGGCAACCACCCGACCGACCTCGACAATCCCGGCCAACCGCTGACGCAGGTGCCGCACCGCGGCGGCCCGCCCATTTTGCGGCGCATTGACACCAGCCCGGTCGGTTTCGCCGTGTTCGACCGCGTGTTGCTGACCGTGCACCCCACCGATTGCACCGTGCGCGATGCGTACGCCGCCAAATTGTTGCAGGCTGTCAGTCTGGAGTCCCGCACCGCTGGAGCGCGCATGCCCACCAGCCCGGCCGACCTCATGCTACGCATCATCAACCAGATGGTGGACGGGTTTCTGGAACTGCGCCGCGAACTCACCCACCAGTTGGACCACTGGCAGTCCGAACTGCTCAACCCCAAGACACGATTCAACAACTGGGGCTCCCTGCTGGATGCGCGCCTCTCCTTGCACACACTGGACGAAATCTGCGAAGACCAGCGTGCCGCCATGCAGGACTGGATTGAGGCGCTAAAGACGTGGCCAGACGCCACCACGCCAGCGGCACACCGCGAGCGCGATCTGCTGCATGTACGCAGCCGCGATGTGCTGGAGCACATCGAGCGGGTGGTGCACCATGTGCGCCGCCTGGAGCAGAGCGCCGAGACCGCAGTGCAGATGCACTTCAGCGTGCAGGGCAGCCGCACCAACGACATCATGCGCACGCTCACCGTGCTGACCGCAATCTTCTTGCCGCTGAACCTGATCACCGGCTTCTTTGGAATGAACTTTGACGCCCTACCGCTGATTCACAAAGAAAGCGGTATCTGGCTAGCGGTGAGTTTCATGGCGGTGGTTGCTTTTGGGCTGGTGGCACTGTTCTGGAACAAGCGCTATCTGGCGCGCACGGGGCGATAGGAAGGCCAGTGAATAGAATCAGCAAATCTCGCATATCCATCAATTCAACGGATTTATTACTTTGTAATGACCACCCAACCTCTGCCTGATGTCCTTACAACACGTGAAGCGGCCGCGCGACTCGGCTTGTCGGTGACCTCGGTTCAGAAAATGGTGCAATCTGGAGCCTTGCAAGCGTGGATTACGCCTGGTGGGCATCGGAGAATTAGCAGCGCCGCTGTCGAGCAACTCAGAATGACCAGAGAGCAATCTGGCGATACCGCCTACCGAACGCCAACCGAGCGAATGCGCGTGCTGCTGGCGGAAGACGATGAGATTCAGGTCAGCTATTTCAGGACATTAATTGAGAGATGCGACTATCCGGTGGACCTTACGGTGGCGCCTGACGCCTCTGTCGCGCTCATTCAATTGGAGCGTCAAAGACCCGATTTGATCGTGACTGACCTGTTAATGAAGCCTTTTGACGGTTTTCATCTAATCAAGATGCTTGAGCAGGACCCTGCTTACCACCCTATTGATCTCATTGTTCTGTCGGCGATGAACCGCGTTGAGGCGCAAAAACTTGGCAAGTTACCCGATTGGGTCACGTTTTATCAAAAGCCAGTAAACCCGGAGCGAATGATCGGATATCTGGATTCAATGCATACCCGCGTAATCAAGACACACATCGCCGCAAACAAGATCTGTTAGTCTGGCTCCGTAACAGGACAAATACCACTTTTGAAAAGTGGCTATCGTTTTTAACATATAAACCAAATTAGTTGTTTACGGGATTTCTGTCGAATTCCCGTATTAACCGGCAAATTGGCGTCCGGGGGTGGTCTCCCTGCGTCCATTGGCCAATACCAGCAATTTGATGAGGTGCAGTATGCAAAACGAGAAGAACACCGCGATTGTGAACAAACACCGTGCCGTGCTTCGCCGAAACGCCATGGTATTTGGAATTCCACTTTGCATCGTGTTGGGTATTGCCTTGGCCAGCCGCCTGGATATGGTGATCAACAATACCGCCATTGCAACGGCCATGAGTTTCTATCTGGTTGCGTCCATCGGACTCCTTTGGGGGAGCGATGCGTGCCATCGAATGACGATGCGCACCATCGCCCAGCTCGAAGCAGAAAACGAGCGGCTCTATGCCAAAACGGTCAAGTTTGACCTGCAGGCCAACTACGATGGCTTGACCAGTTTGCCTAACATTCGCCTTCTTCCTGACCGCTTTGTGCAAGCTACGATACGGGCCAAACGCAACCGGACCCAAGTCGCTTTGTACTTGGTGACACTTAATGACTTCAATCCGATCAATGAACGCTACGGGCTGCAGGCGGGAACCAAGGTCGTTACCACAGTAGCAACCAGACTCAGAAATGTGCTCAGAGATTCGGACAGCATTATGCGCATCAGCAGCAGTGACTTTGTCATCATTGCGGAATCAATCAAAGACCTTGCAGACACACAATGCCTCACCGGAAAACTGAAACACGAGCTAGCCAAACTGATTGAATTGGACAATACAACGTTGATCCGTCCTCACGAAAAACTAGCCTGCGTGAATTATCCAAACGACGGAGAAGATCTGGAAAGTCTTTTGAAGAAGGCCAGAACCGCTCTGCGCAATGAAAGTCCGCATGTTCGAACTATCTCAACGGTTAAGCCAGCAATCCAGGCATCCAACGCTGGTCGAACTAGTCACTCACTAAGCTTCCAGTCCTAGCTCCACGGAACGCTTTCACCCGGGTGTAACCAATATTTTTTGGGGTCAAGCCACGGTCGGAGTGCATGAAGTGATTCAGCCCAAGTGTTGCGCAAAGAAGGCCAGCGTGCGTTGCACGGCCAACAATGCGACGGCTGGGTCAAAGGCGCCACGGTGGTCACAATTGAAACCATGTTGGGCCGGGTAGATTTCCACCCGAACCCCAGTTTGCAACTTTTGAAACGCCAGCACACCGTCCAGCGGGATGGCATGATCCTGCTCTCCAAAATGGGCCAGTACCGGGCACAGTGGCGTGCGCGCGACCTCGGCCGGTGCAGTCATGCCACCGCCGTAGTAAGGCACCACGGCGGCGATGCCGGGCAGCGTGCACGCAGCGCGCCAGGCCAGCAACCCACCCCAGCAGTAGCCCACCACCCCCACTTTGCCAAACTGCGCGGCGCCGGTCACAGCCGCAGCAATGTCTTGAAACACACCCGGCGCTGGCAAGGCTTCTACCGATGCTTTCAAGGCGATGCCAGCGCTGATGTCATCGGGCGTATAGCCCAGGTTTACCTCGGCCTGGACCCGGTGAAAGGTGGCTGGTGCGATTGCCACATAGCCATGCGCTGCATAGCTGTTGGCCACGGCGCGGATGTGCGCATTCACCCCAAAAATCTCCTGTAACACCACGATGGCTCCAATCGGCTTGCCAGTGGGATGCGCCACGTAGGCGGGCAATGAGAATCCATCGGCGGCGGTAAGTTGCAGGTCGGTTGTCATGCTGATCTGTCAAAAACAAAACACGCATTATGTGGTTTCATGGATAAACTCGCCTGCGGCGTGTCTCTCGCGCCATTGGAGCGACTTTCCCTTGCAACCCATTATTCTGATCACCGGCGGCTCGCGCGGCATTGGCGCCGCCACCGCGGTGCTTGCCGCCCAGCGCGGCTACGCCGTGGCGGTCAACTACGCTACCAACTCGCTGGCTGCCGACGAGGTGGTGCGCACTATACGGGCCGGTGGCGGTACCGCCATCACGGTCCAGGCCGATGTGGCGGTCGAGTCCCAGGTACTGGCCATGTTTGACAAGGTGGATGCCAAACTGGGCCGACTCACAGCACTGGTCAATAACGCCGGCGTGGTGGATGTCGCCAGCCGCGTGGACGCCATGGACGTGGCGCGCCTGCAGCGCATGTTCAACACCAATATTCTGGGCAGCTTTGTCTGCGCCCGTGAAGCGGTGAAGCGCATGAGCACGCGCTACGGTGGTGCGGGGGGCAACATCGTCAATGTATCCAGCGCAGCGGCCCGGATAGGCTCGCCCGGCCAGTATGTGGACTACGCCGCCAGCAAGGGCGCCATCGACACCTTCACCATGGGGCTGGCCAAAGAAGTAGCCACTGAGGGCATACGCGTTAACGGCGTGCGCCCCGGCATCATCGATACCGAGATCCATGCCAGTGGCGGCCAGCCCGACCGTGCCCGGCAGGTGGCCCCGCAGGTTCCCATGCAACGCCCCGGTACCGCACAGGAAGTGGCGCAGGCCATTGTATGGCTGATGGGCAATGAGGCCAGTTACACCACCGGCACCCTGATCGACGTGACCGGTGGACGTTAAACATAGACAAAGACATGGACTACAAACCCCTCATCACCCTGCTGGCTATCGTCAACCCACTGGCTATTGTGCCGTTTTTCATTCACTACACGCAGGGCTTCTCGCGCGAACAGCGCCGGCGCACGATTGCCATTTCGTCCTTTAGTGCGTTTGTGGTGATTGCCGTCAGCGCCCTGGCGGGCTTGCACATTCTTGATTTCTTCGGTATCTCGCTGGCCAGTTTTCAGGTCGGCGGTGGCATGCTGCTGCTGACCTCTGCGTTGAACATGCTCAATGCCCAGCCCGCCGAGGCCAAACCGACCACGCATGAGATGGAAGACGGCGCTGCCAAGGCCGCCATGGGCGCCAGCATTGCAGTGGTGCCGCTGACCATTCCACTGCTCACCGGTCCGGCCACCATGTCCACCGTGGTGATTTACGCCGAGAAGGCCAAGACCTTTTGGCAGCTCTCCACCCTGGTGGGTTACGGCGTGGTGATCGGGCTGGCCACCGCGTTGTGCTTTGCAATGGCGCAGCCGATTGCGCGGGTGCTGGGCAAGACTGGCATCAACGTGATGACACGTCTGATGGGCCTGATTCTGGCAGCTCTGGCGGTGGAGGTGATGTCCGACGGGCTGGTCAAACTATTCCCGGCGCTGGGGCGGTGAGTAGAAGCGGCGCATGAATTCGAGCAAACCGAGTAGTGCAAGCGAATTTGGGGGCAACACGCTTCACTGCGCGCTCTCCAACGCCGATTACAACCCGCAGGCCGGGCTGAACGTGAAGACCGATTTTGTGGAGGCGCCCTCCGGCATGTTCGAAATGTGGGCGCGACGTGCGCAGTCGCTCGATCTGTTCCACCAAGTATGCCCCGACTGTCCGCATCTCACGCCGCAGGAAATGGAACAGCTAGAGGCTGCGCGCCGGTTCGGTCAGGGCATCAGCAACTCAGGGGAATGGCTTCGGTCGGTGTACGACATGGAACTCTCAACGACCCCGGTATCGCCGTTGGAATTGTGGAGGAACCTTGAAGCCGCGACCTTGCTCGGCCACGCCGATGACACCATATTTCCAGCCTCTTTCGGTCATATCGTGGGTGGCATGGCCGCCGGTTACTACAGCTATTTGTGGTCGGATGCGCTCGCACTCGACCTGTTGTCCGCGTTCGCGCCCAACATGCTCGACCCCAAAGTCGGCGCGCGCTTTCGTAGCAAAGTGCTGTCTCAAGGTGGGCAAAAAGAGGAAATGGACCTGGTTAGGGACTTCCTAGGACAGGCGCCATCCACCAAGCACTTCCTGGCGGAGATCTCGAGGAAGTAAGCCAAGCTAGCGCAGCACCTCGAACGCATCGACATGCACCGCTTTACCCTTGAGTTCGAGTGAACCGACAGAGTTCAACCGAAATGCCTCGCTCAGAGAATCTTTGGTCGCACCACTGATTAATATTTGCCCCGGCAATGCACGACTCTCAAGTCGAGACGCAATGTTCACCGTGTCACCCAGCACCGTGTATTCCATCCTCCTCTCGGTGCCGATGCATCCGGCCATGGCCTTGCCCGAATTGATGCCGATGCCGATCGCGATGGGAATATCGTCGCTTGACGAAGAATTGAAAGTGTCGATTCGCTGCATGATCGACACGGCGCAAGCTACCGCTCTCTCTGCGTGCTCAAGCTGCACCGTGGGCGCACCAAAGACCACCATCACCGCGTCACCAATGAATTTGTCGATCGTGCCGTCGTGGGTAAACACCGCGTCCACCACTTCCGCAAAGTAACGATTCAGTTCTTCAAACAGAGTTTGAGGATCGCGCATCTCGGCCCGCGCAGTGAAATTGCGGATATCACAAAATAGACAGGAGATGTCTCGGGACTCTCCACTGACGACGGCATTTACGCGTGAGCTGTCGAGCAGGCGATGCTTGACTTCTGGAGATACAAATTTATCAAAAAGGCTGCCCAGCTTAAATGCGTTGGACTGTTCTCGCTCAATCGTGTTTTGTGCGCGCAGCAACGGATTGCGTCGAATGGTATCGCGGTAAGTGCCGATACCTACCAGTCCACTCGCTACGGCGGCTCGAGCCTGGTCTTGGACTGTGACGTGCCAATTGGCTGTCAAAACCAAGGGTTCGCCCTCAAGAAGTGCGTGCCTGATAGCCGGGCGGCTCGTGTCATCAATCAGAATTGCTTCACAAACGGCATGGCGTCCCGCATTCCCTCTTGCCGACCGGGAGTTCTTCGCACAAACCGGGCAACCAACTTCGACACGGGTACCCGAACCTGGCAAGTTCGTCGGAAATAGGTAATCAACCTCTGCGGCTGTCAGTTCCGCGGGGGCCGAACATTGTGTACACAAAGTCTCGACCAGTAGCTGGGACCAGACCAGTCGTACCAAGTCGGTAAACGTCTCATTGCTGATGCCCATTTGGTAGAGCGGGTAGGCCACGTCGACGCCAATCATCGCAGTATCAACGGTTGCCAACACCCAGCGCCGGGCACTGACTTGCACAACGGCTTTATTGTTGATCAAACTCAGGTTTGCTACGACGACGATCGCATCGTCAGAAATGTCCGAGCCCGATAGAGCGGCCCGCCAAGACGTTTCAGTGGACTCGACGACCACACTTCGCCATTTCTCCGGCAAAGGACTGAAGATTGCTACATCCTCCTTTTGCTCGGTGATCAGCACGACAGTCTGACCGGGTCTGGCCAGTTGCAAGGCTATGGCCAGCAGAGTTGTCATCTTTCCGCTGCCACTTTGGCCTGTCGACAAAACAAGCCCTGGTGCGGCATCGTTCAGTCGGTGAACAATGGAGAGCAATTCCTGTGTCGCGATGAGCTGATCAAGTTTGAGCACGGGCATGGTTAGGACTCCGTCGGAAGCATGGCGTTTGCAAAGTAGCGTAGCACTTTTCGCCATTTTCCGCGAGACAAATGGTTTTACCTATGACCACTTTGGTGAACGGCAGTTTTCAGCAACGAGCGGCTAATGCAATCGCGCTAGATTCCCTACATTGCCGAAGTCTAATCTTGAGGACCACCCTCCGAGAAAAGTAGCTAGCTCCTGTAGCTAGCTCCTAGAGCCTCGTTGCGGACATCCAAGTTTTCAGTCAGCGGGCATTCAGGCTAGCTGATTTTTAGCTTTTACGTCGAAGCTGCTTGGCGCGCAGTAAGCGTCGGAAAGTAGCACTCGGCCGCTGCGTATGCATGCCCAGCGAAATAGCCAATTTGCGGGCAACGTTCCCCAATTGGACACAGGGCACTCTGCTCGCCTTTGAACCCGTACGCTTTGATGAATTGTCCAATCTCGTTAAGTCACTTAAATTCGCGCACAGGCGTTGCAAAAACTCACAGATTGACGCTCCACGCAGCCTGGCTGTGAAACGCACAACGTAAGTAAAAGCGCAGCGGTCAACGCGGAACTGCGCTAAAGTTAACCATCACGAAATCAGCGTGCATTGCTACCAAATCGCACCTTAACTTCACATATCTCTTTTCGGTGATTTTCCCGACGAGAGTACACATTGGAGATCAACGTGAATTTCGAATTCTGGATATCTCTCATTGTGTGTCTCACGACGCTCCTGGTCTTAGCCGAAATCGCGGTTGGCATGCGCAAATTCAAATGCCTGCATGAGTTTGCACCAGAGATTGGCGCGAATCCTCCAAGACTGTCCATCATCGTCTCGGCACTCAACGAGGCCAACACCATTGAACCGGCCATGCGCTCCCTGTTGGCATTGAACTATCCAAACCTTGAAATCATTGCTATCAATGATCGCTCAACTGATGCGACAGGCGCGATTCTGGAACGTCTCAGTCAAGCGAACTCTGCATTGCGGGTTCTGCAAATATACAAATTGCCCGCCGGTTGGTTGGGCAAGAACCATGCGCTGCACGAAGGCGCGAAGGTAGCCAGCGGCGACTTTCTGCTATTCACCGATGCCGACGTCATGTTCGACGCCTCGGCTCTCAATCGTGCCGTGGCCCACTGTCAAAACCATGCGTTGGACCACCTGGTCGTAATTGCAGAATTGATTGTCAAGGACCGATTGCTTGCCGCCATCATGCTAAACGGCTACATCTCCTTGTATTTGACCCTCAAACCCTGGAAGGCCAGTACCTCTCAGAAGCACTACATGGGCATGGGTGCATTCAATTTGGTTCGTACCTCTGCCTATCGCAAAGTCGGTGGACATGAGCGCCTGGCCCTTGAGGTGGTTGATGACATCATGCTTGGCAAGCTGATGAAAGCGGGCGGCTTTAGCCAAGAGGTCCTTCAGGGAGCCGGGATGGTCGCAGTCGAGTGGTACCGCAGTACCTGGGACATGGTCAAGGGTTTGGAAAAGAACAGCTACGCAATGTGCGATTACCAGCCAATCAAGCTGATATTTGTCACCAGCATCGTACTGCCGGTACGCTATTGGCCCTGGGTCGGCCTTCTCATTGCAACTGGAGCGGCATGGTGGCTTTGCCTGGCAGCGTTGGCAATGAGTTTGGCAACATTCGTAGTTGTCCTGCGATACACGATATGGAGTCCGTGGTGTTTGATCTATTGGCCGCTAACTGGGATCATTTCGTTAGCCACTATTTGGCGAGGGGTAATTCTGACTTGGATCAGGGGTGGAGTTATTTGGCGAGGCACCAAGTATTCACTGGCTGAGTTGAAGCGGGGGCATCACTAGAAATTCGCTCCCCCCTTACCAACCGCCATTGCAAAAACTAGTCGATGGCGCCTAGCCCAAGCGAGCAATTCCATGGGAGTTCTGCCGGGCGAAAAGCGTACCCCGCTTCAGGCCAGGAAAATCAATGCTGCCAATTGGACGGCAGCTTCCGAGAACTCACCCTGAGCCAATGACCGCAACGTGCACATATCCGACATCCAAATTTCCAGACAGCGGTCATCCAAGTCATCCTATTTGGAACTTTAACGTAGAGGTAACCTGACCGAAATATTAGGCCCCGCTGGCTTTCGCTGGATACATGAAGAAGACTGACGCAAGCATGATGCCAAGGCCAACGAGCACTGCAACCCACCAGCTGTGACTCTCTTCTTGCAAGAGGACATCTGTAGGGATTTGCTGATCATAGTAGATCGCTAGTCTTTTGCCTGCCTTCGCGCGATTGAGCAATTCTTCAGGGACCTCGTGATTGACAGTCATCTCCTTGGACTCAAGAGTGTGGAAGCGAAGGTCGGCGTGATAGGTCGCGCCCGCTCTTGAGGAGCGTGAAGTGATATTCGTCAGTGTCTCGACAGGTACGAGGGTGCCATGTACTCTGAGATTTCGGTCATGGAGAAATCCATGTACGCCCGTTGCCAAATAGAGCAGTCCGATCAGAAATGCTAAGAATTTGAAGAGCTTCTTTCGCATGACTGATTCCTCCAAAGGCGAAGCTGGCTGGAACTGTCGATCGACGCCTGTTCGCGAGGCCTAACACAATGTAGCTGAGCGCCTATCTTGGCACTCCCAAGTTAGACAAGAAAATAAACTGCAACCCCACACGCAAATACCAAGGCTCGTCCAGCGGTATGGCGTATGTGGCAGGGTTGTTCGGTCAAGTGGTTCAAAATTTGAATTCATTTCCGTCCCATTGAGTCCTGTCGCCTATCCCGCCGAAATTTTGCGAACTTTGAACTTCAGTCATTCGACGATTCATTTCACCAGAACTATAGCCCATTGGACCAATGTGACTGAATGTCGGCTTCGTCCTACGCTGCCGACTTGACTTACGAAAGTGCCGCGTGAGTGACTCCAACCAGCCCAGAACAGTCATCTGCTCCCAAAAAGGCTAAGACCGCTCCCGCCCCAATCCTGTCTTAATTCCCCCGCTCCACCTGCCCCAGCCACTGTTCAATTTCATGAATCAATTCATCGGTTGCCTGGGTCAGGGCCCGCACGCCACCGGCGGCATCCTGGCTCGTGGCAGGGCGCTGCACCACAAAGCTCTGCTGCACCACGAGGCGTTCCACGCCGCCGTCTGCCTGCCCTAACGTGGCGCGCATGCGCACCAGGCCGCTGCTGTGCTCGACGGCATCAAACCAGTGGCTGAACTCGTCCAACTCCAGGTGCAGAGTCATGGCCGGTTTTGCAGCGCCAACGCCTTGCGCTGCTTGCAGCACGGCGCGACGCAAGCC